>CAZNTR010000142.1:0-10052 GCA_964575925.1 uncultured Chitinophagales bacterium
CGTGAATTATATGATGGAGCAGCATCAATTAAAACCAAAGGATTTAGTCGAAATTTCTGGATATGGCAAAAGCTATGTTTCGAAAATATTGAACTACAAAAAAGTATGCCTAAACGTTTTATCAGCAGAATTGCGAGTCACTTTAAATTGGATGAAGCGACCTTAAATAAGGAATATGAGTTACTATCAAACTCAAAAGAAGTTGTATAGCATTCAGAAATTACTAATGTTCACTTAATTGGTTTTATTCAAGTTATTAAAATGGAAATACATCGGGGTTAAATTTGTTGGTCGTTCCACATAATTAAAACTACTTAATTTCTACTATCCAAAAATATAATAGTTAATTTGCATCTCGTTTGAGTAAATTTATGGAAGTCACATTTAACGCTTACAATAGAACTCATCCAAAGTTCTTCAATTTTCATTACTTACTAATGAGTGTTTTCTATTCAAAACGTTATACTATTTTCTCTAAAAAATCCAATTTCAAAATGACTATAATCACTTTAGGTATTTCTTATATGTTGAATATCTTTTCCTATTTATTATACCATAAATCTCAAGTTGTAATTTCCAACTTATGTACAGGACCACAGCATGGATAATTTATCTCAACTTTTACCTGAAAAAGGTATTCGAAATCTAATTTGTACCATTCGCGGTACTCAAGTTATGTTAGATAAAGACTTGGCCATGATGTATGGTGTTGAAACTAAGGTTTTGAATCAGGCTGTTTTAAGAAATAGCGATCGTTTTCCTGAAAGTTTTCGATTTTAGTTATCGTCTGATGAATTTGACCGTTTGAGGTCACAAATTGTGACCTCAAACGGTAGTTTATTTAATAATAATAATCGAGGTGGTGTTCGTTATGCTCCTTATGCATTCACCGAACAAGGTGTATCTATGTTGTCTGCCGTTTTGCGAAGTCCCACAGCGGTTAAAGTGAGTATTCAAATTATTCAAGCGTTTGTGGAAATGCGCAAAATGATTGGAGAGTATGGTGGTCTTTTACAACGCTTAGATAGAATTGAAGTTACCGTTGCCGAACATGGTAAAACATTTGAAAAAGTATTACAAGCACTTGAATTATCTGGTTATAAACCGAAACAATGGATTTTCTTTAATGGGCAAATTTTTGATGCATACACATTTATCGCTGACCTCATTCGATCAGCAAAAAAAAGCATAAAACTCATTGATAATTATGTGGATGACTCTGTTCTTGTTCAACTTTCTAAGAGACAATTAGGTGTTTCGGCTGTTATTTACACTAAGAAAATTTCTCAAATTCTTCGACAAGATATTGAAAAGCACAATCAGCAATATGATCCAATTCAATGTGTGCATTTTGCCGATGCTCACGACCGATTCCTTATTTTAGATGATAACGAGATTTTTCACATTGGTGCTTCCTTGAAAGATCTTGGAAAAAAGTGGTTCGCTTTTTCAAAAATTGAACAAAATGCGTTAAATCTTATTGAACGACTCCCAAGCTCATTTTGATTAAATAGATTATGGCTCGGAATTTACAGATGTGAATATGTCTGATATACGCTCGAAGATAAACCCTTTTTCTACTTTGAGTGCATTAGTATAAAACGCAAACTCCAATCAAACACAATGAATGAAATCCCAAATCAAAATTCAATTTAGAATTTTACATTCAAGATCATTCACTCAAATACTCAAAAAGTTTATAGCCCAAAGCATATTGAGGTCGCACTACTGTTTTTGATGGATGAATCAATCGTTCAGCAATAATTGTATTCAAAGTTGTGCCAAATAGGGGATAATCGGGTATTGTATTTAAGAATGTAGCATTCTTGCTGTTGAATTTTTTTCGGAATTCTGTTGCTTCTTCATGATTTTTTTGAGTTGCCATCATGTACAAAAACTCTAATTGATGTGTGTACACTAACCAGCCGTTTGTTTCACTTAAAAAGGAATCCAAGTGTTCATTTATTATTGGACAGGATTGCAAATGTATATCCTGATGTGGATAAGTCGAGAGTATCAGGCTGATGTTTTGTAAGTTAATCATTTTGAGTGTATCTATACTTTGAATAATACCAGCAGAAATACTAGTATTGTTTTGAAAAGAAGCAAAATAGATGGTATCATGGTCTTTAGGATTCTTGACTAAATAAATGGTCCGACCAATGTATTCCTTCATTGGATCAATATGAAAGTATTCTGCTAGTTGGCTATCAAGGGATTTATAAGTTCCAATTTTATATATAGCTGAGAGTGTGGGTTTACGTTTCATAATTCTAAGAGATATGATTAAGATTAGGTTTTAGAACATGATGGTTAGCTTCATGTTGTTACCGTTTGATTACTTTGGTTTTTCGGTATCCCATTTAGTAATGTAGATACTTTCGCCAGTAATTGAATTGAAACTTGTTCACCAGTTACATATTCATTTTTAATGATAATATTCGTGTATGGTTTTGAAAATACATCTAAAAAAATATTCGAGTTTTGAGTTAAATAACTTTTCGGATTTAAAGAGCTATAACCAATTACGATTTTATATGATTCAATTACAGCTTTCGGATAATGATTCAATTTTGTAGCAAGTTGACTTTTTGCTAGTTCAAAGGCTTGTTTTATATCATAAATTGTTGGTGCTATTGCAAATCCCAAAAATAAAATTTCTTGTTGATGTAAAAATGACAAAAGGTCTTTCGTTGAACCCGGTTCATAAAAGCAAAATTCCATAAGTTTATCTAAGGCATCAAAAGATTGGAATATCGAAGACTCATTTTCTTCAAAGAGTTCACACCAGCTTTTTTCTTTAGGGACTTCATTTGCGAATGGTAAATCGTTTATAACTAAACTTACTCTAGTGTCAAGTAATTGACTAAGTAAGTCGCCTGATTTCTCATAACCATCACTTTTAGAGAAGGCAGTTGGTCTTTGGAAAAAAATAACTGGATGTTTATTAAGGGAATGTAGCAAATCAATCATCTTCAACAATATCTGATTTGTTAGCCAATGCAAGTTTGCTATCCCGCCCTTCCATACAATTTCATGGCAACTAGCGAAAATAAAAACAGGACATTCTGTAATAACAGGATTATATACTACTGAAGTTGTTTTTTGCTCAAGTCGATCTTTTAAACTAGGCAAACACATCTCCCAAATTTCATTATAAGAGACATTACCCCATAAGGAATCATGAAAATTGAATGTTTTATCTACTTGATTTCCTAAAGTGCCAATAGCGAATGCGATATCATGAAAAAAATAGATGTTGGGTTTACTAAATTTTCGAATATCGGATTCTATTTTTTTTGCAGTTCGCATCATTCTTGAAACGATTGATATAATGTCATAATGTTCTCTTGTGTAGTGTTCAGACATAAAAAAAAAGTTTAATTATCAGTTAATCTATATACAGCGAATCGAAAAATTTTCATCAGTTTTTGGGCTTTTTTTTAATGTTTACAATTCGTTGATATTAATTACAAAATCTCCAAAGTTTATTATCCCTATTAAGAGTGCAATTAAAGCATAACAAGTAAAAGGTAAACCTTACTTAGTGTTCTATCTAGATTTTTTCGAAGAGTAGTGCCTAAGTTCAGAACAATCTTCATGCTTGTTCTGAATCTTGGCACTTCATCCACTATTTTCACGAATAGATGCTTCGAAAAAGGGTTGAGCGGCTTGTATAACTATTGTACTTAAAGTGCATTTATATCCTCTTTATTAGCTCTAAAAAGCTTACTCGATGGTAATGGTTTCCCTGTCCTTTATTTCTTTAATTCGAACACCTTGAAACAATTGTCGATAGGATTTTGGTTTTTCAGTATGTATCGGAACTAAAAACTTTGGTGGAATAGCCTGAGCTAAACAGTTTAAAGCACTAATTGAGGCATGACCACTTGTATGAATTTCCTTTAGTGCAAATCCAGTGATTTGTAAATTACGTATTAAATTCGCTAATACGGCTTTTTTCTTATAACCACTCCACAATGAGTAGATACAAGTAGCCAGTTCATAGTATTGAAATTTGGATAAATCATACGCCATAGATGTTTTTATAAGCAGTACACAATTAAGGTGATTTTGAAGGATTTCATCTCGTGAAATCTTGAAATTACTTAATGAAAAGAATTCATCGTCACCAAACCCTGTTCTTATTTGTGAGCTTATATAAGTAGCGAAATACACTTTAATCAAGGGATATTCAGTAGAAGTGAAAGGTAATTGAGCATATTTATTTAATCGTTTTAATATCAATGCTGTATAGGGATCAATAACCATGATTTTTCCAGATCGTTTACAAGCTTTGTAAATGGATACTAGTCGATCAATATTTTTTGTGGAGGTTAACAGAACATTCAAGCCTTTTCTTTCTTTGAAAACTTGAACAAGGTCAAATTCAATGTCTTGTTCACTAGGAATATCTTTTTTTACTCTACCGATTGTTGTTCCTTCCATTAATAAATAATCAACATCTTTTGGTGGAGTTTTAATCAATCGAGTAAAAAGTGCTTTTTTTCGTCCATGTCCGCGAAAGTCTCCAGAATAAAATATCCGTTTCCCATCAGCTTCAATTAAAAAAGCATAGGCATCAAAAGCTGAATGATCCATCAAATATGGGGTTATGGTAATATCACCAATGGAGAACGGTTCTTCTGCCGTGAAATAATGGAACGTTTTCGGTAAGGATTTACCTGTTTTGCAGATTTGACTCAATTCGATTATTTCGTGGGTTGCTTCACCGGAATAGAATGGTATTTCATTTCTTGCAAAAGCAATTAAACCATAATGATCGGGATGAGCATGAGAAATTAAAATACCATCAATAGCATTTTGATCATCGTTATACAAGCCTTTAATGTTTGGCAACCGAACTTGCTGAACTAAGTCCGTTATTGGAAGGGTTTCAAACGGATTCTTATCTTCAAAGTCGTTATGAATATCTAATAAGGGCATCCCAAAATCAACGAGAATTCGGGTTGATTTGGTGAAGACTTCTACGCATGAACCGCCAATTTCTTGAGAGCCTTTGTGGATTATGAATTGCATGAGTTTTACCTCCAAAGGTTGTTAATAGTCAAATTCTCAGCATTCCCAATAGAATAAACTTCAAACCCTTTACTCTGAATTGATGTGACAATATCGTTGACACGTCCTTTTCTTTGATCATCATCAAATGAAAAAATTAACAATTCAGTTTTTGGTTCAATTTTTTCTGGCTTTGGCAGCTCTAATCCGAATAAAGTATTTAAAAGATTAACATGAGATTCGTATTCCTTTAAAATCATATCTCCAGAATTAGCTATTTGTTCGTTATAATTCTGTAGTTGATTTATTACTCGTGGTTCATTAGTCGATTTTAATTCTTGATTAGAGAATAATTTTGCTTCAACGAATTTTAAGGCTGCTGTTTCTTTATTGAATACTATGATGTCAACTCTATCTTGTTTCTTTTCATTCGTTAACCCTTCAAAAGAAGCTTCAATGTCAAGAACAATAACATTATGATCAGATAAATAGGAATAGTTCTTTGTTATTTTTGAAATTTCTTTTGCTTCTTTTTTAGCATACATTGAGCAGTTTTCTTTAATTCTATCATATCCACTAATAAAATCTGAAATTAATCTAAGCTGCGATAAGTCAGATTCTGAAATATATTTTCCTTTTGATTCTCTGATAACAGAGGCATACTTGTGATGTGTTTTAAAACAATCGTTTGAATACTCAAATAGGAGACCACCTTTGTAGTAAAGTTCAATTTTGTTGTTTCTAATTGCCAAAAAGACATCTCCATTTTTGCAGTCATCTTTTAATTTATTTTGCCAAAGTTCAGTTTGTTTAAAGTTTTTGACTAGTGTTTGTGATATATATTTTTCCATAGTAATTCTATTTTTAATTTTAATTTATAATTCCCTAAATCCTTGAAAGTAAAAGAGATGCAGTTCAAAAGAGAGTTACTGTATTCTTAAACCAAGAGATCTGTTTTTTTGAAAAGTAATAACATTTATGATTTGATGTTTTTTAAATAATTAAAGATATTTCTTTAATAGAGTTTTCTAATTCAATTTCACTCTAGCAAGCAATCGAACTGATAGGTTTTCCCTGCTAATTTGGAATCTACAATTGAAATAACGGTATTCGAGGGCGGAATTAGCTCCTGTAATTGTTTTTTATGTTCAGCCAAATAATGTTCCGGATTGCAGTTGTAATAGGAGATAATTGTAGTGTAGGCTTCAATTTCTGCTTCTTCGTTACGATGTATCCGTTTCAGTTTATTCGATATCTGCTCTTTTGCACTTACTACAGCGCTAATGAGTTGATTCACATTGGTAGCAATTGAATACCCGAATAGTAACAATTCTTGTTTTTCGAAAAATGATAAAAGAAAATTTTCTACTTCAGGATGAAAAAAGTAAAATTCCATCAGCTTATAAATTGCATAAAATGATTCCATTATAATGTTATCATTGTTATTAAAAGCTTGATGAACGAATATATTATCAGGAATAAACTCATCTAAAGGAAAATCATTGAGGACAATACTTACACCTGAATCTTGTAATTCCTTAAACATCTTTTCTGCGGCTTCATGTCTCTTTTTTGCTTCAATTCTCATGGGGCGTTGAGTAAAAACAAGAACTTTTTTATTATTTGACTTTAATAAGTCTATAAGCTTTATTAAAATATGTTGAGCTAGCACACCTGGCAGATATACAAAAATGAAAATGGGGACCTCTATTATTCTCTTACTTCTATACTCGGCAGTTCCTTTTAGAAAATTGGATCTATTATCAATTGATTCTATTAGTCTTAGAGCATTCATATCCCAGAGTTCATTAAGTGTTGCTCTACCTATGAATGTAAAGAAACTGAATTCATTTTCTGTTTTATGTAAATAGGCTTGAGCAATACTTAAATTCCAATAGAGGTAATAAGCACTTTTACTATATCGACATAGTTCAGCATCAATAGTTTTAGTAGTTTTAATTGGACCAGAACCGATTGAAATTATTTCGAATAATCGTGTATCAAAAAAGTTAGGCATGAAAAATTAGGATTAATTAGTAGATGAATTATATACACAGCGAATCTCCAAAAATTCATATAAAAATGGGGTGTTTTACAAATATTAAAAGCTATTTCTAATTGTTTACATATTTGGTCTTAAAACACCAAGAAACGCAGGCGAATTAGTCAGAATGAGTCATTCTGCTAAATTTTTTTTAGAGATATAAAAGTATTGTTTTCGTTTCATTCTTCTATTAAATTGATTTCCGGATAAGAAATGAATATAAAAACAGTGAAAAAAATCGTTATTCCGGGCTTGACCCGATTCGAAGAACCACGAAGTGCAATCTCTGTTTAATTTGGGGGTAAATTCTAGTTTGCCTTACTAAGCCAAATGAGGTTATCCATTGTTTTTCTGGGTTTTAATTAAAATTATTGTGATAATCCTTATCCCGAACTCAGGGTAGTTCTTAAACTAACATTGCTAGCCGAATTGCTTTTTCATATAGGATTCCTGAAAAATATTACCCATTACTGAATGTATTCTCTAACAATCGACAACAAAGAAGAATAAGAACAAGCTGAGGAGTTGCAGTAGGGGATATTCAATCTATTGAGATGATTTTTTGCCAAACGGAAATTCAATTAGCCACCTTTAAGGAAGATTCCGTTGAAAGGATAAAAGAAAAGGGCTTCAAACGGATTATTATCTTTAAAGTCCTTATAACTATTTAATAAGGGCAACCCGAATCAACGAGAATTCGGGTTGCGTTGGTGAAGACTTCGACGTTTGAGCCACTATTTTCTTGAGAGCTATTGTAGATTATTAATTGAATGGGTATTACTCAACCCCACAACTGTAATAAGTCGAACGGCTAGGAAATATCTCCTTTTGCATAAACAAAGATCCCATGATCACTAATTTTTTGCTTAATATTTTTGAGATTACCTTTTTTTTGATCTGAGTCAAATCCAAAGATTAATAGTGTTACTTTAGGATCTACTTTTGTTGGTTTAGGAAGGTTTATGTTAAACGTTCTATTTAATATTTCTTCAATATAGGTCGCATATATTTCTAATATTTCTTCACTTGTATTATGAACCTGTTCTTGATACCTCTTTATTTGGTTAAGAACTTCTGTTAGTTTAGCTCCTTTTGGAGTAATTTGTTTGTTTGAATAATGTTTAGCTTCTACAAATTTGATAGTGGATGTTTCTTTATTCAATAGTACTAAATCAATTCTATCTTGATTATTATCTTCATTTAATGACTTTAATGAGGGTTCGATGTCTAAAACAACTATATTGGAATCTGATAAATAAGAGTAACGTTCAGAGAAAGATGCTACATTAGAAGCTTCTTTCTCTGAATAATTAAGACAATTCTCTTTAATTCTATCATAGTTAGGTAGAAATTCTGTGTGGAGTTTATAATTTTTAAGCTCACTCTCATGAATATAATTGTCGTCTTTTTTTTCGATAACCGATGCAAATTTAAGATTTGTTTTAAATCCTCGATTTGAATAAGAAAATAAGAGACGACCTTTATGGTAAAGTCTAATTTCATTTTCTCTTATTGTAAATAATATTTCTTTTTGAAAACAGTCTTTCTTTAACTATTCTATCCAAAGATCTGTTTTAAGAAATTGGTCTAGAAGGTTTGAATCAATAGTTCTTTTCATAAATGTTATTTTTAGAGATTAAAGTTTTAATGTATTAATTAATTATGTGTATTTACAATTTATTCTAATTCAATCTCACTCTAGCAAGCAATCGAACAGATATATTTTCACCTACCAAACAGCAATTTTTTGTCACAATAACTATATTAGTAGTGGGGATAAGTTCATCAATCAGGCCTTTATTTTCAGCCAAATAACTTTCTGGATTGATAGAGATATAGGAGATGATTGTTGTGTACGCTTCAATTTCTGCTTCTTGATGATATTGCTTCAGTTTATCCATTATCTGTTCATTTGCACTTTTTATGGCACTTTCGAGCTGATGTATAGTCGTAGCAATCCCATATCCGAATAGTATCAATTCTTGTTTTTCGAGGAAAGATAAAAGAGATTCCTTTGCTTCAGGATGATTAAAAGATTACACCATCAGATTGTTAATGGAATAAAAAGCTTGTTTTAGTATGAAATCATTGTTGTAGAATACATCTGGAATTGATAACTCCTCATCGTGCAATAAATCTAAAGTAAAATCATTTAGCAAAATACTTACTCCTGAATCTTGTAATTCCTTTAACATCTTTTCTGCGGCTTCCTTTCTCTTTTTTCCTTCACATAGTAAAGGTCGTTGAGTCAATACAAGGACTTTTTTATTATTTGATTTTAATAAGTCTATAAGCTTTATTAAAATATGTTGAGCTAGCTCACCTGGCAGATTTGCAAAAATGAATATGGGATTCTCTCATTGTCTCACATGATTAAGCATTTCCATTAGTCTTGGAGCATACATATCCCAGAGCTCATTATGTGTTGCTACACCCATGATTGTATCCCAGAAACTGAATTCATTATCTCTTTTATATAAATAGGCTTGTGCAAAAGATTGATCCCAATAGAGGTAATAAGCACTTTTACTATAACGTTGTAGTTCAGCATCAATAGTTTTAGTAAGATTAATTGGACCAGAACCGATTGAAATTATTTCGAATGATCGTGTATCAAAAACGTTATGCATGAAAATTAGGATTAATTAGTAGATGAATTATTTACACAGCGAATCTCCAAAATTTCATGTAATAATGGGGTGTTTTACAAATATTAAAAGCTATATCTAATTATTTACATTTTTGACAGTAATACACCAAGAAATGCAGGCGAATTAGTCTTTAAAGGGTAATGTTGCTAGTTTTTTTCAGGTCAACTTGCAATCAGGTCTGTATCTAATTCGAGTTTAGTACGACTATTCTTCGATCAGAAAAAATGAAGAATTTACAAGGTCTTGTGATGCAATGATTTATACTCATACTTTTTAGCTTTGCCGAAGGAAACCCGAACAAATACCGAAGGAAAGTGGTTTCTGAACAGAAATAGGGG
>CAZNTR010000143.1:0-10035 GCA_964575925.1 uncultured Chitinophagales bacterium
CCTTCATGTTGCCAAAACGTATTTTGTAAATCACTTGTGTCTTTTGGTGTGATGGAACTCAAATCATAAACTTGCTTCGAATCAGAAAAAACGACACTTGGAGCAATGGGCTGAAATAAACGGTTTAGTGTTTTGATAAGTTCAGCTTTGTTTTTAGTCTTCAGAACCTGCTCTGATCCATAAGCTGCAAACTGATTCCAATCCATTTTGGATGCTTCATCACTCGGGTGAAAATATTTTACGTAACCGTACGCTTTTGCAAAGGTTTTTAATTTGTTAAATTCGTCAAGTTGCTGATTACAAGTTGTGAAAAGTGTGAAGATAGCACCAATTAGAAGGATAGTTTTTTCATTATTTTTTGATTACAGTTGAGTTTAAAAGCAGATAATTTTTTTTGTATTTTGAATTCAATTGCACTTAAACTTCATAAATCAGAATAGTTCAGCAATTAAACAATCTTCTTTTTTACATAACAAGTAAAGCTTTTAACTTTGCAAAAAAGATTTACTTAATTATTTCTTTGTAATCATTTTTACCCCAATCCCAGTTTTTAATACAGAAAAAAAGTCAAGGAATCAGCCCTTGACTTTTTTTATAAAACTTTTTTGATTTATCAGATAAATCTATTTCCTAGTATTAAATCTCCAAGAAACTCCAACACTTACAAAATTGTCATTAGAAATTTCTGATAAGCCAATTCCACCAGAAACATCAAATTGTAAATCGTTTCCAACTAAATAGGTTAATCCAGCTTAAAATCGATGATCTGAAACACTATTCTCTGGAACAAACCCATAGATTTCAACATAAGCACAAATGCTATTAAACAAATTTCTTGCTAATGATAACGTATAGATTGCGGTTGCATCTGTTGTGGCTCCATCCCATTCTGCACCAAAATTATAACTTAATGCAAATTCATTTGGTAAAGAATTAGCAAAAGTAAATCGGAATTGTGGATTTATGGATTGTGCTCTAAAGGCTTTCTCTCCTGTTTTCAGAAATAAATGACCAATAATGGCTGTTTCTGGAATCCAACCGCTTTCTTTTGCAATTGTGATTTTTGCTCCAAAACCAAACGGACTTAAACCTTTTGCAACTTCAGTATCATTTACATAATAGCCTAAATAATCTTGAAGTAAACGAAGTTCGATCGACTCAGAAATACCATATCTAATTAAAGTTGTATTGTAAACAAATTCATATTCGTTTGCATTCGCATTATCAACAAATGCACCTGCTTCAATTTGTAACCAACCTACAGGTACTAAATAAGATGCTTCCGTCATATCGGGACGATCTGTAATAATTGATTCCTGTGCAAATACATTTCCTGCCAAAAATAGCGTTGTTGCTACACATAGTAATAGAAAATTCCCATTTTTCATTCGTAGTATTCTCCTTAGTAATAATATTAATCAAGTACTTCTTAAAGATCTAATGTGGCATCTTTGATTCTAACTGCTTGTTCAGTCAACTCTTTAACTTAACTTGAAGTCTCCTCAGCGGCTGCCGCAGATTGTTAAATAGTACCCTCAATTGATTTAATGGTCGAGGTAAATTCTTTGAGATTAGACTTTTGTTCGGTAAAACGGTCATTTATGACAATAAGCTCTTTTTCTACTTTACTTATTTGAACTGCATTCCCATTTAATGATTCAGCAACCTCAGAACTTAAATCAACACTTTCGTGATGTTGCTGTTGAGATTCAACAATGCGTGCTTCAATTTCTTTTAATGTTTCTGTCGTTCGAATTGAGAGCCTAAGGTCTTCATCGGCAACAACCGCAAAACCTAAACCCTACTGTCCAACTATTTCTACTTCCACTGATGCATTTAAAGCTAATAAATTCGTTTGAACCGAAACCTTATCTAGTTTTTTAGTATTGATGACATTTTATGACTTGATTCATTTAACTCTGTCTTTACTTTTCTTAGCTTTTCAACCTGTATTTTGCTTTTATCCGACGAAATTCTGGTTTCTGTTCCAATTAATAATGAGGATTGAAGGTTCACCCTATTCTCATCTATTTGACTTACAATTTCAGAAATACTCGCAATCATTTCTTCAATAGCTGCAGCTTGTCTTGAAGCGCCATTTGCCAAATACTCCGATGTTTTATCTAACTGTTCTGCTACACTTATCGACTCCTCAATAATAATTTTCAGTGAGTCTATGAATTTGATGATTGGGTTCGGAATTTTTATTGCTAAACACAAATCTAATACCACTGATACAATTGCACCTAAAGCGATTAGTAAATAGGTAAACAGTTTTGTACATTATTACTTATCTCAGCCTTTAATTCAAGATTTTTTGCCAAAACGACCATTTTATCAGTCAGCTTACCTAAAGCTTCTTCTAATATATTAAATCGATTTTCAAAATCAGATTCTAAATTCTCATTTTCCTGAATTGCTCAAATCATCTCTGCCAATGATTTTGCAGATTTTCAATAAGTTCTTATTTCAACAATACTACTCGGAATAATGACTTTCAACTTATCATCAACTTGAGTGGACTAAATACGCTTATTTTTTTCGATAAGATTGATATGATCTTTTAAATCGTTTAAATCAGTTTCAAAAAATATTGATTTTCAATTCTTCAAAGTTGTAGAATGGCAATATCCCCTTTTAAACCTTCGTGCATCCTATCTATTATTCCAATTGCTCCTTGTAATTGAACAAAATTGGATGAGTTAGTCAAATTTGTATAAAGACTATTCGTTTCTTTTTGTAAGAAATAGGTATAGGTTAATGTAAACACTACAATAGATTATGCCGTTAGTAAACCTTTTTAAAAAAATATTCATAAGTAAGCTCTAAACACAACGATTAATGCTAATATCAAAATGTGGTGTACTTAATTTATTTCACAGAATAAGTTTTAAATATAGTTTGATAATTTGAGTCCACTCCAAAAAGTAGATGCTTTCGGTTTACACCCTTCCAAATCCTGCGAATTCTACGAATTCTACGAATATTTTGCTAATATTTTGTAAATGTCAGTTGTAATTAGCTAAATTCATCAAAAAAATAGATTCTTATTTAGTGTCGCAAAAGTGTAAATAAGAGCTAATCCATTAAAACTTATTGATTGTATAGTATTGTTTTTATTCTTCTAATGGAAGCAAATAATTCATTTAATATGATTTATTTAAAGTAACAGTTAATTCGAAAATACTACCAATAATTATACCGTTACACTATTGGGAAAGAAGCACAGAACGTACTACCTTGCCCAATCTCGCTTTCGAACCATAATTTTCCATTACTTTCTTCGACCAATTTTTTACACAGAATTAAACCTAAGCCATTAGATTCTTCTCCGCTTGTACCACTTCTCATTTTGATTGGATTATTTTCAAATAGAAGCTCTTTTAGTTCCTCTGGAATACCTATCCCAAAATCTTTTACACTGACTTGAACTTCGTCATTATTTCGACTTAGTATTATTTCAACACTAGCATTTGAATGACTGAACTTAATTGCATTATCGATTAAATTATTCAACACTCTCCAAATACTATCTCTATGAATTAAGACTTCTGCCTCAAAAACATCTAATTCAACATTTAACGTAATTTGTTTTTCATCCGCTTTAAACTTTGCGACTGAAACACTGTACTGAATAAGATCTTTCAAGTCAATTCTCTCTAAAGTCTTACTTGTTTCTAAAGACTGATTAAATAACAAATCTTCAATAATCTGAAGTGCGTCAGAACTTGTTTTGCCAATGATAGTAGCAATTTTCAATATATCATTTTTAGGTAAATCACTTTTCAATAAATCTGAGAAGCCTACTATTCCAGAAATTGGATTTCTTAAATCGTGAGCAACAACTTTTAAGAAATGTGCATTTTGTTCTATGCTTATTTCTAAATCCTTATACGATTGATTTAACTTCGTATTTGCCGTTTCCAATTTTAGAGAATTCTGTTTCTCAAAATTTAATTGTTTCACATATTGCCAAATGATAATTAATAATAAGACTACCCCTATAAGTACACTTCCAAGAATGGTGTTTTTAATACTATTCGTTTCTTGAAGTTGTTTTAAATTCGAACTTCTCTCGTTTAAAATGAAGTTTTGTTTAATATCTACCGTGTTCCATTTTGTTAATCTTGAGCGGAGTACCTCATGTTGCTTAAAATAATTTAAGTGTGCCTTATATGCTTTTTCAAAATCATTTAATTTATCATAATATTTCCAGTTAATTTTAGACAATCGAAGATTATACTCTGGAATTTCCGTTATCTTTGATTCTAGTGATACTATATCGATAAGTTCTTTTGCCTTCGTTAATTTTCCTGTTTCAATATATAAATTAGCCAGTTTGATTTTCGTTAGTAAGGCATCTAAATAATTTTTACGCCTCGATATATTAATATCAATGCTCGTTATGTAAAGCGACTCTGCAACGGAGAAATTTCCTTTTTCAAAATAAACTTGCCCCAAATTACCATTTACAACTCCCTTTGCAACTTCAATAAAGCTTGAATCAACAATTCCAACATATCTGGGATTGGTAATACTACTTAAAGCTCGTTCAAAATAATACTTTGCACTATCTAGTTCATTTAGTTTTTGATACGATAAACCAATGTTATTATTTAGTTTTTGGAAAAAGTAAAATTGAAGATTTTTATCCATTGTACATAATTCTCTTCGCTTAAGTGTTTCTTTAAAATAAAATATCGCGTCAAGATAATGATGCTGAGAATACAATAAATACCCAACTTCTTCCTCAAATTCCGAATCATAACAATCACTCAAAGCTTTTCTTGAAAATTGTCTTGCCTGATCATAATAATCTAAGCCTTCATAATAATTACCAATATTAATTAAGGAATTCCCCTTAAGAACTAGAGCTAAAAAATACTGTTTAGGATAATCCTCTTTCAAAGTAGCAATGGCATTTAAGGTTGAATCTGCATAAATAAACGCTTCTGAAACCATGCCTTTTCTATTATTTGTCAGATTTGCTTTAATCACATTCCTAACATAAATAGTTAAGGCTTTTGATTCTAAATTTCCATTTTGGACAACACTATCTACAGATTGCATTGCTTTTTCAAAAGAATTATCCCTATAAATTTCCCCTATTTTTTCATTTAAAAGCCTTATTTCCGCTTTTGAATGTTCAATGTCTTGATTAGTTGAACAGGAAGAAAAAAGGAATTGTAATAGGAATAACGTAAAGAGTACACTAAATGAATTACAAATATTCTCCTTCAAAAACACTATTTTTATTTCTATTACAATAGAAAAAGTTGCTATCTTGCTTAATAAGGTCATTCTTAAAATTTACTATAAATGGGTAAATTACATTTTTTTTCTAAAATTCGCTCTAAACTTATATTAATAAATTAATAATATTATAACTAAAAGAATTTTACATCGTTTAAGCCCATTCTTTAAATCTAAACTCAAATTCGGACTTAGACCTTTTGTATAGTTTATTATTTTTTAAAAAAGGTTCAATTTTGCAAAAAAAATAAAAACAATAGCTTATGAGCAAATATTTTTATTATTTCACGTTCGTCATTTCGTCATGCTGGGCTCTGACCCAGCGTCTCAGCCTTAGAACTTACTGCTTATGGCGTAAAAAGATATAGAACAGAGATAGCACTTCATGGTTCTTCGAATCGTATCGGGGCACGGGATGACCTTTTTTGTAAAAACGATAGAAGTTTGTTTAGAAACGAAGTCCGATTTTGAGTGACTGAAGTATATTTGAGTGAACTGCGAAAAGTTGTGTTTAGCAAACTATTCGGCGGATTCTTAGTATTTAGAGGGGTGCAAATCGACAGAATCGACTTTTTGGAGTGGGTACCTATCTATAATAAAAAATTTAAGAATTTGAAGCGGTTTCAGCCGATATGACTTAAGCTCTGAGCAGTTAAAAGAATCTTCCGTTTTATGCTGGTATTAATTTAGTTGATGAACTAAATTCTGAACCATTTTAAAAATCAAACTTAAGAATTCAGAATTTTAAAGGTAGATCTCTCCTTTTCCAATTCATTCACTTTTCTTCTGGTAAATAAGTACTTGACTCAACTCTGGTTGATACCGAAGGCACTGAGATGTGATTCGTAAAACTACGCAGTGAGATGACGATTTACTGTAAAAAAAGCCCCCTGATATTAGTTGGGAGCTTTTTAAATTTCACTTAACTACAATATTTACAATACGTTTTGGCACAAATACTTCTTTAACTATTTGCACTCCATCAAGATATTTCGAAACACCTTCTACTGTTTTTACAGCACTTAAGACTTTTTCTTTATCCGTAGCATCTGCCATAGCAATTTTTAATTCGCCACGAAGTTTTCCGTTAACTTGAATTCCATACGTGAATTCATCATCAACCAAATAACTTTCGTCATAGTTTGGCCATTCTGTATAGGACAATTCTGTATTGACTTGCATTTTTTCCCACACTTCTTCGGCCAAGTGCGGAGCAAACGGATTCAAGATTTGAGCATATTGTCTCATGACACTCAATGGTTTAACTTCCCATTTTGATGCATCATTAATGAAAACCATCATTGCTGAAATAGCCGTATTGAACTTAAATCCTTCAATATCTTCCGTTACTTTTTTGATAACAGTATGAATCGATTTCAATTGCTCTTTGCTTGCTTCTACATCTTGAATCGAAGAATCCAAAGGATTTGCCTCATCATCTTCATTCACAAATAAACGATACGAACGCTTCAAAAAACGAAAAACGCCTTCAACGCCACGCATTGACCACGGTTTTACTTGCTCCAAAGGTCCCATGAACATTTCGTACAAACGCAAAGCATCGGCGCCATACTGGGAAATTACATCATCTGGATTTATGACATTTCCTCGTGATTTTGACATTTTGTGCGATTTAGCTTCTACGGCGAAATTTGTTCCTTTTAGATAGAAGAGATCCCCCTTTTTCTCTACTTCGTCTTCTGCAACTTTATGCGTGCTAAGACTTTCGGTAGATTCTAATCCTTTTGCAGAAATAAGTTCTCCAGCTTCATTTTTGAACGCTGTGAATTCCATTTCACCAAGAATCATCCCTTGGTTTATCAATTTTTTGAAGGGTTCGTTTGTGGAAACAATTCCTGCATCAAATAATACTTTATGCCAAAAACGTGCATATAATAAGTGAAGAACCGCATGCTCTGCCCCACCGACATATAAATCGACTGGCATCCAATATTTTTCTAAATCAGGATTAACGGGACCGCCAATGTAATTTGGACTGATGTAACGTAAATAATACCAACAACTTCCAGCCCATTGTGGCATCGTATTGGTTTCACGTAATCCTTCTTTTCCTGTTTCTGAATCGGTGACTTTTAACCAATCTGTTGCATTTGCAAGTGGCGGCTCACCGTTTCCAGCAGGTTCGTACGATTCTACTTTTGGTAAATGAATTGGCAAATGTTCTTCTGAAAGAGCAATCGGAGTTCCATCAACATGAATAATTGGGAAAGGTTCACCCCAATAACGCTGACGAGAGAACAACCAATCTCTCAAACGATAATTGATACTTTTTTGACCTAAGCCTTTGCTTTCCAACCAATTAATAATCGTTTCTTTAGCTTCAGGAACTTTTAATCCATTCAAACTTACTTCTGAATTCGCAGAATTAATCGCCACACCATGCTGATTATCCGTATAAGCTGACTCTTCAATATTTCCACCGGAAACAACTTCAACGATTTCAATATTGAATTTTTTTGCAAATTCCCAGTCGCGTTCGTCATGACCAGGAACCGCCATAATCGCACCTGTTCCATAACCCAACAACACATAATCGGCAATCCAAATTGGAATTTGTTTTCCATTTGTTGGATTGATGGCATAAGCGCCTGTAAAAACACCGGTTTTAATTTTCGCCATTTCAGTCCGATCTAATTCAGACTTCGTGGAAGCTTCTTCTTTATATTTTTCTACTGCTTCTTTGTTTTCAGCTGTTGTGATCACCTCAACTAAAGGATGCTCAGGTGACAAAACCATGTAGGTTGCACCAAACAAAGTATCAGGACGTGTGGTGAAAACTCTAATATTTGCTTGAAAATTTTCCACAGCAAAATCCACTTCTGCACCAATCGATTTACCAATCCAATTGCGTTGCATTTCTTTGATGGATTCTGGCCAATCTAAATCTTCCAACTCGGTTAATAAGCGTTCTGCATAAGCGGTGATGCGTAACATCCATTGGCGCATTGGTTTACGGATTACTGGAAATCCACCAACTTCACTTTTTCCATCAATAACTTCTTCGTTTGCTAAAACGGTTCCTAAAGCAGGACACCAGTTTACAGGTGCAAAAGACTCATAAGCCAAACCACGTTTATGCAACTGCAAGAAAATCCATTGGGTCCACTTGAAATAATCAGGATCCGTTGTATTTACTTCACGATCCCAATCATACGAAAAACCGATAGCTTGCAATTGCATACGAAAGCGATCGATGTTTTTTGCTGTAGTTTCAGCCGGATGCGTTCCTGTTTTGATGGCGTATTGCTCAGCAGGCAAACCGAATGCGTCCCAACCGATTGGATGAAGCACATTAAAACCGTTCATTCTTTTGTAACGTGCAATAATATCAGTAGCAGTATAACCTTCTGGGTGACCAACATGAAGCCCTGCCCCACTTGGATACGGAAACATATCGAGAACATAATATTTCGGCTTTGTTCTGTCCGATTCGTCCGTTTTGAAAATCTTGTTATTTACCCAATGATGTTGCCATTTCGGCTCAATTTGCGCAGGATTATAAGTGCTCATAGAAAAAGAATGAATTCAAAAAGTTTAAAATTTCGCCGAAATATACGGGATATCTAACTCAAACTTGATGAAAAAGCTTTGGGGTGAAATTGTTCTATTGACTTCACTTTAATTTAAATGCTAAAGACATAATTTCTCTTTGAACCCGAGGAATTCCAATTTCAACCGCTTCATTTTCCCAATTTGAAACGCAATCCAGCACTTCTCCTAAAATAAGTACCATTTCTGATTTGTTTAAATTGAAATATTCTCCAACTGATTTTACAAGTTCAAAATCTAAAGCATTTGATTCCAAATTGATATTTAGAGCTAAGCCATTTTTATCAATTGATGGATTCATATCGTATACTGGTGACAATCGCCAACCTTTATCTGACAAGATAAATCCATGATTCCTTAAATGATCATCCGTATTTGAAATCGCAATAGTAAACACAATACGACGCTAAAGTTTCTTCAAATCCGTTTCAGGTGAAGCTCCATGAAATTGAATAAACTCTGCTAATTCAAGATAACTAGCCGGTTGATTTCTTAACTCCATTTCCACATGTCCCGTCATTGTCATTGCTGAAGCGAAATGAACTCTATCTGCACCTTCCCGATCAAATCGCTTTGAAAAAAACGTGTGATGCCGTTCTGATAGTTTCTCCATACGAGCCATTGGAACTTGTATTCCAGCATCTTTTGCTAATTTCCATGCTAAATACTCCCAAGCACCTTAGTCTATAGTATCTAAACGGGATGGAAATTTTGCTATCCATAAATCTCCGTTTTCATCAATAACTGTGGATTTAGGACGCGTACCTCCTAGTGATGAACCTGGCGCCAATAAGATTTGCAACCATTTTCGAACTGATTCAATATCATCTTCTGTTTCAACCATGCGTACTGCGAATTCAAGCTCTCGAACAGTTGCAATTGGAGGAATTGAATGAAGAACATCATTATCTAAAAAGGGTCCTTCTTCATCTAATTTGAACCGTAATCCACTCATTCTTGATTCTTCATAAACACCCAATAGAAAATCGAGTTCAGTTAAGCGTTTTGGAGTTTTTCCAGATTCTTGTAAAAGTACGTCTCTTTTTTTCAAGAGTGTTCTTCCCCAAGTATATGGCATAGAATCCCCAAAAAGTCCAAAATTAGTTTTTTGACCCGCGACAAATTGGTTTCCTGTAAAACTCATTAAATCAGGATCAAGAAATACATTAGGATTTTGCTTTAACCAATTCTTTTCAAAATTGAAGCTCCAAA
>CAZNTR010000144.1:0-9992 GCA_964575925.1 uncultured Chitinophagales bacterium
GCATTTGGATTTAGTGTTGCTTCCTCAAAAAAAGTTTGAAATGTGACTTTTCTTGTTATGAGTTCTTGTACTTTTTCTTCATTAAATCCTGTTAGCCACTCTATTACTTGGTATAATTCTTCTTTCGTTCTGCCTTTTTTCTCCACCTTGCTTATGTAGTGTGGAAAAACAGAAGAGAAGGTTATTGCGGCTATTTTTTTATCGTGTTCTGGAGTTGTTTTCATTTTGAGTCCATCAGTTTATAATACTTTCACACCGAATTTAATTACCACGAGTTTTAAATTCAACGAGATAGGATTTTAATGGCGTTCCAGTTTCAGTTCTAAAGTTATTCGAAATGTAAAATTGATAATGTTTGTTCGGTTCTACGTTCACATTTACAGCCCAAGATTGATTATCTGCTGACCAAACTCTGTTAACTCCAAGTTTTGGAAAATATTCTTCTCCTAAAGGTACATAATCAACGGATGTATTGTGGCCGTTCAGCGGTTCTGAGAAGAAAAAAGTAAGTTCTTTGGTTTGGGGATCAACAGAAGTACTATTATTTTCGAACTGATTAATTCTTAACACTCTAGGTCTAGTTTTATCAAAATCGGCATACAATTCTTCGATTGATTTTGAAAAGAATCCCGTTCTATCCACAAAATCCTCAATTTGAGCTTCATTTGTGTAATCCAATTCGATCATTTCTTTTATTGCGGCGAGTTTGTCTTCTGCTAAATCATAGTTTAGTTCGCTGATTTGATATCCAATGTAGTAGCTCAAATCGAGTGTTGAGAATTCGTTCGGAGAATCACTCCAAAGCCACTGCGCTCGATTATTCCCATAAAACATTTCCTTCTCAAACTTATTCATCACATTCGGATTTTGTTTCCCAAATTGAACTGCTGGCGTAGAAGATGGAACATTCATGGCTTTCACCGAAACAAATTCAGCAATTTCTTCGCGCAAGACATAGGAGAGAAGATTATTAAGTGCCGGTTTTTGTTGCGTGTGAACATATTCGTGAATGGTTAAAACCACTAATTGATTTATCGGATTGTTATCAAAATATGTTTGTCTTCCTTTTTGAACAGCCCCTTCAAACTCTGATGAAACTGTGTTTTTGTCGGACATTGCTAGTTCGCTTCCAATTAGAACTAAACTATCAATCGTTGTTCCAGATGTGCTCAAAGCTCCAATCGTAAAATAGATTTTTGCTGGTTTTAACACAGGATAAATGGCTCTCATTTTTTCAATTCCAGTAGTTAATTCTGAACTATATTGTTTTGTTTTAAACGTGTTTTCACGAACTGAAGCCCAAAATTTCGGATACTTGTTTATGACTGAAATGAAATCATCTGCGGTATAATCTCGAGCTTCCATAATCCCTTTTAATCCTGCAGTTCCTTTTCGTAAATATAGACTATCCAAGTATTTATACTGTAAAACTGAATCTTGAGTTGAACTGATTTTATCAAAGGCCTCCCAAAAATATTGAATATCTGAAGTGATAATATGTTGATCTGATTTTTGATTACATCCAATAAATGATACAATCAGAATGATCGGTAAGAATAGTTTTTTCATTAGCTTTTTTAAGTAAAGGATTCTTGATAAATAGTTCAACTAGCCCAATTCGAGCAAAATATTCTCAAACTTGGGCGAAAAGCTCAATAAAAGCACCGAATGGTTTAGTTGTTAGGGCAAGTCTTTGCTTTTTGTTCTATGAATAAATGTGAACGATTAAATATGCTTATTCTAATTCATATCTTTTAAAATATCAATCAAATCTCCTATTGATTTTGCACCATCAAGTTTAGCATTGTTGAAAACCATGAAGTATCGGTAATTATCTCCAGCTTTACTTGCCCATTTTTCACCAAATCTAATTTTTTGAGAACTATCTAATCCATCTAAATGATCGCCTTTGGTTTCGATTAAAATAATTTTTCCATTTTTCATCTTTACAATGAAATCAGGATAGTGATTTATAAAACCATTTAACTGAAAGCCTTTACCTCGTTCTAAATTTCTATGCCAAAAAACAACACTATCAAGGTTTGCTACTTCATTTATAACTTTTTTTTCAAAGTCATTCATTTCACCTTCTTCAACATATAGGTTTTTGGTAATTCCTTGAACAGTATTTTTGGGACTTATCTTCTTATGGAATTCAAATGAATTATGACAAACTACAACCCCTTTATCAAGCAAAGTTGTAAATTGTTTTTCTGCGTATTTGTCAGTTAGCAAATTAATCTTGTTTTTTATTAAAATTGAGAAGAAATAAACATCATGTAAAATTTCTGAAATTTTCTCACTATTTAAACCTGATATTGCTTTTTTTATATAATCAATAATTTTTGGTTCAGGTATCTCATCATTCTTTTTTACGTGTTGCGCTAGACGTCTAGCTAATTGATTAATTTTACCTTCTGGTGATAAAGTTGTAATGTATTGAACAAAGGCTTCTTTAACTTAGTCCGTAACTTTCCTGTATTCTGGAACATATTCATCTTTTCTGCTTTCTACCAAATCGAAACTTGCCATTTCTGTTGATGTTTTAGTAAAATCAATATTTGAATCTTCTTTACTTAAATCAAAGCCTTCAAGTAGTAAATTTTTAGAAAGTGGTACTAATGAACCCTCTGATTCAAAAAATGAATTTTGGCTTACTTTTTTATAAAATGAAGGAAGTTTGATATTCTTTATTTCATTTTTAAAAACTTCTTTTATTGGATATGTTTTTACTTTGTCCATTAATTCTGTTGGTATTAAATTATCTTCTAATTCAAGTTCTGCTACAGTTTTTTCGAATTCTATGTTTGTATTCTTTGCAAGATCAATGATATCTATTAGATTTTGTTGCGTTTTTTCAGATTCTGATAAATCTTTTACAGTCTCGACATTGATTTCAGTCATTGAATTGGTTGAATTGGTATCAATTATTTTACTAGATGAATTAGTTTGAGAAAAAAGATCTTCAAAAAAACCTTGTGAATTAGAGGAAGTTTGATTTAAATCAATTTGACTATCTTTAATCCGAAAATCTTTTGAGCTAAATCCCTCTTTATTTAGTGCAACTTTAACTCTATCAAGTGTGTTTAAGAAGTTATTTGAGGATGTGAAAACATAGGAGAAATTTAGCAGGTCTTGCTTGTGTTTTGAGATGTAAGGTAAACGGAGAATTCGGCCTAAAATTTGTTCCACATCAATCGAAGACGATTTGTTTGCCAATGATGCTAATATATAAGCAAATGGGCAATCCCAGCCTTCTTTTAATGCATTTACTGTGATAATAAAACGAACCTCGCAAGAACTACTCATTAAATCAATATTCTTGATTTCGTCCTTTTCTGCAGTTTTGATTTTAATTTGATTATCAGGGATTCCAATTTCAATTAATTGCGCTTTTATTTTTTCAAAAGTAACATTGTCTTCGTCTGTTCTTGGTTGAGCCTGAAATAATACTATTGGACGAATATATTTACCACCATTTTCTAGTTCGGTTTTAGCTTTAGATTCTAAAGTTTTTTGCAATTGAATTGCACTTGTAATTACCTCATTAGTGTCTTGATGGTTATAAACAATTACTGGTAATTTCACCATATTGTTTTTTTTCAGTTTAATAGCGTCAACAAAACTGATTATGTTGCTTCTATTCCGCAGCGTAGCTGTTAAATCGAAAATGAAACTTGGGTTGATATTATTAAGCATATCAATTCGCAAGTCAGCTTCAAAATTGTGACTTTCGTCAATTATTACAACTGGATTTAATTGTGATAAAACTTGAATTAATGCAGTTTCATCAACATTGGGTAATAATTTAGATGGATTTTGAAAAGTCTTTGGAAACTCTGCAAGATTTTCATTTTCTCTAAAAGCACGAGGTAATCCTTTTCGTACAGTCTCAACAAAAGACTGAACGCTTAGAACCAAAATACTTAACTGTTCCTTAATTTCTACAGGATTAAAACTTTGTCCGAATAATAAGGATTCTTTATCTAATACCTTTACTGCACTTCCAAAATGGCTGTCTATCTTTTGACGATAGGGGTGATTAGGGTTATTCAGGTTTTTATATGTTTGTTTTAAAATAGTATCAGACGGTACAAACCAAATAACAACTTTTACTTTATCTGGCGGAAAACTTGCAAAAATTGGTTTCATTGCATTACAAGCAATAAACGTTTTACCACCAGCAGTTGGCACTTTTATTGTAACTCTTGGGACACCTTTAATTGAATTATCATAAAGTTTTAAGAAATTATCTTCCAATGTATGTAATGAAATACCTTTGTTTCCCCAAAACCTTGAAAAAGCAATGTTGAGTTGTTCTGATTTCTCAAGTTCTTCAATAAAACTAGATAAATCGTTTATTACTTCTTGTTGATATGATTTTAATTCCATATTAGATTTTTTTAATGTCTCTTGGTATTTTCTTAAAAATGACATTTCTTGCTAACATATATTCTTTATCAATATGACAATTGTCTGCATATATCAAATATTGTTCAGCTTTTTCTGTAATGATATTCAAAGTATCTATGGTTAAAGTAGTTTCTTTATCTTTTTCATAATAAAAGTAATAACCTGTATCATTGTAAATGTCAAGTAAGTATTTGTGTTCTTTTTTTTGTTCTCTATTAAGGTGTTGTTTGGTTTCTGTGTAGTATATGTATTCACGAATTTTATTCTCACCAACATCCTCGTTTAAAGTATTATTTTCTTTGAAAATTGGGGAACCTAAAGTGTAGAAATTAAAATGACCACCTGTGCCTTGTGTCTCTGCATAACCAGTAATTACTTTTTTAACTCTTTCAGCCGTAATATTTTCAGCATATTCTTCCATTTCAATTAAAATAAACTTCCTATTGCCATTATCTTTTTTATTCAGATTTAAAACTGCATGAGCCGTTGTTCCAGAACCTGCAAAACTGTCAAGAATAATGGCATCCTTATCTCTAAATGAGCAAATTAATTTTGCAATCAACTTAGATGGTTTTGGAAAATCAAATACTTTTTTCCCAAAAATTTTTCTATTCTCTTCATCGCCATCTTCATTTGACCCCCATCCATTAGCGTTTAAATTATTAATATCAAAGTCTAAATGAGTTGAGTTTTCAATAAGATCAATTTCCTTTTTTAACGCGTCAATAGCGGCACTATTTTTAGGGGTTTTTTCATGATGTTTTATTAATTCTGTTTTTAACTCTAACAGATATGAATTGTTAACTCTTGGTAACCAATCTTTTAATTTTTTATATCTTGGTTCGGTTACTTCTCTTCTCAAATACAGATCACGAGTAAAATAAAGCTCATTCGTTTTTGCAAATTCATTAATTTTATCTTGACCATATCTCCTTTCGCTTTTTATAAGTACTTCATTCTTTAAAAAACCATTTTCGAGTTCAAGGTCTGTTTCTAATTCTAAACTCATATTTCCAGCTGAGATAATACTACCCTTAGGCAAAAAATGATTCTTTTTAGAATAAGTAGATTTTACTCCTTTAGGAATTATCCTCGTGCTAACTGTATTTCCAGGATTAATACAAGGATATGTTTCTTTGTGGGTTACAACTTGCCCAATTAATCCTTTAAATGATATATTTTCCTTACAATAAACAATTATGTATTCTTTAACAGTTGTTATCCAGTTATTTAAGTGTGAACCTTTTTTCTTCTTTTCCCAACTAAAAATTGCAACTTGATTTTGTTTACCAAATAATTCGTTACAAATCATAATTAGATTTTGAACTTCGTGATCATCTATTGAAATAAAAATCACACCTTCTTTTGAAAGCAATTTTTGAAGTAATCTAAGTCTTGGATACATCATACAAAGCCACTTATCATGCCGTGTGAAATCCTCCCCTTCTTTACCCACAAATTCATTCAACCACTTTTTAATTTTTGGATGATTTACATTATCGTTGTATTGCCACTTTTCTTCACCAGTATTGTAAGGAGGATCTATATAAATGCAATTTACTTTACCTTCATACTCAGGTAATAGAGATTTTAAGGCTTCAAGATTGTCTCCATGAATCAATTTATTTCCATCTTTTTTTTCTTGATTCTGTACTCAGTTTTCGGCACTGAAACCGTATTTATGATCCAAAATTCGAAACGGCACATCTAGATGATGGTTTACAACTTTATCTTTTCCTATCCAATTTAGCGATGGCATATATTATTTTAGTCTTTTTTTAATTTCTTTAAACCAGTTGTCTATTTCATTAAAAGCATTTCTTTGTTTTAAAATGTCAACAGTGATTAAACTTGCAGTAATAGAATTTAAATGCTTTTTAACAAAATCTAAACATTTTTTTTATACCTATTTCCTTGAGTTTCCCAACTTTGGTGTGGATTTCTAACTATATGTCGTGCTTTTGCTACTAATTCAGAAATATTTGAAGTATCATCAATAGTTAAAGTTATAGAATATTTGTCATTAGCATTAAAACTTGGAATAACAATATTTTCATGGAAATAATTTTCAATTTCTCTTTTTTGCGTTAATGTTGCAAAATGATTTTGCCCTCTATTATTAACAACATCGACAAATTCCTGATATTTATTATCGGTATCTCTATCATAAATGTGAACTTCAAGTTTATTTAGCTTTTTCAAATAATTATTTGTGACCCATTGCCCTAAAGTACCACCTAATAAACTTACTGCAACAATTCTATTGTCATTTATTAGGTCTATTCCAAATAATGGAGAAATGTTATTAAAAAAAGCAATGTCAGTCGGCCCTTCAACACATAAAAATACTTCAACGTTGTCAATATTTTTTTTAAGTGATGGAAAAACACCTAGAGTATTTGCAATAGTTTCTAAATTGTCGTTACTACCAATTTCAATTTTATTTTCAGTACCGTCACGATAAATAAAACGAATATCTTCGACATCAACTAAGCTTGCTAAAGATGGGCTATGTGTAGTTGTAATAATTTGAGCTGTCCCATTTTCTGAAAGATCTTTTAAAGCATCCATTAATTTTTTTTGCCAGTCTGGATGCTGAGATGTTTCAGGTTCTTCAATTGCATAAATTACATTTGGAATATTTTTTTCGTTCCTTTTTCTTTCAGCTTCAGCTCTGAAAAAATTAATTAATAGTAAACGTCTAACACCACTACCTCTTTTGTTCATTGGTATATTATCACTGGTAATTGTGGGTTTAAATAAATCAGCCCATTTAAGTTCGGATAGAAAGTTAGTCTTAAGTTGCTGAGCAACTTCTTTATTCATTTCCTTTAATTTATCAATTGTCAAATTTGCTAATTCTTCAACTTCTTTTTCAACCTCATTCTTAATTTTATTTAATGTTACAAGATGTTTTTTTAAAGCTTGTTCAGCAGCAACTTTCAAAGGTTCTTGAACTTCTTTGTCTTTATCATCATTTTTCCTGTCAGATTGAAAAAGTGCAAAAAAAGGTAATAATGGTAATATTTTATCCCAAATATCTTTCACACCATCATGACTAATTTCTAGTTCTGTATACTCAAATTTTAAAGTACTGGCGAAATGTTCCCAAATTGCTTTTCTAATTTCATTTTTAATATTTGCTTTAAATTCCCCATCGATTTTAAATCTTTAACCCTTTTTTGTAAGTCCTTGATCTTTAATAAATGTAAATCGTTTGCAAATTCATTTGAGGGGTGATTACAACAAATAAAAGTCTTAGGTTTTGAAAGACTGGAAAAATCTTTTTTTATTTCTAATAATGAATTGGAATTTAGTAGGTATTCATCTGTCAAATTCGTTTTTGCGCCAGAATCAAGATCAATATCATCCGGTAAATTTGAAAATACAACTGATATTTTGGAATGTTCATTATTAGCTTTTGCATCATTATTTATATCATCTGAATCCATTTTACGGTTTTCAAAAAATATGTCCAATGCTTCCATTATTGTGGATTTCCCGATATCATTTTTACCTATTAGAACTGTTAAGTCATTAAAGGTAATAGTTATAGGGTTTCTGTAACTTCTAAAATTCTCAATTGTTAAACTAACTATTTTCATAATATAAAAAAATATTTTATTTTTTAGTTAAAATAATTAAAATTTTATCTTTTATTTTCAATTTTAATATAGAACAAATTTAAAGTATTTGTCAATATTAATTTGAACGAATTTTGTTTATATATTCATTTCAAAAAAACTCTCATTTGATATAAAATCATTGAATTATTAAACAAAAACTAAAGTTTAGAGTCTAAAAACAGTATTAATGTTTAAATTGAGTGGCAATAAATTTATTTTACCTAATTAAGTAAATGATTGTTTAATAAGCAAATTAAATGTGAGTAAATACTAGAATAAAAATCATAACCCAATTTCAATATAAACATATCATTCAGCGCCGTTTCCCACGTTAGGGATGCGTAGGGCTTGGTGGGTTTGCCTCAAACTCACGGGAGTGATAACGGACCCCGAAGCAGCCCGACCCCGATGAGGATAATTTATGGTTCTTTGGTATGTTTTTAAACGAATCGGGGGAGCGCCCAAATGTTTTTTGTTTATTAGATTGGCAAATGTTTGATTTGAGTTTGAAATTCTATTGGCAATTAGAGGCCGAGTTTGAGGCACGAGGAGACCCTCGCGCCAGTTTACTGAGCCAGTTTACTGAGAGGTAACCCTTGCGCCAGTTTAGTGAAAATCTAATTTAATTATTTAATTTGAATTGTGTGCAAATGGAGTAGGAGTTTAGTTTTAGTTAGTAAAAGAAACCATAAAATTAAGTTAAGTAGCAAAAAAGATTTAAATAACAGATTTAAATTTTACTAATTGCACTGTCTGATACCAATAATAATATGCTGATTTATCTGGTTGACGTTTTAATGGATTCAGAAAATTCCATTCAGGTTCTTCAATGGTTAAATTCTTTATATCCTGACCATTGTAATAGCTAATTGGGGAAAGATTATCTACCAATAGCTTAGCAGCTAAGTATGCAATTCTAGCTGATGCCGATACTGCATCATCAATTCTAAAGTTTCCTTCCATTAAGAATCCCGTACCAAGAGCAGTGATTCCTTTTTGTAGTTCTCGGTATTTGGCTTTTTCATCATCAGAACCTTTCCCTTTTTTAGCGAGGATTATACATGTGTCAATTGCGTCTTGTAATACATTTTTAGGTGTTATTTCAGTGTCTGAATTTTCCTTTTTCCGGTAAGCAATTTCTTGATTTGCAAATGCTAGAAAACTAGCAGCCGTAACTTCGATGGATTCTAAATGTTCAAAAAGTTTGCTTAGGTCAAACAACTGTTTACAGATCTCCATTGAAAATGACTGATTATCTTTCCCTTTGAAATAGGGAATGCCAATTGTATTAGGAGCAAATGCGGTGAGTTTGTCACCAGTTATAGCATCAATAGAAGGTACAGTGACCAACGTTTCACCTTCAGTTTCAATCCATTTTGTTTGAATTGGCTTTTCTATCACTTTAGGATAAATGGAATCTTCAATTAAGACATCCAACAAAATAGTGCCTGAACCTAGTTTACTAGAATCAAATTTGAATTTGTAATGAGCTTTAGGAACGCCAGGTTGGAAACTGCGATGTTCATCTATTTGAAATGAAGTGAAATTCGATGATTCAATCACTTTTTGTAAGATAGACTCTAATTTCTCACGTTCGGTTTTACAGATAATGTCAATATCAATTGAAAATCGACTTCCTTTTTCAAGAAGTAAGACTAGGCTAGTGCCACCTTTAAATATGAAATCAAGTCCATTTGATTTTAATCGTTCTAATAAATGCAACGCATAGATCATCTTTTCCAAAATAATCTTGTCAATTCTTCTGTGGTCTTTTTGGTTTTTAAAACGTTCTAGCCACTCATTTTTAAAGCAATGGTCTTTAATCATCAATACTTTCATTTACAATGTTGTTCAAATGATTCATCATAAATTTTTTGATGTCTTGTTCTTTTTCTCTCCGTTTCGCATAACTAAAAAGCTTAGTGAAATTGATAGAATAGTTACTGATCGCAT
>CAZNTR010000145.1:0-9937 GCA_964575925.1 uncultured Chitinophagales bacterium
ATAGCATCAATTAATAACTCAAACTGTAGAATTTCTTCAAAATCTGCTTTTATTTCGGGCTCATAATGATCAAAATAAATACTGTTTCTATATGCTTGCTCTAATGTTCTAAACATCTTAACTAGCCATTGATTATTGGAATGATCTAAACGCACTTCTGATATTTTTTTCCTCTTATCCTCTGTTTTAACAGGCCAAGTTATCCAATGCAAATTAGTATTTGTTCGAATTAAAAATCGGTTTGTTCTTCCTTTTCTTGACCAACTATCATCATTAGAAACTATAAACTTATCCGCTTTTTTTAGCGAAGCTATATAATATAAATCTGGAATTAAGCAGGGTTGTAGTAGAGCAAGTTTCATGGTAAAAAATAGCTATATTTGAAACAAAGTCAGTTATTTGAATAAGTAGGATTTAATCTCTTTTTGAAAAAAACGAATGTTCATAACCAAAGTTCGGGATAAGTATTATCGCCATATTTTTTAGCATTCAACAAAAAACCCTTTGAAAGACGTCATTTGACTCACATGATGCCTTCTTTAACACAGACCCACTAAATGCGTCGCAAAGCAAAATTGAGCTATCTAATTGATGATATCACTCAGGGAAACTAAAAATGTATTTTTTTGATGTAAGTTTTTGAAAAGAGAGAATCATTCTAAATCTGCATTAATTTTGCAAAAGCTAAATCTAGTTAATTGCTCTAAAAAAAAGCCCATGAATACGGTATTCATAGGCTTTAAACCATCGGAAAGAAATTGTTCTAAACTACATGCTAAATCAATAAACATTTACTCTGAAATTGTTACGACACCACCACTTGTTTTCAAAGTAACGCTACTTCCACCGTTTCGAACGCTTCCCGTTATTTCATCTCTTTCAGTTGATCCTGAGAAATTGCTTAAAGATGAACGAACCAAACTTCCTCTTGCACTAATAGTATAACCTTCTTTAGATGGTAATTTAATGGAAATATTTCCACCAGATGTTTTTAATGCACAACTTGAAGTTATACTTTTTATTTCACCACTTATATTTCCACCTGAAGTTTTACCATTTATTGTCCCAGAAACTGAATTTAATCGTAAATGACCACCACTTGTAGAAAAAGTTAAATCACCGAAAACTTGATTTAATGTGATATGACCACCAGAAGTTGAAGCTTCTAACTGTCCTTCAAACTGATTCAACTCAATATGGCCACCAGAAGTTTTAAGGGTTAACATTCCTTCCATGTCTTCGCCGTTAATGTGCCCACCTGATGTTTTTGCCTTTATTTGACCTTCAACACCCATTAAACCTATGTGACCACCAGATGTTTTTAATTCTGCATTAATTGTTCTTGGGGTATAAACTATGAAATGTATGCTATAATTTTCGTCCCAATCTAACATGCTGAAGCCTTTATTGTTTTTTGCAATTGCCATAATAGTATTCCCCATTTTTTGGATTACAATACTATAATCGTCTAAATTCACTTCCTTTTCTACATAACTTTTACCATTTTTTCTTACAAACATTTCTACACGAATAAAGTCATTGCTTTCTTTAACTACGTAGATATGTCCACCAGAAGTCGTTACTTCAATTTTTGGGGACTTCTCAGTAACATTAAATTTTTCAACTCTATATGGGGTTCCTAAATCAGGTTGTGATTCAGCTTTTACCGTTAATGTTGATAAAATCAATGCAATAATGGCTACTATTTTCATGATTTCTTTCCTCTTAGTTTTGGTTGTTTTGCGCCATACGAGTTAAAATTAAAAAGGTTATAAAGCACAGTAATTAATACACCTATGCACATCTTATCGAATAACCAATAATGCTTTTTCCAAAAATTTAAATAATACTTGAAATAGTTGATTGAAGAATATCCCTAATTTCGGAACGACCCAAAGTAACATATATATTCCTGCTAACACTTTAAGTGGTAGTGCAATAAAAAAGATATTAGCGCTTGGCATAATTCGCGCAAATATGGCAAATGCCACATCCATCAAAAATAAAACGATAATAAATGGTGCAGATAGTTGAATACCAATAACAAATATTTGAGTTGCCATTTTTACAAATTCTGGACCAGCAGCACTATAATCTGCAGTTCCCAAAGGAATTACATCAAAACTTTTTTTTAGAGCTCTTAAATAGGTTGCATCTCCACCTATGCTCAAAAAGATTATGATTCCCAATAAAATCATAATCTGACTAAAAATTGGATTCTGTGTTTGAGTTGTTGGGTCAATAATATTTGCGAAACCCAAACCTGTTTGAATAGATATAAATTGACCACCAAATTGAACACCAGCAAACACAATTTGACCAGCCAAACCCATAGCAACGCCGATCAAAATTTCTCTAATAATGAGCAATACTAATTCTAAGCTTGTTGTATCTAAAGGAATAATAGCACCATTTAAAGGAACAACAGGCATAAGGACTAGAGTTACCGCTAAGGAAAAAAATAGTTTTACCCGTCCTGGAAATTGAGCTGATCCAAAGAAGGGCGCCGTTGCAATTACACTTGCCACGCGAACCATAATAATGAAGGCAGTAACTAAAAAAGCTGGGTCAAGTAAATTAAGATTCATGTTTTAATCTTAAAATGAATCTATTGGTTAAAATCCAATGTATAGTCATTCTTATTTTGGCACTATTTTGCCAAAAGTGGTATAAAATCAAATATTCTTTGGGTAAACGCAATGCCATATTGAAGCATATAGCCAAAAAAGAAAAATAGAATGATAACAATCACTACCATTTTAGGCACATAACTCAAGGTCATTTCCTGTATTGAAGTCGCAGCTTGAAATATCGATACGGTTAAACCAACAACAAGTGCAGTGATTAATAAAGGACCAGCTAAAACAACCGTTGCTGTTAGCATTTCTTGAATCCAATAAAGTCCAATTTCTGTATTCATAAAAACGCCTCAGTTAAAACTTCGAACTAATGAATCAACTAATAAATACCAACCGTCTGTTAAAACAAATATGAGAATTTTAAAGGGTAATGAAACCAAAACCGGTGGTAAAAACATGACACCCATTGCAAGTAGAACAGATGATACAACTAAATCAATAACTAAGAAGGGCAAATAAATTAAAAATCCAATTTGAAATGCAATTCTAAGTTCTGATATAACAAAGGATGGAACTACAACATATAATGGAAGTTTTTCTACGGTTCCAACTGATCTCAAATTAGCTAAATCCATAAATAACAGAACATCTTTTTCGCGTGTTTGCTTAAGCATAAAATCTTTTAGTGGAACCGAACCACGGTCTAATGCTTCTTGTTGCGTTATTTTATTTTCAATATAGGGTTGAATTGCCACATCATTGATTCGATTAAAAACCGGCATCATAATATAAATAGTTAAAAAGAGAGCAAGACCAACTAACACTTGATTTGGTGGCGATGACTGTGTTCCCAAAGCTGTTCTCATAAAGAAAAACACAATTACGATTCGAGTAAACGAGGTCATCATGGTAATAAACGCAGGGCCAAAACTCAGAATCGTAAGCAAAATTACGGTCTGAATTGCTATTGAATAATCTTCTTTGCCTTGAACGGGAGAAACAGAAAGATCAATTCGAGGAATTGATTGCGCCATTAATTCAGCTACTCCTGAAAACAAAAAAGCTGCTAGAAAAAGGACAACTAATAGGGACTTTTTTAACATGTTATTTTGGCTTAACTCTCTGTTTCCTTTTTAAAAAATTTACTAAAAGCTGAGGGTTCGGATGACTTAGACCTTTCAGGTAAATTTGCCCAATCTTGTTCAGCAAGTGTTTTCAAAACCGTTATTGATTGATGAGTAACACCAAGAATATAAATTTCACCTGCGAATTTGACTGCTTTAATCGATTGTCCTGGTCCAATGATTTGCTCAGCAAGAATACTTCCTTCAATTTGTTGCGGAATTTTGTTTTTTTTTGTCCATAGCCATAATCCAGTAATCAAAACAACCAATACAATGAAAACGGGTAGGGCATTTGAAAATAAATCAGGCTCTTTTTCTTGACGTGCTACTACATCAGTTGTACCCAAAAGTATTCGTAATGAATCAAGACGCTGTTGCGTTTCCACCGAAACTGAATCTTCCTGATCTTTAGAATCTGTTTGCTGTAGGGCAATCAACCATAGAACCAATAATATTGCGGATAAAATTAAAATTGGCCGTAAAAAAGTTGATCCTATTTTCTGACTACCCTGATTAAGCATTAACGAAGGCTTTCGATACGCTCTTTTGTTGAAACAAGATTGGTGATTCTTACACCAAAATGTTCATCAATAACTACTACTTCACCTTCAGCTATTCTATGACCATTGGCATAAATCTCAACAGGTTCACCTGCTAATTTATCTAATTCAATTACCGAGCCACGAACTAAGTGTAGCACTTCGCCTAAAGGAAGTTCTTTACGACCTAATTCTACAGAAATATCAAGTTCTACATCTTTTAGAATATCAAGATTTCGTACTTCATGTTCACTTTTGACATCAGCAAATGGATTAAAATCTTCAAATTCTACAGACTTACTTGTTACAGGAGCCATTCCTTTGGCACGTTCTCTTTCGCGATCTTTTTGTAGAGGATCTTGTTTTGGTTCAGGTGGTGCTTGTGGCTGAGTCTGACGAGTAGGAGTAACTTGTTTTGGAGGAGCAGCAGATTCAAAAGCGGCAGCAATATCATCATCAGAAACCATTTCCTGTGCTGGAGCAGCTTTTTGAGCTTTTGGTTTTGGTGAAGCTTTTGGAGGAGGTGGTGGTGGGGCTTGCTCTTCTTCAACGCCCATTACGGCTTGAATCATTTCATCATCGGGTACTTCAAAAGCTAAAATCATAGCTAGTTGAGGTTGCTCATCACCATCTATTGTAAATTTTCCAGTAACATCAATTTGGGCAATAAAATAATCAGTGCCTGTTACAGAAGCCGCTATCTGAGCTGATTTCAACAAATCAACCATTCCAGGTTCAACAGGAATATCATCAGATTGCAGAGAAACTTGAACGGTACCAAATAACTGAGAAGTAAACTCTTTAATTAAATCACGCGTAATCTCATTTACTTCACGTTCTTCAACGCCAAGCATTGCATTTGATAGTTGAGGAATCCAATTATCATCAAAAGCAATATAAATCATGGTTCCAAAAACTTGCTCTTTACAAGCAACAACGGCTGTTCCTGTTTTTAAGGCTTCCACAACCATTTCAGGATCGGCAAAGCTTGTAGCTGAAACTTCAACGTTTAATTTTTTTAATAAAATCGTTTTAAGAAAGCTTTCTATAGCCGGGAGTTGATTTTTTAATCCCTGCTCAATTACGCGCGCTTCCATATCTTTTCCTTATTCCTTGTTATCTTTTTCTATAAAATCGAAAACTTTAATGGCTTTGTGCCTTCTCATTTGGCCTGGAAAAGCTTTCATTTTCAAATGATTATTCACTAATACATCAAGAGGTTGTTCAACTCGGCGATTCAATGTAATAGCATCACCAACTTGCATTTTGATTAAATCTTTGATGGTAATTTTTGTATTACCTAATACGGCTTGAACCGGAACTTCTACCGTTTTTAAATGATCACGATAAATTGCTCTTTGTTCAGGTTCCAAATCATCTTTGCGCATTTGATTTGCATTACGAAATAATGAATTAGATAGAGCTTTTTCTAATAAAGCATACGGATAACACAAATTGAAAACAGCACGGCTATCATAGATCGAAATTTGATAGAATACAACAATTGCAGGTTCCATTGCAGAGATAATCTGAATGTTTTCTGGGTTGCTTTCATAAGAATGTTGATAAACGGTAAGTTGCATGTACGGAGCCCAAGCTTCCTGTAGCTCAGAATAAACTCTGTTCATAACACGCGACATGACTTTCTCTTCAATATTGGTCATTTCCCGACGGAATGTCATTTCTTTACTTCTACCGCCACTTTGTCGTTCAACAGAAAACACACAAAAACGAGGATCAATTTCCATTACAGCTTCGCCACCCCATTCTTCTACCGTGAAAATAAATAAAGCGCTAGGAGAGGCAATCGATTGAACAAATTCTGAATAGACAACTTGATCAATGGTCAAAAATTGAATATCAACAATTGTCCGTAGCATATTGGTAAATGCAACGGACATATTTCTGGCAAACGTTTCATGGAGATTCCGTAAAGAACGCATCTGCTCTTTACTAACCAGTTTAGGGTGCTTAAAGTCGTAATTTACTACTTCCTTTTTAGGAAGTATCACCATCGGTTCTTCAGATTCTGGTATATCGGCAAACTGATTAAGTAAAGCATCGACTTCGTTTTGCGACAGCAGTTTTGATGTCATATCTGCATTCCTGACTATTGCATCACATATTTAGTGAAGAAAATATTTCTTACCGCACTTGTACCCATTACGGAATTAACAACAATGGCTAATTCCTGTTTCAGAGTAATTCTGGTATCAACTCGTTGTAGTTCATCTACCGTTTTTTGGCTTAAAACTGTATTTATGGCATCTTTTATAATAAACTCTTTTCTTTGAGCATTTTGCAAATCATTTTCATCGCGCATTTGAATACTGATTGAACAAACTAAAAATCGCTGACCCTTAGACTCTGCAGGATTAATCGTAATATTTTCTATTGAATAGGTTACACCTAGACTTGGTGGATAACCATAAGCCCATTCATAGATTGCTGGATAGTTTAGAGCTACAATGGTATAAGCTCCAATCATTTCAGCAATTAAAATAGCAGCAATTAAAAAAATATTGCCATAACTTTTCGACAATTTACGGGGGATAGTAACAACTGGGATATTATCCCCATCGAAGGGCGAAGGTTTTGTCGATTTTGGTTTTTCAAATTTTTTAGCCATAACTCTTTTGAACTTAATTTACTGACTGCAATGGAATGGTAGGAACAATTGGAGTTCTTCGTTCACCAAGTCCATCAGACTGTCTGTATCTTATAAGAATTTCCACACGTCGATTAAGTGCTCTATTAACGGGATCGTCATTACTTGCAATCGGCTGATATTCTCCTATGCTACTCGACTTAAATTTCTCTGGTGGGAGATTCGTATTTTCCAATAAAAATAAAAGAACAGAAATTGCACGCTCAGAACCTAAATCCCAGTTTGAGCGAACTCTTCCACTTCTAACAGGAATATTATCTGTATGGCCTTGAACTTCTACCTGCTCAATGTCATCATCGAACAGATACGTAATTTGTTTTAGTATATTTTGAGATTTGTCTAGCAATCTAAAATCACCACTTAAAAAAGTTAGTGACTCTTTTAAAATTATTCGATTACCACTTGGCAATAAATCAACTTGAACTTGATCTGTAAGGCCATTTTCCTCAATATATCTACTCAGTTCTTCCCATCGTTCAACACGCTGCATTCGATCTGCTAGGGCGTCTATTGGGATAACTGAGCTTTCGTTTAAAATGCCTTCTCCACCTTCAAAAACAGCTTTAATAGCTTTTAATTTGGAATCTTCTATACCAGGTGTCATGGCATAAAAAACAACAAAAAACACCATTAATAGTGTGATAAAATCTGAGTAGGTTACTAACCAGCTTGAAGATCGGTCAATGCGCTTTCCCATTTTTCCCTTTGCTGATTTACCCAGTGGTTATACATTTTATCTTCCTGTTGCTGATTATAGCTAGCACTACCAAACAATCTGTTGTATTCCTGTTTTTCATCAGGAGTACAAAAACTCAGCATTTTCTTTTCTAAAATTCTGGGGTTCTCACTGTTTGCTAAAGCTAATATTCCAGCACGGAGCATTTTTTTTTCATTAATTTCTTTCTCTGAAAACTCTTTGAGTTTCCCGGCCAAAGGCGCAAATATCAGGTTTGCAAATATTGTACCGTAAAATGTAGTAATTAAAGCCACGGATAAACCTGCACCAATTCCACTAGAATCATCCAAGTTTCTGAGCATCAAAATCAATCCAATTAAGGTCCCAATCATCCCAAATGCGGGTGCATAGGTTGCCATAGAGTTCAAAATACGATAATTCACATCGTGCCTTTTTTCCATTTGCATAATCTCATCTCCCAAAATATGTATCAGATTATCCTCTGAGATCCCATCTATTGCTAATTCTAATCCACCTTTTAAAAAAGGGTCATCTATATATCGAATATCCTCATCTAGAACTAATAATCCATTCCTTCTTGCTCTACGTGAAAAAATGGTAAACATCTCTATATGATGAAGTAAGTCTATTTTTTTGCCATTAAACGCTTTTTGAATGGCTTTTTGCGTATTTAATAAATCATCTTGCGGATAATTAACTAAACTCGCAGAAATAATACCCCCTAAAACAATAATCATTGATGAAACACTGATAAACGACATTAGACCACCTTCTATAAGAATAGAAAGAGTAATTAGAGCAAGACCTGCTGAAATTCCAATCGTTGTTGAGCGATCCATTAATTATTCGTTTTTTGTAGATTCATAGGAGTTTTAAAAAGAAACCTGCCACTTTAATGGCGGCAGGTATTTACTTGCAAAAAATAAAATTTTAACTATTTGATAAATATACGCTTATAAGCGTAATATTAGTCATTTAATTAAAAAATTAACGTTTTAACTGAGTTACCTCTGCTAATAACTGATCAGAAGTTGTGATTACACGAGCTGCTGATTGATAAGCTCTTTGAGCTACAATCATTTCGGTAAATTCAACCGCTAAATCAACATTTGATGATTCCAGAAAACCAGAACTGATTGTTGTATCAGGTAAGTTTTTCGCTGAACCAATAATTAAATCACCAGCTGTTGTATTTACAGAGAATAAACCACTTCCAACATGAACCAAAGCATTTTGGTTGGCAATAGAAGCAACACCCAATTGAGCTAAGTTTTTGCTACGACCGTTGCTGAAAGTACCAACAATCAAACCACTAGCATCAATGTAGAAATCACTTAACGTACCTTGAGCATAACCATCTTGTTTTACAAAGTTAGCTGAAACGGCACCATCAAATTGAGTTAAACGACCAGAGTTAGAATCGTCTAGATTCACATCAAAAGTCATTTCTTCGGCTGCATTACCAGGATTGAACGTTAAACTTTCTAGACCGTTTGCAGGAGTAACTAAATTACCTTCGTCATCAAATTCAATTTGAAATGTTGAACTAGGAACTAGGTTTGCTCCAACTCTAATTTGTTCGTTGTTCAAGAAACTAGAGGTAACTGTCCATTTATTAAAATCATCTTGAGTAAACTCTAAAAGTAAAACGTGCGCTTCACCTTGTGAGTCATAAATGGTATTACTAATTAAGGTAGATGCGGTCTCACCGGGAACTGTTTCTGTAAATGAAGAGAAATTAATATTTCCCGTAGCACCAGCATCCATTGATAAAGTAAGACTTAACGAGCTATCGCCAAGTTCATCACCTTTTATAACAATTTTACCATCTTGCAAGTAGGCAGTTGCTTCACCAGAAAATGCCGTATTTAACGTTGTAATCAGCGAGTCTAAGGTTGTTCCATCATTTGCTGCACCATAAGTGAATGTCGATGTTATCGCCGTACCATCCTTAGCTGTGCCAGCAATGTTAATAATATCACCATCAACTAATGCAGTCGTTGCTTGATTCATTGTTGCTAAATCTTGAGTACCAACAGCTAATGCATTATCAGCATCTGTGAACGCATTATTGTTACCTATTACCCGAGCAGAACTTGTATTTGAACTTAAGTTACCAGCAAGATTAACAGTAGTTGTTTTTTTAGGGGCAAAAATATCAGAGAAGTTTACACGGATATTTTCTGCAGAACCACCATTAATTACTGTTCCGTCTGCGTTAGCATTAAAACCACGAACATTCAAACCTGCATCAGTTACTAAAGCACCATCAGCGTTAAATTTGAAGTTACCTGCACGAGTTACAAAATCAGAAACTCCGTCGTTTACCA
>CAZNTR010000146.1:0-9844 GCA_964575925.1 uncultured Chitinophagales bacterium
AAAACGCAACTAAAATATAAAGAATAGCACACAGAATAAGTATGTACATCACAATCGAACGACCTAGACCTCTGCGCTGTTTTCGTTCAAATTGAATGTTATAGTTTCTTTTTTTCTTCTCTTCTTCCTCAGGATTCCAATACCGTGGGATATATTCAAATGTCTTATGACGAGGAGTTTTACCAATAGGAGCAATTTTCATGGTTGAAAAATAATGGTTTCACTCATTCAACACAACATTAAAGGCTAGCTTTTGCCGATGAAAAAGTGGATCTATTTTTTTTCTGAATGTAAGAACAATAATTTCTATCTAAGAAGATATTGCAAATTATTCATTTTTCTCAGCTTAGCAATTTCCATAAACAAGGGATTATTCTCATCGTTATCTAGTTTTTTAAACATTTTTTCGTAAGTACTTTTTGAATGTGCTAAAGACAAAATATTAGAAAGAAATTCCTTTTCAAATTTCTCAATGTTAGATTTTACCTCGTGATAGAACCCTGCACGTTTAATTATTATTTGTCCACAAAGTCGAACACGCTCTTTATCAGATTCAAGTGAATAATAAAATTGAAGTAAAAAAGTTAAGTCCTCATACTTAGAAACTCCAAATTTAAAATATGAATGACGATTTTTTTGGAAATTTGCCAATTCATAGTGAATAATAAAACCTCTAAACAATGACCGAATTTTATGAACTTCTTCCTTAGTAAGATCTGGTAAAATTTCTGATGCAAACTGTTTAATTGATAAATTGCCTTTAACAGCTGTATTAACAAGGAGTTTAGATACTGTTTCATATTCCTCATATTTGAGAAAAAATTGAAGCATTTGTCTCTTATTTTTTGCGACTTGGAGTTCAATTTGCTGCTTATCTCTATGGTAAATGGTACTATAATAAACATGAAAATAATTCCAAGTTATTCGTTTTAATTTCGCTGAACCTAAGTGAGCCAATGCTTTTTGCTCTGCTTCTTTAGAAAAATGATACATTTCTAATAAAAGAATAATCGCATTTTCTAATTCGTTTAATGTTAAACTCTGTGGATCATTATCTAAAATCCATTCAGCTAATTGAGCCATTTCAAATCTGTCATAGTTTGAATTAGCAGCTATTATTTTTGAAAAAATAACTTTATTAATTGCATGCCAACGAGTTTCATCTATTTTTCTGAATTTCAAGTATTCAACAGTGCAATAAATGATTAGTTCTTTAAATGGATAGATTACCTCGAGATAAACTTCTAGTTGATTTAATTGCAAACAGAGCTTACGAAATTCATTTAAGAAATAGGTGATGTCTAAGCTTCTTTCATAATTCACCTTATGCTGTAAATGGATTTGAATTGCTATTTTAAAATGCTCAAGTAAATCTTTTTCGTATTCTGTTCCATCAAAAAAGCTTATCAACTTCACATATAATTTTGCCTCTGATTCAGTATGAATATGAGGAGATAAAATGCTCAGCATATCATTCACAACCGAATCTCGTTGCATTGGCATCATTTTACTTAAACACACAGCTAGGTGATTTAAGATTGCTTGAAAAAATAAAATCCCCATATTTTCACTAACATAATTAATATTCATTTGCAATGGAAAATCTGAGACAGTTGACCTAGAAAAATTCCATTTTGAATCCTTATCTAATTTTTTCCAATGATGAAATACGGCAAGTGAAAGTAAAATGGACTCTCTATAATGTTGATTCAATAATTCTTCTAAAGCACTTTTTAGAAGTTTGTTATACGTTTTTTGCATCTTATTGTAGTCAGCTGAAACTATTTTTCTACGTTGACCAAGAATACCTTTTAAACTTAAATCGAGTGATGAAATATAACTTTCTAGTGAGTTTTCATTAATGACATACGAGAATTCTGAAATAAACTCAGCCATAAAACTAGGATGTTTCAGAGCTGACTTTTTTAAATAACTCATTATTTTTTCAATAGATACAGACTCTATAATCTGATCTAAACGTTGTTTATCAGTTAACCGTTTTGTTTGCTTTGCACACATTTTGAAGGAATTCTTTATCTAATTTTTTAAAAAGTTAAAGGTATTAAATTTATCATGAATATGATAAGTGAGTCCAAATCAATTAAACTATTTATTTGCCGAACCGCATTTTTAGGTTTAGGTCAACTAGTTAAAGTAATCCGTTTAGAAAACCTCCCATTTATTGCCTTTTACAACTTATTCAACTTGTAACAATAATTTAGCATGTTGAAAGTGAAATACTTACTACTTTAATTAACACTATGTTCGAATAAGATTTCATCATCAACTACTTTTAATAAATCGGCTTAATGAGATTCTCCCATCTTTTATCTATGATTTTTCTTTTAGTTGTAAATTACTCTCTTTTTGCGCAAACATCTCCTCAATTCTCACAGAATCCGGGCTATTATACTTCCAGTTTTGAATTGCAACTTATTGCAGGCGAAGGAGATGAAATTTATTACACCTTAAATGGTGATACTCCAAATGAGTCATCAAGAAAATACATATCTGCTCTTACCTTAACTGACAGAAGCACTGATTCTCATTCTTATTCTCCTTGGGTTGCGGCAACGGGATCGATTCAATTAATTACTGTGATTCGTGCTCGATCAAAAAACGGAGACGCTTGGAGTGAGACCACATCAGGCACATTTATCATTCATCCCGATGGAAAAAATCGTTATCATATTCCTATGGTTTCCTTAATTACTGACTCTTTAAATCTGTTTGATTACAATACTGGAATTTATGTGTTAGGAAAGTATTTTGATGAATGGAAAGCTAATAATCCAAGCGCTTCTGAAGGTTTAGGAACTCCTGCGAATTACACACAACGCGGCGACGAATGGGAACGACCTGCACATTTCGAATTTTTTAATCAACATGGCGAGCTTGGTGTCTCTCAACCTATTGGAATTCGAATTCATGGTGGTGGTTCACGTTCTTTTCAACAAAAATCGTTTCGTTTGTATGCTCGAAGCGAATACGGGAAATCTAAACTTCGTTATCTTTTTTTTTTAGATCAGGATTTAGACGAATATAAACGTCTTCAACTCCGAAATTCTGGTCAAGATTGGATGAAATCGGCTTTAAGAGATGGATTTATGCAAACACTTGTGAGACATCTTCCTTTTGAAACCATGGCTTTTCGTCAAAATTTGTTGTTTTTGAATGGGGAGTTTTGGGGAATCGCAAATATTCGTGAACGCTACGATGAAGATTATCTAAGTATTAAATTCGATGTTGAGGATACTAAAATTGATTATTTATCAGGAAATGCGAGCATCGAAGATGGTTCAAAAACTCATTATATCAATATGTTGAATTACATTCGTACTAATGGCTTATCTAATCAACAACACTACAAATACATCAATACACAAATGGATGTTCAGAGTTTTATCAATTATACACTTTCCAATATTTATTTCAATAATCGAGATTGGCCGCATAATAATATTGATTATTGGCGCTATCAAACGGCTTATGATTCAACCGCAGGTCCTGGAAGAGATGGCCGTTGGAGATGGATGATGTTCGACAACGACTTTGGCTTTGCATGGACAGACATTCATACTGAAAGCAAATATCAGGGTCATGTTACCCAAAACTATTTACAAGAAGCAACGCGCGCTGATCATTGGAGTTCATTTTTACTCTTCGAATTATTGAAAAATCAAGATTTTAAAGCCGAATTTATCAATACGTATCGTGATTTAATGAATACAGCTTTTGCGAAACCTCGAGTTCTTGCCGTTTTAGATTCGGTGAAAAATGTAATTGCACCATACGTTAAAGAACACATCGACCGTTGGGGAAATTCGGATCATAGATGGAGTATGCCTCATGATTATGCCGAGTGGGAAACAAATATAAATTTTATGGCTCGCTTTTCAAACGAACGTGAAACCTATATGAATCAATACTTTAGAGATCAGTTTTCGCTCGACTCCTTATACACACTTGAAGTTAGTGTGGGTGATCCAAGTATGGGATTCATTCGTATAAACAATACCGATATTAAATCAGGAACACCGAATGTAGCTGCTATTCAATATCCTGAATTGTGGACTGGCGATTATTTTAAGAATCAACCCATTACAGTGAAAGCAGTTGCAAAAGAAGGTTATCGTTTTTCACATTGGGAAAATCATAATACAGGAGAATCAAGTTTGACTGTAACAGATGCCACAGCGCCAATTGTAGCCTATTTTGAGCCTGAAACTGTTTCTGTTGCAGATCAAAACTCAGAGATTCCTAATCAAACGGAGCTTTTTGCGAATTATCCTAATCCATTTAATCCTAGCACAACGATTTCGTTTCAGCTTGCCGAAAATTCAAGTGTAAAACTCAGTTTATTCAACATTCAAGGTCAACAACTCAAAACACTTTTTTCTGGAAATCTTAAAGCTGGTAGGCACTCATTAAGCATCACATTAGCCCAATATGCTACAGGAATGTATATGTATCGTCTTGAAACTCCGAAAGAAACTCTTTCTGGTAAAATGATGCTAGTGAAGTAATAATCTGAGTTCGTGGTAAGGATTCTTAGTGAAATTTGATACTATTTACAAACTATGCAATTTCGGTTCTCCCTCCACTAATATGTTAAAAATAGAATTTTAAAGTCAAGGTATTTACCTTTATGTGTGAGAACATTCCCTATACTTATTTACTTATTTACTTATTTACTTATTAAAATAGTTTAAAAATGAATTGCAAAGTACTAACATAAAAAGTTCTAAGAATAAGGACGTTTATGGAAATGGGTAAAGAATACTGGTAAACAGACTAGATAGAATATATTTCTATGCGTTTAACCATGAAGAAATGATCTTAAAATTAGTGGAAAAAGTGATATCACAGAAAAAAGCGAATCAGGTATTCATACAATTTGAAACATTTACCAACACTAAGACAAAGTACGTTTTGGACTGAGAAAACAGAAGCAGAGTTTTATCATGAGTATTATTTTTGATAAATATCTCAAGTAATTAATAGTAATACTTTTGTTTTGGGTATAAAATGTGCGTAATTTGCAGAAATATTTCAAATATTGAAAAAATATGATTGTCGAATTTAGTGTAAAGAACTTCAGGTCTATATCTGATTTACAAACGATTAGTTTTGTAGCTTCTAATTTAAAAAGTTCTGTTGATAATGAATTTGTTGACTCCAAAAATATAGTTCCATATAATGGAATGAACATATTGAAAACTGTTGGTATATATGGAGCTAATGCTAGTGGCAAAAGTAATATCATTAAAGCATTTGAGTATTTTCGGGATGCGGTTTCTGAATTGCCAAGTCCTGAATCAAGACTTGAAAAGTTAACACAACCTTTTTTATTTCAAGATAAAACAGAATACTCTGAATCATTCTTTCAAATTGTACTTTTTGTGCAAGGGAAAAAAATTCGTTATGGGTTTACTGTAAAAAAAAACCAAGAGGATGTAAATAATTCAAAACATAGTAGAGAAATAATTACTTCGGAATGGTTGTTTGGTCCCAAAAATGTAAATCAAGGGAAATTATTTACTAGGAAATATTTAGACATTGATAAATCTAGTCTACCGAATAGTGAAAGAATTCCCCCTTTGGAATACGATCATACTTTATTTCTTACACATGCAGCATCTTATAATAAGGATGATATTTGTGCAAATATTAGATTAGCTATTTCCGGCTACATAACCTCAAAACTTAGTTCTGACGTTGATTATTATCGTTTTCACTCAATGCGAATTATTGATAATAAAGAACTTAAACCGAAATTTTTAGATTTTTTAAAATCTTTTGGGTTAAACTACAAAGATATTTACTTAAAAAAAGATTCAGAAAATGAAAAATATCAACAGATTCCACTAGAAAGGTTATTCTTAACAAAAGCGTCTTGTAATAATGATAATGTAAATATCACATTAAATATGCAAGAGCATGAGTCTGAGGGAACAAAAAAACTATTTAATATTGCAGGTTTGATACTTCATGCATTTACGATAGAAATAAATGGATTAATTATTATTGATGAAATTGATAGTAATTTTCATCCATCGTTACTAATAAAACTTATTAATATTTTTAATAATTCTAATATAAATAAATCAAACGTACAATTATTGTTCACAAGTCATGATACGAACTTAATGGATCCTAAAATAATGCGAAGAGATCAGTTTTACTTTGCGGAAATACAAGATAATGAGAGTACAAAGTTTTATTCATTAGCAGAATTGAAGGGAATTAGAAATGATGCTAATTTCGCAAAACAGTACTTAGCTGGTTCTTATGGTGGTAATCCTATTCTTTCAGATTACAAAAATGATTTTAAAGTTGAAGACTATGGAACCTTGGGAAATTAAAGAAGACGATACCAGAAAAGTTGATACTCAAAGAGTATTCATCATTTTTTGTGAAGATAGTGCTATTGAACCAGCTTATTTTAATATGTTTAAACATGAAGGAATTAGATTATCAACTCATGGCAATACAAAACAACATCACGCACAAGTTGATCATACTACGGAGTTTTTTAGTGATAAAGATTTATTAGAAATCAAAAATGGAAAAGAGGTTTTAAAAATTGACGATGGTACTCAAGTATGGTGTGTATTTGACAGGGATAAAGAACCAAATGATAGAAAAGACAATGCTTTTAATGACTCTATACAAAACGCAAATGAAAAAGGAATACAGACTGCTTGGAGTAATGATGATTTTGAATTATGGGTATTACTTCATTTTGAAGATATTGATCCTAATGACACGGATTACTCAAACAGAACTAAATATTATGAACGCTTAACTGATATTCTAAAACAACAGTATCCTAACGAAGCAAAATTTCAACATGCAAATTTTGATTACTATAAAACAATGAAATCAAAGAAGAATTTCATATACTACACTTATCTAAAAATGAAAGATAATATTGAAATTGCAATAACGAGAGCTGAAAAACTAGAAAGTCATCACAATACTCCAAATTCTCAACCACCACATTTACAGTGCCCTTGTACAAGGGTTCATCATTTAGTGAAAGAATTAAGAAAATAGTAACCTAAGAATTTAGTTAAAGATGCCATTTATATAGGTAAAAACAGCCACTATTTTGAGTTCTGTAATCATTAAAACTAGTTATTATAGTTTTATTCTAATAATTTTTTTGGAAGAACTATTTCCTTATTAATAGCAAGTGTTTCCATATAGTTGTTTATTTCTTCAAAATCTGCTCTATTTTGCATCAATGCCCATTTTGATTTTAGAACCTTTACATCATGTTCCTCAATGTAGGGCGCCAAAACATTTAACCTTTGATTAAATGAAGTATTAAGTTGTAAATCTGCATATGCACTGAATATCAAATGTATTGCAGTCATTATAATTAATATATTTATTATCCAACTTACCCTAATTGACCATTTGAGACGAGTTTTTATTTTATCTAATTTGTTTTCAATATTTTCTAATTCGGTTTTTATTTTATTTATGTCGTTAGATTTTTCATGTCTCCTTTTTATTAAGGATTTATTCAGTTTAGAATATTTTTCAGAAGAATAAATAGATAGATAGTCCAATTAAGATAAATGTGATAATTATCAAAAAAAAAGAGAAACTCATTAAGTCAAGCCAGTTTCGTTGACCAAATGCTGCATTCTTATAAATATTATTCACAAAAAAGTCTAATGTGTAAAATGAGATACGTTTTAATAAATTCCATATAAAAGTCATTAAAGGTTGAATGAACACCATAAAGAATACCGAAGACAAGATGCTTATTAAAACATTTTTTTTTAATCTTTATCAAAAAGGAAATTCATATCTATCTAGTTTTTATTAATATTCTTGAAGTAATTAATAGAATAATAGTGAAGTTAGTCAAGGCTAACATAATTATCACTTCTAAATTAAAGTAATATAAATGAACTGGAGCCTTCTAAAAACCTCAAAAAAGAAATTTGAAACCTTAATTATTCGATATAGAGACGATTTTTTTATCAAAGTTTCAGTTTTTATGAGGCTACTAAAATAATTGCATTGATATTACTCTTAAGGAACAATTCTTAAAGTAATTTATTAAAGATATAGGCATCTTATGTCTTACTCATTGCTTAGATAGGAGTTTATTATGAAAACTATGTTGACCCTTCTTTTTGTACTTTTTGGGGCAAATGCAACAGCTCAATTCACGGTAAAATCAATTTCACCCACTTCTCAAGCTACAGGTGTTGCTCTAACGACACAAATTCAAATTGAGTTTAGTACTCTTATTGAGACAGATTCGCTTTTTACTAATGACAGTGAGGTATTTCTACTTTTTCCTATGGATTCTGTAGAGGTTGTACAAGGCTCGTTTTCTTAAACAGAAACAGCCACAACGATAACTCTTGACGTGAAATTAACGGCAGATACTGAATTTAATCTTGTTGTATTCAATGTAAAGAGTAAAACCGGAGAATATCTTGATAAAATGTACGTCAATCGTTTTACTACCAGAACAACTTTTGAAGGTTACGAACTTTCAGGTTCAGCTGTCAAACGCAGCCTTTTCTCTATTTTTAATTCAAGTGGAAATGTAAATAAATCTAAACTCTCTTTAAACAAGAAAACTACGACATGGTTAAAGGTGAATGAAAATGGGCTTCCAACTCATGAAATATTAGAACTTGAAGATCTTGATTTAAGCTATAATCTAATTTTGTTGACAACAAGTAGACCTGTTGAATTTGATAATTTTGGTGATGAGAATTCTACAAGTCAGAATAATGAGGAAAGTAATGATGGACCACCAGCAGGGATTGTAAATATCGCTCAATTTGAGCCAGATTACACTTTTAGCTTTGAAAATGTGAAAAACGGAGATTATTACATCATCACGTATTTATTTACTCACGTTTATAATGAAGATAGTGATACCTATCAATTTCAACCTTTTGCTTTGGGGCTTTATGAGCCCGATGGTGATTTAGAGCCCGGATTAATCACCGTACAAGATGCAAATGTAACAGATGTTGAAATCAGTCTTATCAATATAGACTTCAATATAGAACCCATGACCTTTAACGAAGCACATAAAGTAGTTATCCCCATTTTGGATGAACTATTTGTGAATTATCGAATACTAGCAGCAATTACAGAAGATTATATTTACAATCAAGAAGACGAAGAATATGTCCCTGCAAAATTAAAAATGAATCTTACTTTAGCAACTAATACGATTTTACCAACAGGAACCTCTTTCGATTGGATGTTCGCTTTTTATGTACCTGATAGTAATATGGTTTATATGGGAATGCTAACTCCACTAGGATTACTATATTTCGACGCAGATGTTGATTCAGCAACGTTTAACAGGATCGATGAAATAGGATCATTACCAGAATTTTTCCAAAATATGCCAGATTTTGCTCAGCCTGAAGCCGGTTATGTACTTGGAACAGATAAAATTGTCTTTGAAGATAGAGATGTTACTACCGATAAAATGCCTTTTGAACTTATCGGCCCAACTTGGGGAATTTCATTTGATTATTATTATTATAACACCGAAGTAAACAAAGAGGAAAGAAATAATTTATTTGTCGTCATTGACATTGAAACTGGAAACGTTCTCTTTGCAGATAATATTCATAACGTCTCAACGGAGTCGATTTCAGAATTTCCACACTTTAGTTTGTATCAAAACTACCCAAATCCATTTAATCCAAGTACTAAGATTCAATATGTTTTACCAATTGCAAGTACTGTTACTCTGACCGCCTACAACATGCTTGGACAACAAATCGCGATTTTGGTAAATCAACAAAAATCGGCTGGAACGTATTCTGAATCGTTTAATGCTACG
>CAZNTR010000147.1:0-9809 GCA_964575925.1 uncultured Chitinophagales bacterium
ATATCTCTTTACAATTTAATAGGTTTGCTATGAACAAATATCAAATATCAAATATCAAATATCAAATATATTAGGGCTAATTTTACTAAGTCTTGCATTCTATTCTTGTTCTGACTCTCTTTTAAATACGCCAAATGATGTGCAATCTGGAAATTTAGTACACATAAATAAAGCTCCATTAAGTGAGCGTGGTCTCGAAAAATTTTCGAATTTTAAGGACAGAGAGTATTATCCAAATCTTGAAGATTTAGCGTATGTATTAGCAACTCAACAGCATGAGTACAGCCAAATTATGATTCGTTCCATGAAAAATTCGAAAGTTAAAGAAGGAATACTAAATCTTTCTAAAGGCAATGAAATCGATAAAGCGAATGATTTTATTCTAGAAGTAAAGGATAAAATTGACGTTGTTTATGATAAAAACGGAAAGTTAACATCAAAAAAATTGAAACTTAACCAACTGTTAAAAAAACTAAGTCACGATATTAATATCTATTTCCCAATTGTTGACCAACGAAAAAATGTATTACAAAACGGAGAGATTTTTTGGGTGGCTTTTAATCCACCTGACCATGACTCTTCAGAGTATTTTGTAAGAGCTTTTAATCAATTTGGTGAGGACTCTTTAATTTCGTCTAAAATCGGAATAAAGGATAATCTGCTTGTAATTGCTTATTCAGAGAATCAAGAAAATTATTCTCCTGCTTTAAGAAATTTTGAGTCCGTTAGCTCAATTGCTCCTATTGATGATTGTCCTGAGCTTACTTTATTCGGTGAACCTTGTTTTCCAAACGAACCAGACCCAGATCCTGTTCCAGATCCAATATTAACAGAAGAGGGAATTAATTTTCTAAAATTTAAAACATTAAATATAAATGATGGGTTCCTAGATGGTGATTTAGAAATTGAATATAGTATTACCCAATCCTATACAAACTTCAGTATTGATAATGAAATTTTCGGAACTAGTATTGGAGTAAACTCACTGTATTATATAAACCGTACAGCAGATTATAATGCTGGTCATTGGTATGAGTTTAGATATAGAAACAACAATAATTGGTTTTATTCTAATGCACTTAGAAGATATAGTGATAGGCAAAAGTATCTTGATATTAGTGGAATATTCGGCTTGCCAAATTTAATAGTCTACAATAATAGTTTTAGATTAACAATTAGAGAAGTTGACGTATTGAGTAAGACAACTTACATAAATGAAGACTATAATTTTAAAACTTTTAATTTTAATATTGAAAGACAAATAAATACAGATGGAGGTACTTTTTATTATTTAATTGAAAAGAAACAATTTCCTAGTACTTCATTTTAAAAAAATATGAGACATATTGTACTCTTAATATTTATCATAATATTATCAAATGTAAATGCATCTAGTCAATCAATTGGATTTACATATAAGTCATCATTTAATGAAAACACTACAAACATTCACTCAATTAGTAGTCATAATACTTTATCACTACTGTATCTATACAAGAATATTTTGTTAGATATAGGTTTAGAAAAATTTGATTTCTATGAAAATGCACATATAACCGATAGTTTTATTTCTAGTAAACAAACGTTTTATAGTTATGTTGCAAAAGGAAATCGGAATACGATTACTTACCTAGCTATTGCTATGAGTGGGTCATTTAAACCTGTGAATTTCCTTCGGTTTAATAGTGGATTATCAATAGGTTATGCATTTTTAAAAGATATAAAAACAAGAACACAAGATAATGATGGCAATTTTATTATTTCATTTAATGCAAGTGGTAAAGATGAAATTAGTAATATTCGCCTAAAAATGGTACAATCATTAATACTTGAAAAAACATTTTATTGGAGTACAAAACTTTACATTGGTTATGAGTTAAGTTCTGTTCTAAACTCAATTATTGAAGAAGGAAATTTAAATTTTCCAAATTCAACAGTTTCTGATTTGTTTAATTCCAATTTAGTTTTTGGATTTATGTATTCGTTTTAAAGTAAAAAACATATAAAATTCTGCAATTTAAGGAGTTTTAACAAATATAAATGGAATTGAATTTAGAATAGATACTGTAAGCGACTATAATGATTATTACAACTATGGAAATCAAAGAGCACTTTCTGGTGGAGGTGGTACATTTTATCTTATAATTGATCGAGGTTTTTATGCGACCACTGTATATTAGTTTAAGTTTATTTATTCTTTTCATACCAAGATTGGCTTATAGTCAATCTTGGGAAATTTCACTTTTACAAAAATATTCAGGAAGTGCAAACCTGCAAAATAGTCGATACATTGACTATTCAAATACTTCGGTTAACTTGAAAAAATCTTTTTTGACTATTGGTATATCTTATGAGTCATTTAATTTTTTTGACGAGGTTGCTCTTGCCGGATATAATTATTTACCACCATTAATTAATAAAGTACCTGGTAATCGTTATTCATTAGACTATTTGGGAATAGAAACCGGGTTTAGTTTTTCTTTTTTAAACTATTTTAGTATTGAAAACGGATTTTCAGCTTCGCTTTTAATGAATTCGACTATCAATGAATTGCCATTTTTTAATTTAAATACAGGAACCATTCATAGTCAAAATTATAATTTAAGTAAAACTGAACTTTATTTTTCAAATACAAATTCTAATGAAAATAACTGGAATTTAGTGCCTATTGTTTTAGGATTGTATCAAAAAGTTAAGGGAAAAATAACAATCTATAAGAATATCAAACTCATAAGTGAGTTGGAACATAAATATTTTTATTCACCAATGATTTTTAATGAAAATATAGACTCAGGATTTTTTAATGGACAAGAAATTGGATTTAGGTCAATATTTCTTATTTCATTCGGAATTGGATATACATTTTAATGGTGAAAAATAGAATATAGAATTCTTCTTAATTTTAACTCAATTTTTACTTTTTATTTAATAAACAAGACTCACGCCCAATCCATCTTATTTCGATGGGCTATTTGATGGTGACTTAGAAATAAAAATAAAAATGTTCCAAATTGGTGCAAATGGCACAATAAGTGGCATTCCATATAATTTTTCAACTTTTTCTTTTATTGACAATGTCAGTTTAAATCACGATGCAGGTCATTGGTATTTACACTGGTTTGTTCCAAAATTTAGAAACTCTAATAAATATTCATATATAAATCGACGAAGACGATTGTTTGAAAGAAAAGTCTTAGTTAATATCCCATATTTAGACCCAGTTTACTATGATGAATTTACCTTGACTGTCACAGAAGAAGATGGACTTTCAGCTGAAGATGATTTAGGAAGTTATAGCTTTGATTTTAATGTTGAGACATTTGGAACTGAAAAGCAAACAAGAACAGGCGTTTTTGTGCGTTTAGATCGTTCTCAATATCCAGTTTCGTCATATTAAACTCCAACTAAACTAATTTATTCCAAATGCAATTAATTTTGCATTTGGAATCGTAAATATTTTAATATGAAAATTTATATAACATTAATTCTTTGCTTTTTTGCAATTAATGGTCTTTCACAAAATCACATTGAAGTTACCTATGCTCCATTTATCAATGATCCTTCTATTACAAATAATGTTAATAGTGTACAACTAAGTCAAATTCTTGGAATCCGATATGCTAAAAATCATTATTTAGCTGAAATCGGATTCGAGAAATTGAAATTTTATGATAATGCATTTGTTATTGATCAGTTTACGAAAAGTTTATCTTTTCCAAGAGAAGGCAATCAATACAATCTCAATTATATATCCTTAGGATTGGGTTACCGAACGTTTATAGTAAATAGATTGACCTTAGATAATACTTTTCATATTGGATTCTTACTCAGTGATGGATTTCAAAGTTCAAAACCAATCGAAAATTCTAGTGTAATTACCGCGAACCAACGTGGATCAGAATCGATAGTAGATCTAAAATATGATATGAAAAATAGAATGAGCTATGAATTTCCTATTTCCGAAAAGTTTTCGTTATCATTTGGATTGGTAGTAAAGACTACATTTAATCCGCTAGTAGAAGAATTAGTAACAAACAAATATTTTTGGTCTAACAAAAAAGTAACTATTCAACATCAATTAGGTTTCGATTTTTCATTAAACTATACACTTAACTAAATATAATTTAATTTAACATTAATTATAAATTCATAGTTTACAGATTATTTAAGGGAAGAGATTTTATCTTGTAACACTATTCAAAAATTTCCTATGAAAATTATACATTTTGTTTTTTTATATATTCTGATTTCGTCTAAGCTTATTTTAGCTCAGACGTATCAAGTTGGCATCTCATATCACTATTTAATTGATAAAAGCCAAAACGTAACAAACAATAATATTGTTGATTATCAATCGAATAATCGTCTCGAAATCAATTTATTAAATCACTGTTGGTATGGTCAATTAGCTTTTGAATCACTTTCCTTCTCTGAAAATTCCGTTATAACGAATAGTACAATTGATAATATTTCTTATCTAAATAATCCTGGTAATCTTTATGATTTATCATATTTAAATCTGGGACTCGGTTGGAATGCTCAACCTTATAAGTAGCTTCGTTTAATTTCCGGTTTTACGATGGGGTTCTAAGTTCACTCAAGTATCAATTTTAACGATAAATTATTTGAACAAAACAACCCTATTTATCCGCTAAATAATTTAGAAAACAAGAAGGATGCTATCAACAAATTAAGATTAACAGTGTTCCAATCTGTTGAATTGAATTACGAAATTTGGAAATCAATAAACTTAGTTATTGGTTACAAATTTGAAGTTCCTATAACCCCATTAATTAGAAATGACAACGCATCCATTTATTTTAGACAGTCGAATGAAGCGTCTGAGAACTATCTCCAATTTTTAAGTCTAGGAGTGCGATATGGTTGGTAAAGTCTTTTCATAGTTGAATTACTCTTATGAAATTCGATTACTAAAACGATTTAATCTTTTAACAGTATCGATTTAATCAATTAGTACGCTATCTCTCTTTTATAAAAAATCTGCCCAACTCGATTTATATGTTCTTTTAGGGATTCAGATTTTAAATTTTCGTAAATGGATAAATCGATGAGATAGGGATGATTAATTTCATCTAAATCGCTTGTTATTTTGTTTAAAATGGAATTATTTAAGAATTCTCCTTTTAGCGTTAAGTCTATATCGCTTCCGTCTCGATAATTTCCTTTTGCTCGCGAACCATAAATGATAACCTCAGATAGTTCCGCATAGTTTTCAAAAACTAGATGAAATGCATTGAGTACAAAATCACTTAATCCGAATTTCATTGCAGGTTTTTCATAGTTTGATAAAAATCAGAAAACAAGTCAAAATAAACGCTAATAATTTGGTGTTCAACCTGTTCCGCCGCTTCTTCATCGTAAGTATGTACCGTTTTTATACGATCTTGAATCATATTAATCCACAATTGACCGTCTTTTATTAAGCCTTTGTTAAATGCTTGTTTTATAGCATCCCTACTTCCCAAAATCCCGCTAATTCCTTGATAAATCAAGTAATCTTTCATCACATTCCAAGCAAGTTCATACGTGTATTCAAAACTTTTAATGAGTCCCTTCTTTTCAAATTCTGATAAATCTCCTTTTTCAATAAACTTAGAAAGTTGTAAAAAAGCTTTCTCGTAATTTTGAAACCGTTGAATCCAGCGAATATCTTCTTGCATATCTTAAATTTTTGTTAGATAGCTTGTAGTATAAGAAGCTTGTTTGTGACTAGCAATATGATGAAAATCGAGTGTACACATTTTCAATCCAAGAATCCTATTTCAACAATTCACTTAGCTTTTTCTCCAAGTCGGATAATTCAATATTCTCGGCAATTATTTTTCTTTCGCTATCGATTAAAACATTGTATGGGAACCCAATTGGGCCATAAACTAGTACAGAAAATGATTCACGACCCGATAAATAAATCAATTGAATCCCAATTTTCCCCAAAATAAAATTCCTATATAATTGATATTTATAATCTTTTGTTAATTTTTTTATTACAAATTAGAGTTTTAAAAAACTCAACATAATTTGTCATATTTCTCATATTGATGTCACTAATCTAATACCGTCATCCAAAAACATAATCTTTACCTATGAATTCAAAGAACTCACCAAACTCTACTTTCTATGCAATTTTTTGAAAAAGTTCTTGAAGAAAATAAAGAACGGATTTACAGAATCTGTCGCTTTATGCGGTTAACCCAATAGAACCTGAAGATTTATTTCAGGAAGTTGTGTTTCAAATCTGGAAATCCTTAGCTCGATTTGAAGGAAAATCTGATATCAGCACTTGGATTTATCGCATAGCGCTAAATGTGTGTATGCGATCCAAATTGAAATTAGATAAGCGCATCTATTTTACGGTTCAGTTAGATTCTATTCATTTTGAACCGACTGAAACTAGCTCAAATTCTGGTGATGAAGAACGATTCAAGGCTTTGAGAGCTTGTATTTCCACCTTAAATGAAAGCGATTCATCGTTAATGGTTCTTTATTTAGAAGATCTTCCTTACAAAGAAATTGCTGGAATCACTGGACTTTCAGAAAATCATATTGCGTTTAAAATGAAACGAATCCGCGAAAAACTATTCCATTGTATCACTCCAAAACTCTCGAATTAATATGTCAGAACAAGAATTAAAAAACATCTGGAAAAACTCATCAAAAGCTTCAACTATCCAAATTGAAAGCACAGCCTTACTCGCTGATTTAAAATACAGTGTAAAAACGATGGAAAGCCTTATTGTCAAACGAGATTTACGCGAAATTCTAGCTTCCTTTTTTGGCATTTTGGTTTTTACTTATTTCACTTTCGAATTTCCATTTCCTCTTACCAAAATTGCTTCGGCTTTTGGAATTCTTTGGTTTTTATTTGTCATTTTCCGCTTAAAATTCGCCAGTCGAAAAAATCAGGATACGGATTTAAGTGTTTCTATTATCGAAGAATTGGAACAAGAGAAATCATTTCTAATCAAACAAAAAAACTTATTGAATACGGCTTTGTATTGGTACGTTCTTCCTCCATTTTTCATGAATATTTTATTTTATGCTGGAATGGGAAATCCCACAGATTACAACTGGTCGAATCCTATTCTAGAAATCCTTGTTCCAGAAACTATAAATCAAAAGATCTTCTTGATTGTGGGCTTAGGCGTTTTGTTTAGCTACATTGGATGGAGAAACAAGGTTGCAAGTGAACAAGAAATTGAACCTTTGCTAGCTAATTTACAAGTAGTAAAAGATTCTTTAGAAAGCGAAGACTAAGGTTTTCAAATAAGTGTTTAAGTGTAAGTTTTGTACAAACATCCATTCATAGTCATCCTGTGCCCCGACACAGAATCTTTGCCAAAAGATGAATTAAATTACAAGATACAAGCGAAGCAAAATCAGCAATTTGCAACGCTTCTTATTTACCTGAGTTCGGGATAAGATTTTGCGCAATTTTTTAGCATTTAACAAGAAAAAACTAAGAAAAACGTCAGTTGGCTTAGCAGTACCTTCGGTTTCTTTGACACTCACAAAGTACCGTGTAGAGAAATGAAGGAAGAAACCAAGGTCATACTGAACTTGATTCAAGATCTCGATCTAGCACATCGTTTTGCCTTTAGTAGAGCATCTAGTTCTTGCTTCACTATGCGAAGATTCTGGATCAAGCCCAGAATGACGATTTTTTTTATGCCTGTTTTTATATTTCTTTCCTATCCCGAACTCAGGTTATTTGAGATTTTTTCGATAGAAGTTTCTAATTACTGATTATCAAATCTCTATTAGTCACCTTTTTACAGAGTTTACTTTTTTTGCTTCTCGTCGCTTTGGGAGCGCCAAATCAATGTCATTAATTTTTAAGCAATACATTCGTAATCGTTTGGGAAATTACCCGTGTTTACTTAAGTTTTCTAAACTTTACCCTATTCAAACCTTAGCTAATCACCATGAAAAACCTGACCGATCTTTTTCACATCATCAGTTATTTGCAATATCCAATGATGCTTGTGGGCGTTTATTTTGCGTTAACTTCTTATTTCAATGGATTTCAAAATTATTTCGGATCAATAAATTCTATGATGCTTTTTATGGGAATTGGAATTAGTTTTTCCACTTTGCAAGACACACAAAAAACTCAAAATGATTTTTCAAAACGCATTTGGGAAAATCCAACTAAAGGAAAAGTATTTCTCACTCTTATGGGTTTGTTCACACTATTGTTGCTAATTGGTGGATTAATCGGCTTTTTTCTTTCAGATTCGAGTGTATTAAATGAATTATCGCTTGGTTTAATTGTAATGGGCATTGGCTTTCTTGGATTGCTAAAAGCTGCCGCTGAAATGTTTGAAAATCATCGTTTAGATAAAAAAACGAACAGTTTGTAACTCATTCTAGCTCATTTTCTAACTGAATATTAATCCTAATCATCTTGTAAACTCTTACTTAGAATAGTATTTTTTGAAAGCGTTAAAACTAAAACGCTCGGATTAATTGTTACAAAGTGGATTTTAGAAAAATTGTATCTCTAACTTTTTGGCTAGTTGGCTGGATTGGACTCATTTCATTTTCTTTTCTTCAACAAAGTTATGCCCAAACTAAGATTGTTTTATTAAAAGAACATAAAACTAAATCTGTGATTCCCTATGCCAATGTACTATTCGACACTTCGAAGTTTGGAACCTATTCTAATCATCTTGGGTGCTTTCCCATACCTGAATCCATTAAATCTTTCACGATTTCAGCAATTGGCTTTGAAACGCTACAAATTAAAACAAGTGAGTTAGCAAAAAACGATACCAGTACGATCTTTTTAAATCCTACTTCCTACACATTCGAAACAGTTACTATTGAGGCTAAAGCTTACAAAGAAGAAGTATTAGGTTATGATTTACTTCCCATGCCTTTAAATCGAATTCGTTACGCTTCTTGGAGTGATTTTGGCAGTACTATTGCCATTCAACTTGTTTTCCCTGAATCAGAAACACCTCGTTTCATAAAAGAACTTGAAATTGCTTTGTATGATAATCCTTTCGACTCCACTTTGATTCGCTTTAGTTTAAAAAAAGTAGATGAACGCGGTTATCCTGGAGACTTAGTGTATCAATCTCTGGTAATTGTAAACTACGACAAGACAAATCGCTGGATTTCACACACCTTAGAAAACGATTTATTCCAAGTTACAGAACCCAAACTTTATTTAGTTGTCGAAAATTTTATGCCTGAAACAGATTCATTTTCATTGTTTAAACCCAAATTTTCCTTTCTTTTTCATCATAGAAAAAAACCAAAAACGCCCATCTATATTAGCAATCCTGATTTAAAAAAATGGTTTTATAGTCGTAAGCAAGTTGTGTTTCGTGTTATGTATTTAACGGAATAGGGAAATCGATACGCAACTCACTCCAATGATGCAGAGTAGTTTTACCTTAGCCGTTACCGTTTATTGCGTTGTATTTATTCAATCTACCATTTTATTGGTGAATCAATTACGAGCCAGAAGTAAAGAACTTGCTGACTTAAAACTTGAACAAGAAAAAAATCAGCAGCAAATTTTTACCGTTCGGAGCAATAGACAAAATCATCAAATAAGATTACAAGATATTTCACATATTGAAAGCCTTTCAGATTATTTGTCAATTTATTTTGTGAATGCAAAGTCCATCACAACCAAAGAGACGATTTCTTCTTTTCAAGAAATACTGCCTTCAAACTTTTTGCGCATTCATCGCTCGTTTATCATAAACATAAATTTTGTAATACATTTTAGTTCAACAAAAGTTAACTTGAACGATGTAGAACTTCCTATTTCTCGA
>CAZNTR010000148.1:0-9675 GCA_964575925.1 uncultured Chitinophagales bacterium
GGGCTGAATGCGAATGAGCATTCGGTACTAATAAAACTTTAGACATTGATTTCACATCGATTCAACAAGTTTTTTCTAAAATGCATATTTCCGCTAAACTTGATAAAAAAACATCTTCACCCAAAAAAACTCCATCCCAATATTAAGAACTTTATAACAGGTTACTATGAATTCACATCTAAATGTTTCAAAATGACGCCTAAAGTATTTGAAATCATAAAGTAAACAGCAAATCCAATCACTAAAAACCATTCTTATTCCTAACTCAAAATAATACTCTCTGAATTTCGTACCTTTGTTCGAAATAAAAATCAAATTCGATTATGGATATCAAACCCTATCTTCTTGAAAAATCAGATGTTTTAGTTGATTTAATGGAAGAATTAGACACAGCTGTTGCCAATAATGACGAAGCCGTAAGCACCTCAGTTGTTAAAGCGTTAAATGATTTAGGCAATGAATTAGTAGAACTAATTATAAACCTTGATGGTGATGATAAAGCCTATGCTTATTTTATGTTAGGCTCACTTTGTACCTCACTAAGAATGTGGGCAGAAGCAGAAGACGCTTATTTACACGCTTTAGAAACTTGGCCCGATCACGTTGGCATTTTGAACGAATTATTTGTTTCTCAATATGAAACTGGAAAATATGCTCAAGCAAAAGAAACGGTTCAAAAAAGTATTCAATACGGTGGTGAAACACCCGAAATGATCCATAATCTTGCTGCTGCTACCTGGCAATTAGGTGAAAAAGCCTCAGCAAAAATGCTCTTGTTTAACGCCATGGCGAAATACCCTAAAGAACGAATTATACTAGAATTAATGAACGATTTTGACCAAGCGGAGAATCTAAACAATGGCTAGACGTAAACGAATTACCTGGGGCGGCTGGGATTTACCCATTCTATTTGAAGACAAAGATCTGATTGCCATATCAAAACCAGCAGGACTATTAACGGTTCCAATTCATAAATCACAAGCCATTTCAGCTGAGTTTATATTGAATCAGGCCACAAAAGATTCTGATTCACCCATAAAAGCGGTACATAGAATTGACCGTTACACAACAGGCGTGGTTTTGTTTTCAAAAAGTCGTTGGGCTTATCAGAAAATGGTAAAACACTTTTTGTCTCATGAACCAATTAGAACCTATTTATGCTGGGTTCATGGCGTTGTTGGGCCGGATACTGGCGAATTGGTTCACTACATGAAACTCATAAAAGCACAGTTTAAAAACATCCTTGCTGATGAGAAATCTGGCGGAGAACGTGCTCGTTTAACCTACAAAGTGTTACACAGATACGCAGTTGCAACTCAAGTTGAGGTTCAATTAGATACTGGTTTTAAAAATCAAATCCGTGTACAATTCTCAGCAATTGGTCATCCAATAATCGGAGAACGCATTTATGTGGAAAAACCAGATGAATTACTAGATCGCCAAGCGCTGCATGCGTTTACATTAGAAATTATACATCCAAGAACACAAAAACCGCTCGTAATGAAAGCCCCAATGGCAACAGATTTAGAAAAGTTGGATAAGAGGTTGTTCAATTTGAGTAAGTGAAAATTAGAAAACTTTGCTAAAGACATTGATTTATGCAAAGTTTTTTCACATCATTTTTCTATAATAGACTCATTAAATTGTCTTTTGAAGTGAGTGAGTCCCTAAAATAAATAAATGGTCTCACTCTGAAATTCGATTTTATACGTTTTTACCCTTCCAAATCCATCAAATTCGCCGAATATTTTGCGAAAAACTACTTTTCGGAGTGATATCAAATTTATTTTGCCATTCTTAGAAGAACTACTAAATCGAATCGATATTCTTTTAAGTTAGGATTTAAAACTTTTGAAAAAGAACGAAAATTCACATCCGCCCATCGGTCTTTTTCCTCTTCGTTTAGAACAATATTTACATTTTTCGCTATTAAGGGCTTCATTGCAGATTTAAAAATGGTGTGTTCTGTTGCAAAGTCTTTTCCATTTATATAATCGTAGAATAATATTAATGCCCATCCAATATCTGCAAAGTGTCCTCCTACTGATGTTGTAAGTTCTCCAGATTTAACCGCATGAAGTCCCTGATTCGTCCAATCGATACCTCCAATAAAAACGTCTTTTCCTTGACTTAGACCCTTTGATTTGAAAAATGAACTAGCTGTTAATGCCATATCATCGCTAGCAGCCCACACAATGGTAATTTTTTTTAAATCTTTCTCTGTTTCAAGTGCTGCTAATGTTTGCTCTTTAGACCAATCCGTATTCGCAGTTCTACTTAATATAACATCTGGAAACTCTTTTAAAGCCTTTTCCAATCCTTTAACTCTAAGGGCTGCATTCTCATCGTTCTCTTGTGCAGAAACGGCGAGAATATTAATTGATTTTTTTCCAGCTGATTTGGCTGTTTGAATGAGCGTTTTCGCTAATTCATATCCTGCATTTTCATCATCAGGGGTAACTTGACCCAAGCAGAATGAATTAAAACTGCGTGTTGAACTTAGAGTCATTTTTTTATCAAGGCCAATATTGACAAAAATAGAAGGTATTTCATGTTTTTCTGCGATTTTTATATAACGATCACCTTGGGCAGTCATAGAAGGAAAAATAAAGCCATCTGGTTTAGCGGGTAGTTTTGCAGCACTTTCCATGTTTTTAGCCATAATATCTGCGTCATCATCCCCGTAATAGATAACAATATCCATTTGTAATTTGTCAGCTACTGATTTCCCAAAATTAATCATTTCTGCCCAAAAAAGATTGGATTTATCCCCAGGAGAAAATATGGCAATCGTTTTTTTTGTTTGAGCAAAACTAAATGAACTTCCTGCAATTAAGAAAAAGTAAATAACTGCACTTAACATTGATTTTAAAGCCAAATTCTTCATATGAAACCATCCTACTAATTAAAAATAAAGTTAAAATACTCTTTAAGTGGTTTATATCAAAGATATTTTCTCAATTTATGAAATGAATTATCATAAAAACTGAAAATGCTCGAAGAAATAATTATGTTTACGTTAACAGTACCAATTAAGAGTAAGATTCTTTCCAAAACATAAGCTATTATAGATAAACTTACATAATCTTCAAAAAGAGTGTGATTATACGTTAAACATTTCATAATGAGTGAAATAGTTGAATTGATTTTGAAAAAAAGTAGAATTAAAAGTGACATAAATTGACACCGCAATCGCTTAAATTGATCTAAAAACTATGGATATGTTCGTTTGTTTATTTATATTAACGCTTTTAGTAGTATTACTTTTGGCTTTTTGGTTAAAATCGAAAACGAATTCGGTTCAATTGCAATCTGTCTTAAATCGGGAGCAAAACGAAAATAAACGTATTTCTGCCGATCTCAATGAAATAAAATCTGAACTTCAAACTAAAGTTCAACTCATTTTAGAATTAACAGGAAAGCTAGCTTCTGAAAAACAACGATCAGAAAGTTTAGCACTTCAATTAGAAGAAATGAGTAGAATTGCTGATCGAAATCAACAAAAAATGACTGATTATATTGAGCGGTTGCAAGATCTTTCAGGGAACTATTCGGCGCAAAAAGAGCGAAATGAGGGATTACAATCTCAATTAGAACAACAGAAAATTCAATTTGAAACGAATAAAGAACAGATTAAAACTGAAATTCAGAACCTTTCCAATTCCATTTTGGATGAGAAATCTAAAAAGTTCACTGAGCAAAATTCCATCCAATTAAAACAGATTTTAGAACCACTTGGTTTGCGCATTGATGAATTCAAGAAAAAAGTAGAAGACACATATTCTGAAGAAAATAAAGAACGTGCTACGCTTAAAGAACAAATCCGCCAAATGGCAGAACTCAATCAAAAAATGTCAGTTGAGGCTCAAAATCTAACGAAAGCTTTAAAAGGGGATTCCAAAACACAAGGAAATTGGGGAGAAGTTATTCTTGAACGAATTCTTGAAAAATCAGGTTTAAGAAAAGGATATGAGTTTGAAGTTCAAGTAACAGAACGCAATGAAGAAAACAAACTAATTCGCCCAGATGTGATTGTAAAATTACCCGATGATAAATATATGATAGTGGATTCCAAAGTGTCTTTAACTGCTTATGAAAAATTCGTAAATGCGGAAATTGATGAGGAAAGAGCAAAACACATAAAACTGCATCTTGTTTCTCTTAAAAGTCATATAAAAGGTTTGACTGAGAAAAATTATCAACTCTTACATGGAACACAGTCGCCGGATTTTGTGTTACTTTTCATTCCAATTCAGCCAGCATTTGATGTAGCCATGATGAACGAACCTGATTTGTATAATTTTGCTTTCGAGAAAAATATAATTCTCGTGAGTCCTACAACTCTTTTAGCAACTTTATCGACAGTGAATTCGGTTTGGAAGCAGGAATATCAGACTAAACATGCGCTTGAAATTGCAGAGAAATCAGGCGCTATGTATGATAAATTTGTTGGATTTGTAGATGATTTAGAAAAAGTTGGGAAAGCGATTGATTCAACAAATAAAGCTTATGGTGATGCTATGAATAAATTAGTAACTGGAAAAGGGAATTTGGTACGAAGATCCGAGTCATTGAAGGAATTGGGAATAAAAGCAACTAAGAAAATAAGTCAGCAATTAATGGAGCAATCGGGGTTTAATGAAAACGAAGATTCAGATTCAAACCGATAATTTAAATGCACCTGATATTGAGTCGGAAATATTGCTAAAGTATTCAGCATTAAATGTATATTTATTAAACACTTTTTTAAAAGCTGTTTCAGGATTCTAAATCTGATTTTACTTATTGAGTGCGACCCAAAAACCGATTTTATCGATTTAAACTCTTTCTAAGGTGTGCTTTAATTCTGAATATTTCGATTAGATACTCTTAAGAGAAAAGTCAATAATTGTAACTAAAAAATAAGCCGAAAAGATTTCCTTTTGCTCCTTTTCCTTCATCTGCATACTCACGTGGTACATTTTGGTACATAAATCCAAACATTAAGTAATTATTTTTTGTAGCTTGTAAAACATAAGAGATTTCAGCGAAAGTCGGTCCAATTTTAGTGTGTACATTAAATAAAGACATTCCAACCATTGGTGAAAAGCACCCTGGTCCAATTAAATTAAAGAACGCACGAGCGCCGAATATCATTCCAAATGACGAGTAGTCTTCACTTTTCTTGAACCCCCAACCATAATCACCTGTGCCATTAATATAAATACTTATTGGGTATCCCATTCCAAAATTGAATCTTACTGCCCAGTTATCCACGATATAAAAGTTGCCAATTTTCCAAAAATAATCATTGGATAGGTTTAAAACTCCAGTAACTAAAGGAGCTGCTGCTGTATAGCCAACTCCTAGAGCCGTTACACTTTTAGTTTCTGATATCTCAGAATTAAAAACCTCTCCACTATAACCAATAATTATTTCAGTAACTAAAATTGGTTGGGCTTTGCTTGTTAATACTGATAAAAATAAAAATGAAAGTAATATGTATAATCTCATGCTTTTGCTTTTCTCTTTGTTTGCATAAGTATCAGAAAGCTAAATTGAAAAGTATATAACACAAAAGTTGTATTTTTGCCCAAAATTAACCTAAAAATGTACTATTAACAGTACATAACTAAGAATATAGCTCAAAAGTAAATCGTCCTATTATTCGTATCCAAACTGCTATTCCCCCTACAAAACTTAATTCAAGATTAATTTCAAAACTATAACACAAAGGATAGGGAATTAGACTACATTAGATTTATTCAAAAGAGTTTAATAAGGTAATTAAAAGATTTTTTTTGAACTTAAATACAACTAAAAGAAGTTTATATCCTTAAACGTTTAAAAATACGATTATGCCAAAAGAAAAAAACCTAAAACAAAAAAGCGACAAAAAAGCCCCTGAGAGAAGTTTAAAAGAAAAAAGAGCTGCAAAAAATGCAAAGAAGAACGGTTCAACAAATTTCTTAGAAACTAAAGTAATCAAATAATAAATTTCACGGTCAAAATTCAACGAAATCAAGGTAGAAATCGTTAAATAGATAGTAAAATAGGTTAAAAGCTTTCGTAATTTTAGGGCTAAAATAAACAACCTTTTTAAGCACGCCGTGTCTGACATTTCATTTATCCTTATCGGGAGTTTCACCTCAATTTTTACTATCGTGAATCCCTTTGGAGCCATTCCCGCTTTTTTAGCTTTAACTTCTGCTCAAACTGATGAATATCGACTTTCGCAATTAAAAAAGGCAACATTTTTCATGTTCTTAGTGCTTAGTGTATTCTTTTTAGCTGGAACGTACATCATGAATTTTTTCAGTTTAAGCCTAGAAGGAATGAGAATAGCTGGTGGAATCATGTTAATTCAAGCCGCATTTTCTATGTTGAATCCTGTTACTAAAGGCAAAAAACTAAGTGATGAAGATGTGGAAGAATTAATGGAAAAACCAGAAATCGCCTTTTCGCCATTGGCAATGCCTTTACTTTCTGGCCCTGGAAGTATTGCCGTAGTTCTTGGACTTTCGTCTTCTGCAAAAAACTTAATTGATTATCCACTCATTTTACTATCGATTGTAATTGTAGCAATTTGTGCTTACTTGATTTTGAGAGTCGCGCCTTGGTTTTCTAAATTCTTAGGAACAACGGGTTTAACCGTTATGACTAGAATGATGGGATTTATCAGTTTATGCATTGGTATTCAATTTATTATAAATGGAATTATGCCATTATTAGCTCAATTGATGGGTTGAATTTTTAGTAAGTGAATCGAATATCGGATTTAACCAATTCAATAATCACGAAATGTTTACTGATTCTTAAGTGCAAAACCCAACTATTTAGATAGAAAATTGAATCGTAAATGTAGTTCCTTTTCCCAATTCACTTTCTACAGCAATAGTTGCCCCAAGTTTGTCAACATATTTTTTACACACAGAAAGTCCCAAACCTGTTCCTTTTTCACTATTTGTACCAACCGTTGACTTCGATTTACTGTATTCAAAAAGTGATTGTAATTTTTCTTTTGGAATACCAACACCTTCATCGGAAACCGAAACAAAAATATAGTCTTGATTCAGTTCGGTTTTAATGTGAATCCGTTTTCCTTTGGGAGTAAATTTAATGGCATTTGATATCAAATTCCTCAAAATGATCGAAAAATTTATACTATTGGAAAGTAATGAAACAATTGGGTCACACAAATTTTCAACAATTACCCCTTTTTTTTGAATGTTTAATTGATATGTTCTGAGAATTTCATCAACTTTTTCATAAACGTTAACGACTTCAGAAAGCTTTTCTGTTTCTTTAAGATTAGAATTAGACCATTCCAACAAATTTTCGAATAGAGTAAGCACTTCTTCTGCATTTTCTTGAATGCGTTTGGTAAAATCTACTATTTGTTCTTTATCTAGTTCCAGAATACCATCTGCCAACAACTCACAAAAACCAACAACACCGGTAAAAGGCGAGCGAATATCATGACTTATTACCGACATGATGTAATCTTTTTCCTTATTGTACTCTTCGAGTTTTAGATTTGCCAGATATAAATCATTTTTTTGATTGTTCAAATCTAGCGTACGCTGTTCCACTTTTTCTTCTAACAACTTATTTTGATTTTGAATAAGTTCCGCTTTTTCTTGTAACGTAGTAAGAGTTTGCTCTTGAGCCACTTGTTGTGCATGAATTAAATGTTGCCTGTCTTTATAAGCTCTCACTAATAAGGCGAACGCAAAAATGACCATTTCAAGAAAAAAACCAACAGAAACTAAATTGACTGTAAATCGACGAAAACCTAGGTTAATGGTTAAAATCTCAGCAGCAATAAAAACGAGTTGAGTCGTAATCCCAAGCAGATAAAATTTTACTTGAGATTCATTCTTTTTCCAAGCAAAGTAGGAGAGCCACAAGAGTGATGGGGTGAATAGGAATAAGTAATTTATTTGTAATAGAAATGGCACTAAAGTTCTATTGGTAGAATATCTCATTAGAATACTCAGAATAAAAAAGGCAAAGAAATACACGGCTAAACCATAATAAAAACGGGTAACTTGCAAGGAGTGTTTTTTAATGGAGTAAAATGAAACGGTAAATAGAATTGAAAAAAACATTGTAAGTTGAGCAAAAGGCAAAGGCGGAATGTACCCTTCGAATGATATTAATAAGAGAACAACGCTTGTTGCATAGAGTCCCAGTAAAAAAAACGAAGGTAAGCGATACAAATAAAAAAGAAAGAAGATCATGAATACCATAAAGCAGGTCAAACTGACTATAACGCTAAAAGTCATATCGCGCTGCCTATTTAGTTGAATATAGGTTTGTAATTTCATGATGTGTAATGGAACAGAGAGATTAAATTTCGAAATTTTTATGTACACTGTTTTGGACTCGCCTTTTGTAAATCTAAGAAGTGTAGCCGGAAAACGAGACTTGAAAACGCGTTCAGATTCAAGTATTTCATAGCCGTCTTTATGTTCAACCCAATTATTATTTTCCAGAGTAAACCAACTTATGAGCGGAATTTTGGAAAAAGGAATTTCCAAAACCCAATCAGTGATTTCACTATAATTAGTACAATCTAATTTTAGCCAATAGGTATGGTGAACCTTATCTAAGAATTGAATCGTTAATTCGTCGTTTTTAGTAAATAGTTTTTGTTGTTCTAGGTTTAAGACTTCTTGAATGCCCCATGTATTCGTGGTGTCTTGTACATAATAAACCTGTTGAGAGACCGAAACAAAATCATTGCTGTCATATAATTCCACTTCCAGATTAAAATCGGAATCTGCTGTAGCAAACAGCAGATTAAAGCCTAAAAATAAGGTAAAAAGCAAGTGCATCGAAAGTAACATTTAGGAAGTTAGAAAAACAAGTTTACAAAAATCTGGTCAATTTGAAATTGAGCAATCTTCATAACCGTTAATCCCTATTAATTTAAGAGGCATTAACATAAGGCTGGAATAGGTTTAGAATGCACAGTGTACTTACATTGAATCTCAAATTCTCGTTATGGATTGTTTTCAAAATTGTAATACAATTGATTCTAAACTGTTCCAATTCGCCTAGCTTAATTCTTTGATTTAAAAGAATAAATGTTCACGGAAAAGTCGTTTTAGTAATATAATAGGCGAATGAATACCATTTGAAAAGGTGAAAACCCCCAAATTGAATTTTGTATGAGCGCAAAAATGTTACGTTAACTAATTCCATTAAAAAACTTCTAAAAACCATGTTCTAATGCCTTGAAAACTTCTAACTTGCACTTAAATTGCCGATTTATTGTTTAGTTTTCTCAGTTTTCAGAAGGCACTAGATTAATTAATTAATTATAAAATTTTTTAGCACATTCATTATGGTTATAATTGATCAACATAAGGTTAACATAGAATTAGAAATTTAAAAATAGCACCGTTATGGATCAAGAATTACCCATTATAGCTCAAAAATCACCTTATAAAGTTACTTTACAACCAGGAAAATATGCTTGGTGTACTTGTGGACTTTCTCAAAAACAACCATTTTGTGATTCTGCTCATAAAGGAACCGAATTCAAATCACTGAAGTTTGAAGTAGAAGAAGAAACTACCTTTTATTTATGTGGTTGTAAACAGACTGGAACGGCTCCCTTCTGTAATGGAACGCATAATTCTTTGTAAATACTATGATTTTAAGTGATGGAATTAATTACGACAATTG
>CAZNTR010000149.1:0-9628 GCA_964575925.1 uncultured Chitinophagales bacterium
TGATAAAAGTCGCCGAAATTCCTTTCTTTTTCAGCGATTCTACCTGATCTTGCATGAGAGCTACAAGTGGCGAAATGATTAAACTCAAACCGGGGAAAACTAATGCAGGAACTTGGTAACACAAGGATTTCCCTCCGCCAGTTGGAAACAAAACTAGTGTATCTTTCTTTTGAAGCACACTTTTAACAACCTTGTCTTGTCCTGGCCGAAAATCCGCAAATCCCCAATATTTTACTAATTGAGCTTTAGCTTGTTCAAATAATTGATCAGAATTTAGCATTTGGCAAAACTATATGAAAGCGTAGAAATTATCAAAACTGAAATGATTTTTTATTTGATTATTAAACAGAGTTCGGGATAAGAAACTAACTATAAAAACTGGTATAAAATAATTTCACCATTCTAGGCTTGACCTAGAATCTTAGCCTGATCGACCATTAACTAAATGCTGTACTATAGGCAAAACTACGTTTTTCTTAGTTTTCTTCTAATAGCTATTCTTTTTGCAACATTTCTTATCCCGAACTCAAGTTATTACTAAGTGACTCAATATTGCTATAAAAACCATCTAAACTAAATTCGAGATAAGAACTCAGGTTTAAATTGACCACCCACATAACTTCTGTACAAATTTTTTCCATCTTTTTTTAATTAAATTAGGTGGAGGGAGAAATTTAGATCCTAATTATAGTTCAAACTAAGAATTTTAGCATAAAATACTTCCAAATCGACAAGGATTCAAAAGTACATTTCTATTTTATTACATAATGATTAGAGAATATCTTGACTAGAAATCATCACTCTTCAAATCACTTTTTACCAATTCCACCCATTTTTCGATTTTTTAATCTAGCTAAATGCAATCACTACACCAGTTATTGAATCAGATCCCCATTTAACAACAATTCCTAATCTTAAAACCTAAAAATAACAGGTCATTTTTAGGACTAGCTGTTTCTTAAAAGCGTTTTTTTGCTTATTCTGATATGATTTTAAACTTTCAACCGGACGCTCAGCTGTCCTTAATCGCATGAATATGAAAATTAAAAAAGTTGCCGTTCTTGGTTCTGGCGTTATGGGTGCACAAATTGCAGCTCATTGCTCGAACGCAGGTTTCGATGTTCTTCTTCTTGATATGAAAACTGAAGGAGATCCTAATAAAATTGCTCGAGAAAACCTCAAAAAAACAACTAAAATGTCTCCGGCTCCCTTTGCTATTCCAGAGTTTGCCCAACGAATTTCGATTGGAAATTTTGATGATGATTTCCAAAAACTAGCTAACTACGACTGGATTTGTGAAGTAGTAGTTGAACGAATGGATATCAAACAACAAGTCTTAGGAAAAATTGACGCTGTTCGAAAAAAAGGTTCCATTGTAAGCTCAAATACTTCAGGCTTACCAATTACAAAAATCGCTGAAAATGTTTCTGATGATTTAAAAGAACACTTTCTCGGAATTCACTTTTTCAATCCGCCTCGATACATGAATTTATTAGAAGTGATTCCAACTTCTTATACAGATTCAAAAGTGGTCAATTTTATGGCTAATTTCTGCGAAAAAATTCTTGGTAAAGGTGTGGTTTTATGTAAAGACACTCCGAATTTTATCGCAAACCGAATAGGCGTTTTTTCAATGGCTTCTATTCTACCGCACGCTTTCTCAGGATCGCTTAGAATTGAAGAAATTGATGCCCTAACAGGAACATTAACAGGCTATTCAAAAGCAGCAACATTCAGAACGGCTGACATGGTAGGTTTGGATGTCTTAACTCATGTGGCCAACAATATTGTTCCTAATATTCCCAACGATGAGAAAAAAGACACCTTTAATCTTCCGGAAGCTCTTAACTTGATGATTAAAGCGGGAGCTTTGGGAAATAAAACAGGTGCTGGTTTTTATAAAAAGACAAAAACTAAAAAAGGAACTGAGTTTTTAGTTATCAATCCAATAAAACAAGACTATGAATATCAATCAGTTAGAGAGTTTGAAAGCGTAAAAGAAGTGAATAAATTCAAAAAATCTGGCGAACGTTTAGCTTTTTTGATTAATCAAGAAGACGAAGCAGGCTCGTTTTTGTGGAATATACATCGCGATTTATTCTTGTACGCATCAAACCGTATTCCCGAAATTTCAGATTCTATTGAAAATATTGACCGTGCCATGTGTTGGGGATTTAATTGGGAATTAGGACCTTTCCAAAAATGGGATGCTTGTGGAGTTCGCAAAACCGTTGAGCGTATGTTGGAAGAAACCATCAAAGTTCCAGACTGGGTTATTGCGATGTTAGCTTCTGGTAGAGAATTTTTTTATGAAGCAAATGGTTCGGTTTATTCGCCAAATCAGGCAAAAGCCGTTCAAGTTAGCCCAATTTCTAAAGATGCTCTTTTCTTTGCGCAGCTAAAAAACGCTAAAAAAGAAGTCTTCTCTAAAAAAGATACCGCATTATTTGATATGGGCGATGGAATTGCAGCTTTTGAAATTCGTTCCAAAGCAAATACCTTAGGTCGTGAAGTTGTTGAATCACTTTTCGAAGCGGTTCAAATTGCAGAAGATAATTTCCAAGGTTTAATTATAGGAACGGATGCTGAACATTTCTCAGTAGGCGCAAATTTAGCAGAGATTGGCGCTATTGTTCAATCTGGTGATTTTGATGCCGTAGGCTCAGCTGTAAAATCATTTCAAGATGCAGCACTTGCTCTTAAATATGCTTCAATTCCTACAGTTGCCGCAATTCATGGTCGCTGTTTTGGTGGTGGGGTTGAATGGATGATGCACACTGACCGAGTTGTTGCTCATCATGAACTCTATGCTGGACTTGTTGAAATGGGCGTTGGATTACTACCAGCAGGGGGCGGAACTAAAGAATTGACTGCCAGATATTTAGGAAAAATGTTACAAGCAGATAATGTTGATCCACTCATTTTTATTCGAGAAGTTTTCAAAGTGATTGGAACTGCTCGAGTTTCAACGAGTGCGTTTGAAGCCCAAAAAATTGGTTATTTAAGAGATACGGATGTCATAGTCATGAATCGCGCTAATTTACTGAGACAAGCAAAAAATGAAGCCTTAAATCTTGCCGAAAAAGGTTATGTTGCCCCTGCAACAAGTTCAGTTATACTTTTAGGTCAATCTGCATTTAGCGCTTTAAAAATGATGATGTACATCATGCGTGAATCAGCGTTTATCAGCGAATACGACTCCATAATTGGTGAGAAGATTGCGCAAGTTATATCTGGTGGACTCATTTCTGAGGCTCAAATGGTATCTGAGCAAACCATGCTAGATATGGAACGTGGAGCCTTTGTTGACTTATTGAAAGACGTGAGAACTCAGGCTAGAATTAAACACATGCTTGAAACTGGAAAACCATTAAGAAATTAACAGTCAACGATAGTTCAGCTGAGATTCAGTTATCAATAGAATATCAGTTTCATTTAGAATATTAAAAATCAAACATCTATTATCATGAAAACAGTTTATATACTCGATTCCTTACGAACTGCCTGTGGAAAAGCAAATCGCGGCAGTTTTCGTTACGAACGTCCCGATTCCTTGGGTGGTGCGGTTATCCGTGCATTATTAGACAAATACAAAGAAATTGACCCAAAACAAATCGATGATCTCATTGTCGGCTGTGCCTTTCCTGAAGCAACTCAAGGATTAAATATTGCACGACAAGTTGGAATTTTAGGAGGTCTTCCAGTTTCTGTTCCTGCAATGACCGTTAACCGTTTTTGTTCTTCTGGTTTGCAATCGATTGCAATGGCAGCGGAACGCATTATGACAGGGGGTGCTGATATTATTATAGCGGGTGGAGTTGAATCGATGAGTTTAGTTCCAATGGGTGGCTTGAGTTTTCAGCCGAATCCTGTCTTAGTTGAAGATTATCCTGAAGTATATATCAACATGGGATTAACCGCTGAAAATGTTGCGCAAAAATACGACATTAGTCGGGAAGCTCAAGATGAATTTGCGTTTTATAGTCATCAAAAAGCGATAAACGCACAAAATGAACATTATTTTGTTGAGCAAATTGTTCCTTATGATGTAACGTTCCGATCAATGGGCGCTGATGGAAATGCAGTAGAAAAATCATTTAGTTTTTCAGTTGATGAAGGTCCTCGTGCCGAAACAACGATTGAAAAATTGGCAAAACTTAAAGCTGTTTTCAAAATGAGAGGAAGTGTAACCGCTGGAAATGCATCTCAAATGAATGATGCAGCATCTTTTGCCATTGTGATTTCGGAGGAAAAATTGCATGAATTGGGTTTAAAACCAATGGCAAGATATTTAGGTTTTGCTTCTGCAGGAGTAGCACCAGAATTAATGGGAATTGGGCCAATTGAAGCGATTCCTAAATTGGAGAAACTAACTGGAATTAATCGCACAGATATAGATTTAATTGAACTAAATGAAGCCTTTGCTGCTCAAGCTTTAGCCGTGATTAAAGTCACAAATTTGAACCCTGAACGTATTAATATAAATGGTGGTGCAATCGCAATGGGGCATCCACTTGGAGCGACAGGCGCAAAATTGACAACTCAGGTTTTACACGATTTGAAACGTTTGAATAAAAAATATGGCATGGTGAGCATGTGTGTTGGTGGCGGAATGGGCGCTGCCGGTTTATTCGAAAATGTTTCGTAATTGAATTTTAAGTAACCAACCTCTTTCCTCTCCTTCCAATATGCTTTCTACAATTATTCAGTAGATCAATTGGAAGGAGACTGAGAGGATGGAAACAACAGCCCTACTTTCCAGACTCGCATTCGCTCGGCATAATTTGGTTGATTTCGATTTAGCCACCCTCTTTTATTCTCCCGCCGATAGGTATTGTAAGCCATTAATATTATTAAACTCGGAGGGAAAGCATTCGTGGCTAAAAAAAGAGTTTAAACTCGCTTATTTCGATGATTTTCAATTATTTATTTTTAAAAAGTGCAATTAAATCCAGAATCACTTCTAAAACTTCATCCAAAACTTCTTCTGGAATCGTTAAAGCTGGAGCTAAACGTATTAACGTATTTGAATGCAATGTCCATCCCAATAAAATATTCTTTCCCATAGCGGCTTCAACAACCGATTGCGTTAAGGCTCTCGATTCTAGTTCCAATCCAAGCATCGCTCCTTTTCCTCTAACTTCAACAATGCCTTTCCCTTTTAACTTCGATTTAATCTTATGTTCTATTAATACTGCTCTTTCGATTAAGTTTTCTTCTAATAAAACGCTCAAATTTGCAAATCCAGCCGCACATGAAACGGGATGACCACCAAAAGTAGTAACATGATTCAAAGGTGGATCATTTTTAAATACTTCAAATATCTCATCAGATGAGGCAAATCCACCAATGGGCATTCCTCCTCCCATTGCTTTTGCCATGCAAAGAATATCAGGAACAACGCCATAATGTTCAAACGCAAATAATTTTCCAGTTCTTCCAAAACCAGATTGAATTTCATCAAAAATGAGTAATGCTCCAACTTTCGAGCATCGATGTCTAACTGCTTTTAACCAATCTTGTTCAGCAGGTACAATTCCACCTTCACCTTGAATTGGTTCTAAAATTACGGCTGCTGTTGATTCATCAATCAAGTTTAAATTTTCGAAAGAATTGAATTTCAGAAAATGAACATCAGGTAAAAGTGGTAAAAATGGATCTCGATATACTCCTCTTCCTGTCACACTTAAAGAACCATGAGAATCACCATGATAGGAATTCAAACAGCCGATAAGTTTTGAACGCTTAGTGAATTTCTTTGCTAATTTCAAAGCTCCTTCATTAGCTTCAGTTCCACTATTTGTGAAATAAATTCGTTGTAAAGACTCAGGTAATTGGGAAGCCAAAAGTCCTGCAAAATCAGATTGTGGCTTTTGAATAAATTCTCCATATACCATTACGTGAAGATGTTTATCTACTTGATCTTTAATAGCTTGTACAACTTTTGGATGTCTGTGACCTAAACTACTAACGGCAATTCCTGAAATAAAATCCACAATTCGTCTTCCGTCTTTGATATAAAAAAAACAAGATGTTGCATAGTCGATTTCTAAGCCAATTGGGAAATCTGAAGTTTGAGCTAGGTGGGAATAAAAATGTTCTTTTGTCTTTTTTGTCATTTTTTTACTATTACTATCGCAATTTTATGCAATTCTTATTTTTTTATGTTGTTCTTGCATTTAACAATTCTTGAAATAGTTGGTTATTAAACATTTAGGATTCAATGCTTTTTTTGATTCTAAAAAAAAGTGAATCAATATCTCAGAAAAGTGAACTGTTTTTAAGCGTACTCTCTTCATCAATCAGAAGCATTCAGTTTATTGCACTTATTCACTCATTTAATCAGCAAGAAAGTGTTCATTCAAATTTGCATTGAAAGCTCCAAATCGTATTTTACTAATTATGGTCATTAAGTTGCGAAACTTACTTATTTCGACTATTCGATAGTTTGAAATATACCGTTTTTTAAAAAGTATTTAGATAATAACCCGATCAGATCATTTTGAATTTGAATTCAAACACATGAAACAGACCTTTTTTTTTACAATTCTGCTTTTTTTATTTTACTCTTGTGCTGGAACTAACAACCTTCAACAACGAAAAGCCAAAAATCACAATGAACTTCGCTCACTCATTGAAATCATTTTTCAAGATTCAGCCTTTGCACATGCCCATTGGGGCGCAAGTATTAAGTCTTTAAAAACGGGAAAAATTCTTTTCGAACAAAATGCTGACAAACTCTTTCTACCTGCTTCAAATACAAAAATCCTAACTTTTGCAAACACTATTTTAGAACTTGGTACTGATTTCCATTTTCAAACAGTGTTGTATTCAGATGCAGAAATTCAAGACTCCATTTTGATGGGAAATCTTTATGTAAAAGGAACTGGTGACCCGACACTTTATGAAGAATTTTATGATTCAACAACTGCCGTTTTTTACGATTGGGCTACTATTTTTAAATCAAAAGGAATTAAATCCATTCAGGGTGATCTAATTGGGGATGAATCTGCTTTTGATGAATCAAGATTGGGTTATGGCTGGGTTTTTGACAATTTTGATACTTGGTACAGCGCCGAATTTGGACCTTTATAAATCAATGAAAATTATGTTGATATCACCATTCTTCCCCCCAGCTACAAGTGAAGATTCAACTCAAATTTTCCCGAATATTTCATCTTCGTATTTCTCCATAATTGATAAAACTGTACTAGCTGACACTGGGAAATCAGCCATCTCTGTGCGCCGTAAATTTGGATCAAATGAAATTGAAATACTAGGAACGTTGGTAATAGGTGGAAATAAAATTGTTCGTTCCCCAAGTATTACTAACCCTGGTTTATTTTTCATTTCAGTTTTGAAAGAAACATTTCAGAGAAATGGAATTTCAATTCTTGGTTCTACTTCTGTTTTTAACGATACATTACGATCAGATTCTCTTTTAATGAACTCAGACACACTTTTAGTTCATCTCTCTCCTGATGGTCATTCTATCATCTCAAAACTGATGAAACGTAGTCAAAATATGTACGCCGAAACCATGCCTCGTTTTGTTTCTTACCAAAAAACGGGTTACGGCACTTTTTATAATTGGCTTAAAATTATTGAACCAAACATGGAAAAAATGGGCATAAAAAAAAACTCTTATCAATACGCCGATGGTTCTGGATTAACGAGGTATAATTACTTCTCTCCGAATCAGTTCAGAAGTATTTTGGAATACATGTACTATTCGCCTTATAAAGAAAAATGGCTCAAAATTTTTCCAATTGCTGGTGTTGATGGAACGTTAAAACACCGAATGATTGGAACCATTGCTGAAAATAATGTTCGTGCCAAAACAGGTACTATTTCTAATTCAAGAGGTTTATCGGGTTATGTAACTTCTCAAGCTGGTGAAGAGTTTGTGTTTTCGTTTTTGGTAAACGGGCATATTTTAAGTACTTCCGAAACGGATAGAATCACCGATTCGATTTTAGTGCTAATTGCTGAATTTGATCGTTAAACCTTAGTATTTTGTTTATGTTGAGAGCTAGAAATCGTGATGTAGAATTAATTAAAACTTGATTCCTACAAAGTTCATATCTATTTCATGGCGCCTTCTAAAAACCAACAAAAAAAACAATATCCTCTTATTTACTATCTTATTGAATCGTTTTTTTGTAAAAAGGTCAGTTTTTAAAAGGCTTCATTTTAAAAACTAAGGTAAATTACCATTTCCATTGTATTGTCTTTATAACATTTAGTTTATATTCAATGGTGTCGAATGGGTGAACTCAACAATGCAGCGATTGAATTTGTTTTTTTGAAACATATGTTTCCTATTGAAATAGTAATGAATGAATTGAAATTAGTAAAATTAAAGCTTAGTAAAGCCAAAAGATTAATTAAAATACCTCGATTCTCCTGTATTTTTCAACCAAAATAGTATCAAAGAGAATCGGATTTAATTAAAAAAGAATTTAGTTTAACAAAATATGATTACAGTTATCGGTGCCGGAATAGGCGGATTATGCACAGCAGCCCTCTTAGCAGCTCAAAAAAAAGAAGTGCATATTTTCGAAACCAATTCAAGTCCTGGTGGGAAAATGAGCGAAATTACCTTAGGTGAGTATCGATTTGATACTGGCCCTTCCCTATTTACGATGCCTTTCATCTCAGAATCCATATTTGAAACTTGTGGAGAAAAACTCTCTGATTATCTTACGTATTCTTCACTCGAACCCTTATGTAGATACACTTATGCTGATGGAACGGTGTTCGACAATTCAAGCGATGTAAGTAAAACACTACAATCTATGCGATCATTTTCACCAGAAGATGAAGAAAATTACATTCGCTTTCTTGGGAAAAGTGCAGAACTTTACAAAAAAACGGCACAAGCATTCTTATTCAATCCACTAGCTGATTTTAAAGATTTCAAGTCATTAAACTTTTGGGATTTAGCTAAAATTGATGCGTTTTCAACCGTTTCTGAGAGTGTTGAAAAGAATTTTGAAAGCAATTATATGAAAATGTTTTTCAAACGATTTGCTACTTACAACGGATCTTCTCCTTACAAAGCTCCAGCTACAATGAATGTTATTCCTTACGTGGAATTAGCACAAGGCGGCTTTTATGTTCAAGGTGGTCTGTTTAGTATTGCAAGAGCACTTGAATCTCTATGCTTAAAACTTGGTGTTAAAATTCATTACAATTCTCCGGTTTCAGAGATTAGTGTAAAGAATAGAAAAGTAACTGGCGTTGTATCAAATGAAATTTTTCATAAATCAAAAATTGTTGTTTCAAACTCCGATTCAGTTTTTACCTATACAAAATTAATTTCAAATGATGTTCTTTCTGAAAGTATTAAGTCTCGTTTCAGAAATATTGAGCCTTCTTGTTCTGGTTTTGTTTTGTTTCTTGGAATTAACAGAACGTATAGAAATCTAAAGCATCATAACATTTTCTTTTCCGCAGATTACAAAAAAGAATTTGATGATATTTTTCTTGAAAGAAAACCTTCCCAAGACCCTACAATTTATATTGCCAATACCTCCTATTCTGATAAAAATCAGGCGCCTGACGGTCATGCAAATCTCTTTATTTTGATAAATGCACCATACACAAAGAAAAGTTTTGATTGGGA
>CAZNTR010000150.1:0-9565 GCA_964575925.1 uncultured Chitinophagales bacterium
GCTAGTTAAACGATAAGCTAAAATACGTGTATTATTTGTAATTATATATTAGACTCTGTATAAGTTACTTTTCTGTTTCATATTCGTTCTTAATTTTTTAAGTTTTTGCAATCTCAGACTTTGGCGTTTTCTGGCATTTTTATGAAAACCGTTTGCTAAAACAACGAGTTTACCTTCGTCAAAGAAGCAGAAAATGCGAAAAATGTCACTTCCTTGCTGAACTCTAATTTCATAAAGTCCGTCCGTACCTTCAAGGTGTTTCAAATAGTCAGTAGGGATTTGTTGCAATGTTTCAATAATTCTAAAAGTCCATAAAATCTTGTCTTTTACTTTCTGTTTCTGTTTTTCAAAGAAGTCAGAAAAGTAGTTTTTGTACAAGCTTACAGTTCTTAGTTTTATTTCACATCATTTGATGTAAATGTAAAGAATGTTGTCCGAATGGGCAACTCTACAGGTTAATTAATTACATTAGGAAAATTGTGTTAACAATGAAATCAATTTTCAAAATAACACCGAAATTTAATTATGCTTAATGAAAATGTAACACCCCATTGTTACATTAAAAATGAATATAGAATACAATAATGCAAAATAACATACACCATTCTTAAAAATAGAATAATGTATGTTACTAATAAACAACAGTTAAAATGATAGATTAATTTTTAAGCAAACTAAAATCAACTATAAAAATGAGCAATTTGTTAGTACGAACCAAGAATAATTGATTGTGAATTTTTTCAAAAAAGAGTTAATTGAGTGTACTCCGAAAAGTAGTTTTTAACAAACTATTCGTCGAATTTGTTGGATTTGGAAGGGTGAAAACCGAAAGAATCGACTTTTTGGAGTGGACACTTAATTCTAAAATTCGAGTTTATACAAATCCTTTAAATCTTAGCAGGATTCATAGCTTTACGAACCATCTTTTCATTCATTTTAGCCTGCATTTCCAAAGGACTATGTTTCGCCATTCCTGCCATCATTTTATTTTTAAATCCAGGCACAATTAAAAATTGTTTTCCCAAATTAGAAAGCGCAATTTCAGCAACTTCTGAAGGTTCCATCGCAGTCATTGGTGTTTTACTCCAATCCATTCCGTTATCTTGAATCATTCCTGTGTTCGTTAATCCTGGAGAAAGAACACTAATATCGACACCTTTTGGTTTCAATTCGCCATACAAAGAAGCGCCAAAATTTAAAATATATGCTTTTGTTCCAGCATAATTCGAGAAATAGGGATTTGGCATGTGACCTGAAAGGCTAGAAATTAGTAAAATTCCACCTTTTTTACGATCAACCATTCCTTTACAAAAATGATGTGTTAACTGAAGTGGAGCCATTACATTTAATTGAATGAGTGCCATTTCTTTTTCAATGGCTGTTTTCCAAAAAGAACCATTAACTTCAATTCCTGCTGAAATTACCAATAAACCAATTTCTTCATTAATTTGAGTTAATTTATTGATTCCTTCTTGTGTCGTTAAATCCGCAGAAACATAGGAAACTTCAACGCCATAGCGCTTTTTAAGAGAACTCGCTTGTTCTATTAAATCGTTTTCTTTTCGGGCAACAAGTACCAAATCATATCCTTTTGCAGCCAATTGACTAGTTAATTCGGCTCCGATTCCTGTAGTAGCGCCGGCAACTAAAGCCCAATCGCCATAAGTGTTTTTCTTTGTTGATGACATAATTATTTTTTATTTATGTTTATTCCAATGAGATTATAAAGTGGGTCAGATGAAATGATAGCGGGAATCATAATACCTGCACCGATTGCACCCCACCATGTTTGATTAACTAAGCCAAAAGAAATAATTGTGATACCTAGAATGACTCGAACTAATCGGTCAGTTTTTCCAAAGTTTTTATTCATTTTTTTAAAATTGAAGAACTTATTACTTGTTTTTATTGAACTAAAAGTACCTCAGATTAAAAAGAATTCATTCCCAAATTAGCTCAAATACTACTCAGATTAGTTCAATCTGAATTCAGAAGGAGAAACCCCAAATGTTTCTTTAAAACTTCTGTTAAAGGTTGCTAAAGATTCAAATCCAACATCAAAAGCGATATCAGAAATTCTGTTCGATTTATCTTTTAGTAATATAGCTGCCTTTTGAACTTTCTTTTTTGATATGTATTTGATAGGACTTTCATTGTAAACCTCTTTGAATTTTCGTTTAAATGAAGATAAACTCATGTGACACAAAGCCGAAAATTCATTCAAATTCAAATTAGAATACACGTTTTTTTGAATAATTTCCTCGAATTGGGCGAAATTTGGCTTGAAAAGAGAGGCTAGAAAATCTAATTCAGAAGGCGCTTCTACAGTTTTACTCATTAGTAAAACAAATTCACGAAGCTTATTCTTAATTAAGGCTTCATCTGCTAATTCCGGATTGTCGAGAAGCAGATTTATGCTTTCTTTGTAATGATGTAAGAGCAAATCGATTTCAAATTTTTTCAAATTGAAATCTATCGTGTGTGTTGAAAGGCTCAAATCGAAATCGAAGATATCCATTACTAATTCGGGATATAAAAGTAATCCGATTACTTCAACTCCAGTTCCGGCTGAGCGTTCTTGAGCTGAAGTTTCAAAGAAATAATTCAAACATTTGGCAAGGAGTCCTGTTCCTTTTTGGAATGATAAATATTCAGTTTGTGAACGAACAGAAAACGCGCCCTCATTTATGAAAATAAAACAAGCTTCGTTTTCAAAAAACTCTTTTGGTAAGCGCTTAAAATAGGGAAGACGCATTTTTTCGAAGACAATGCGATCTTTATATTTCAATATTTTTTGTTCTTGCTCCACACAGATAGATTTTAATTTATTTTAAAAAAAAGTATCAATCTTTAGTGATTCCTTTAGTAATTCCGTTAGGAAATAAAATGGTCAAAAGGACAAAAATGAGTAAAAAATTGAATTCCATTCCATTTCGTCCACCGCCAACAACAAACCAACCTTCACTAAAATGAACCATAATAATTCCTTGAATTAAGATAAGAATCGTTCCAATACAAGCCCATTTCATATACTTCTCAATGAGTAGAGAAACAGCTGCGGCAACATGAGATAATTTGATTATCCAAGCGATTAACACACCAAAAGGGGCAAATCCAAGTGGATTCAAATATAGATTTCCGAAGTTGTTTATACCGTTATTCAACATTCCTGGAATGCTATGTGCAAGTAAAATTATTATTGCTGCGAAACGAAGTAGAAAAGTCTGATTCTTAAAATTAAACAAAGAAATATCAATGGAGTGTGAAAGGTGAAATTGGAATCTAAGCAAAATCTTATCAACTTGAGTAAATAAGATTAAGTGATTGGTCTAAAAAGACTCCTCGTTTAAAATCTTCCTGAAATTGATTCCATGCGATTTCAAATTGTGATTTTTCGGCACTGTTTTTTATCGGATTCGGAAAATTCTGTTCATCAATTTTATATTGTTTCGGAATTTGCTCTACTGCAATATTGTATTGATTTACTAAATAATCAAGCAAGTTTTCTAGACTTTCGAATTGATAAACATAATTTTCAACCAAGTTTTCTCCAAACAGATCTAAACCAAAGCTAATCTACTGTAAATCTAACTGATACTCGTTTTTCGATGTGTCATAAATTAGTGTAATGCCTAAAACCATTCCTTTATAATCATCAAGATTTTGATAAGAAACTAAAATAAAGCCCTTTTTTTGTTGATTTATAAAGGTTTGGATCGATTCTAAATTGCTGAAGTACATCTGTTTTTGCTCCATAAATAACAATAATTATGAAAATTCAAATTATGATAACTTATGTTTGAGTATACACAAAAAAGTGAATCTTAGTTAATTAATCGTTGATTGCACACAATTTGATAGTGTGGAAAATGAAGATTTCGACTTTTGGAAGTGGTCGCAAGTTTAAATCAAGAATAATTTTTTGAAAAAATGAGCGTACTCCGAAAAGTAGTTTTTAGCAAACTATTCGTCGAATTCGTAGTATTTGGAAGGGTGTAAACCTAAAGAATTGACTTTTTGGAGTGGACTCAAAAAATATTATAATTTGTTTTTCCATCTGAAATTAGGCTTAAATCTTATGCCTTGCTCAGATTGAAAAAGAACATGTTTTCTTAACAAATGAAGGTCATTAGTTTTAAAGGTAAAGAAAGTTAAACTTGTTTATCAAAAACTTGAATGTGGAGACTTACTTTGAAAATGATTACTTTGAACAAAATGTGAATAATTTAAGTATATGAGTGTAAATCGTCAGTATTCAAAAACCGAAATAAGTAAAATATTATCAAAAGCTTCAGAGATTCAAACACAAAAGGATTTATATGGATCGCAAGACGGATTAAGTACTCAGGAATTAATTGAGCTTGCCAAAGAAGTTGGAATCGATAAAGATTCATTACTTGAGGCTATTGAAAGACATCAAGAACCGATTCAGGAAAAAAGCTTTAATTGGTTAATGGGAACGTCAAAGCTTCTTGAATCTCATACCTTTACTGGCGAAGTTTCGGATGAGAATTGGGAAGAAATCGTTAGGGAAATCAGGAAAGCAACAGCAGGAATTGGCCATGTTGCGAAAGTGGGAAGTTCATTTGAATGGGAACAAAGAAAAAGAGAATTTGGCTATAAACATATTTCTCTAACGCCTGAAAACGGAAAAACGACCGTTCAAATGGTTAATTATTGGTCTCGTTTTAAGGTGATGGCAACCGCTTTCCCAATTTTAGGAACGCTTATTTTATTCATTCTATTTTCAAAATCATTGGGTTATGAACCAAATGTTGGGGCATTATTACCTTTTGCAGGTTTATTTGGCTTTGGAATAAGCCGAATCATTTTGAAGTCATATTTTACCAAACAAAAAGAGCAAGTAAAACAGCTTTTTAAAACAATTGGAATGAAATTGGGAAAAACGACTGTTATCGAACCTGAAATTTCTTTAGAAAATGGATTTGAAGTAATAAAAGATGTGACTGGTTCAAAAACTAGAATTCGCGAATGAAATCTTAATATCGTTTACAACTCGATTTGCGGCACGGACAGCGCCTTCCATGTAGCCGTAAAATTCGCTTGAGGTTTCAGTCCCGGCAAGATATAAGCGATTGTTATACAATGCTTTTTGGAATAATTTGTGTCCATTATTTTGATGTGGAATCACATTTAGTTGACTTGTTTTTTATGTTTGGTAAAAGGTTCATCAGACCAAACGGTTTCTGAAAATGTTTCGAAATCTGCTGCAACTGTTCCAAATAATTTGATCAGCTGAGCAATCACTTTTTCTTTGCGTTCTTCCTTTGTTAAATAACTGAATCCTCCATTTATAAATCCACATAAAGCAAATCGGGTATTGGAAACATCAGATTGATCATAAAATTCAGTGAGAGGGCCAACTTGGCTAAAAACGATGCCTGAGTAACTTTTTTCACGCCAAAATGATTTTTTATACACAACAGCAACTTTGGTTGAATCTTGCATCCAAGTATGAGTAAAACGAGCTACATCTGAAAAATCCTCGGGCAAACTTGGTGTACAATTTATTGAATGCGCAAAAAGAGAAGGAGGAATGGTTGAAATAACACAATCAGCATGGAACGTTTGGTTATTTGTTTTTAGTTGTACTTTTTCCGTTGAAAAATCAATATCCATTACGATCTGATTCAAAAATAGTTGATCATGTTTTAAATCTTTAGATAAGTGCTCCAGAATTTGAGCTGTTCCACCGACAACTCGATAACTCGGAATATCTTGAGGAATCTTAAATTCTTGAGGTGGAGCCATAGAAAATGCTTCAAACAAAGCAGTTCCATTCATATACTGCTCGAAATAGCCTAAATCTAATTCCTTCAATAAATTTAGCAATTCAGTATGCTGATGTCCAAACCAAGTCGCACCCATTTCAATCGGCGTTTCTAAACTTGATGTATCCGTAAAAATACGGCCACCAATTCGGTTTCGAGCTTCGATAACAAAGACTTTATAGTTTAATGTTTGAAGACGTTTAGCAATTAGAAGTCCGGAAAGTCCAGCGCCTAGAATGGCAAAAGTTGGTTTCATAGAAATAGTTTTTTGTGGACAAAGATAAGAGGTAAGAAAATGATGAATGAGAAATAGAACTAAAAAATTCATGTCAACCGAAGATGAGCCCAAAACTGTGAATCAAATGCTAGAAATTAAATCGAATCGAGCGGAGATATCTTCGAAACAAAATGAGAAATGAGTAAGAAGCAATAAAAAAAATCATCCCAGCACAGAATTCATTGCTATTGAACTCATACCGTAATAAAACGGAAGACCCCTCGATTACGCTCGAGATGACTTTTTTCTTATTAAAAAACCAAAGTCATGTCGACCGGAGATGAGCCCATGTCTGTTAAACAAAAGCAAGAAATCAGAACGAATCAAAGCGGAGATATCTTCCTTTTAAATAAGAAATGAGCAAAGTGAAACCTGAAAATATGTTTAATGAAAGAACAACACTCCTCCAAAAGAAGGGTTTTTTAATTTCACATCAAAAAGTTAGAAACTTTAGCCTATTAACATTTTAAAGGTTTTCGCCAAATTTATTTCAAAATTTAGATTACAATTTCTTCGCAATCGGTTTTTCATTTCGAGACCATTCACTCCAAGAGCCAACATACAAACAAGGAATTTCAAATCCAGCATAAGTTAAAGCAAAAATGGTGTGACAAGCAGTAACTCCTGAACCACAATGAACAATGACATTCTTTTCAGGAATAGTTTTAAAATGTTCTTTATAAAGTGAGTTCAATTTGTCTTTAGACAGAAAGAATCCATCAGTGTCTAAATTTTGGTTTAATGGGATATTAATGGCTCCAGGAATATGTCCTGCAATTAAATCAATCGGCTCAAAAATCCCATCGAAACGCTCGGCAGCACGAACATCAATAATTACATGTTCTAAACTTGTAGATGCTTCCGAAACATCTCTAAGAGCTACTGTTGGTAGTTTCCATTCATTAACTGGATACAATGGTACTTTTTGTTTGTGTTGTATTTGTGAACTAAGTGGCAATCCTGCCGAAATTGCAGCTTGAAAACCACCATTTAACACTTGAACCTTTTCATGACCAACAGCTTTGAGCATCCACCAAAGACGAGTAGCTGAATTTGCTCCAAAATTGCTGTCATATATAACAACGTGCGAATCGGGAGAGATTCCAAATTTCGTTAAAGTTTTTGCGAATTGCTCTATTGTCGGTAAAGGATGTCTACCACCATTGGCTGGATTTCCTTTTTTGGAAGATAAATCAGTCTCAAGATCAATAAATTGAGTTCCCAAAATATGTTGTTTTTCAAATGCTGATTTTGCTTTTGGTCCACCGCTTGCATCAACAAGAATTAAATTTGGGGAATCTAAAATTGAAAGTAATTCTGATGTTTCAATAAGTGGTGAATGGGTGGCGTTCATTAAAGTATATTTTGGTTAATAGAATAAAGTCTTTTTATGCTTAAATGGATATGCAAAAATCAGTTAATTTTTAAGGTTATCTGAAATTTGTAAATGAAGAATTGAAAATTAAATATTTGAGTCCTAAAAGTAGTTTTAGCAAAATTATTGACGAATTCGCACGAATTGAAGGGGGCAAACCGACAAAATTGATATTTTGGACTGGGCTCAGTGTATTAAATTCAATCATTGAGTGTACTCCGATAAGTAGTTTTAGCAAACTATTCGTCGAATTCGAAGGATTTGGAAGGGTGTAAGCCAACAGAATCGACTTTTTGGAGTGGACTCATCATTCGAAATTTATTTCTTTTTTAGAGAAAGGAGAGTTCACTTAGCTTTTGAAAGTTGTGCACAAGCACGATTTAATACTTCCCATTCTTTGGCGTAACAGAATCGTAAATAATATTTTCCATCTTCATAATTTGAAAAGAAAGAACCACCAGGAACAGAAGCAACTCCAGCTTCTTGAATCAAAGTTTTACAAGCTGCCTGATCATTTTCAAATCCTTTGCGGGTTTTACTGAGTTTTTCAAAATTCACAAAAGCGTAATATGCGCCTTCGGGTGGATAAACATCAAAACCAAAATCTTCTAAGGTTTTACAAAATACATCTCGCTTTTTCTGATAATCAGCTTTCATGGAATCAAAATAGGATTGTTCCATATTCAAGCCTTCAACTAAACCATGTTGTAATGGAGTTGGTGCGCAAATGTAAACTAAATCACTAATTAAGCCCATTTTTTCAATGATTTCAGCAGGTCCACAGGCGGAACCTAAACGCCAGCCAGTCATGTTAAACGTTTTGGAATAACTTGAAATCGTGATTGTTCGCTCTAATGCTTCAGGAAGAGAAGCCAAAGAAGTATGTTCAAATGAATCATAAGTCATATACTCATAAACCTCATCGACCATTGCGTACAAATCATATTTAATTAATAAATCTAATAATTGCTGAAGCTCAGCTTTAGTCCAAACCTTGCCGTTAGGATTTCCGGGAGTAGTTATGATTATAGCTTTGGTTTTTGAAGAGATTTTAGACTCTAAATCATCAAAATCAATTTCCCATTTTAGAACTTTTGTTAAACAAAATTTTGTTTCAACGCCAACTAGTTTAAGTAAACCAAGATGATAACCATAAAAAGGTTCGAATAAAATAACTTCATCACTAGGTTCAAAAAGAGCCATAGATGCACTCACAAAAGCGCCCGAAGACCCCACTGAAATCATGACTTCAGGTTCATTTTCCACCGGAATTTTATTGAAACTCTGATACTTTTTTAGAACAGCAGATTTTAATGCAGGAATTCCAGAATAAGGAGAATAAATGGATTTGTTTTCCTGAATGGCTTGAATCGCTCCAAGTTTAACAGGATCTGGAGTTGGCAAATCACAAATCCCTTGACCTAAATTAATCCCTTTATATTGATTAATAAGTGCAGTAACAGCGCGAATGTCACTTTGTTTGAGCGATTTTGTTTTTGAGCTGAGTTTTTTCATAGGTCAGGATTTTGAAAATTCGTTTTGAACGGTATTGATGGAATAAAAACTGCTATTTCTATGATTGACAACGCTTTTTTTATAGTTACGTTTGTTTTCAAAATAACAGAAGTATCAAGAAAAGAAATAAATGTTCTATGTCAAAAAAAACAAATCGTTGAGCTTACTATAAAAAGTATATTTTATTGAAATAATCGGCGATTGTTCACGATTTGAGAGGGTGTAAGTCACTAAATATCTTCTTTGAAACGAAGGCAAATCTTTAATAGACCAGATACAAATTTCAAGGGATCAATTCTGAAACATTTTAAAGAGAAGCTTTAAGCTCAACTAATTCATCAAAAGATAGACCAGTAACGGAAAGAATGAGTTGAGTATCAGCGCCGTTTTCGATTAGTTTTTTGGCAATATCTAGCCTTTCAAGTAATCTACCATCTTCGCGTCCTTCTTCGCGTCCTTCTTCTCTAGCCGTATTCATAACAAGCAGATCATCGCGATACACTTTTAAACTGCGCTCGTATTTATATCTATCCTCATCGGTAAGCTTTGCTACTTCTGCTCGATCTAGAAATTTCATAAATAATTGCTCCTGTATTTGAGGTGGAA
>CAZNTR010000151.1:0-9540 GCA_964575925.1 uncultured Chitinophagales bacterium
AGACAATAATAACATTAACTATGCTCGTTTTGAGGGAGGTAAGCATTCTATAATGGTTCAAAGTTCTGGAAATATGATTACCAATTCAGTCTTTATAAGCGGTTGGCGTGGAATCGACTCGTATGCGAATCAGTCACAGCCTGGCTGGAAATCGTATGCGTACATTAGTAATTGTTATTTTGAGGGATACACTTCTGCTGCCATTACAGCCTATAATACACAATTAGAACTCAACTCTGTTACTTCTAAACTCTCTCAAAATGGTGTTTATGCCTCAAATGGCGATATGGTAGCCATTAACAATAGTGTCATCCAAGAAAACAGCATTGGGATTTATCTTAACTATGGATCAGCTATGAATTACTACACATCAGAATTAAATACCATTAGCCAAAATACCTTTGGAGTTTATTCAACTGGTAGTGTATCCATGAATATAAGTGGCTATGATGCGCAATGGTCAAATGCAATTTTTAATAATACCAGTAAAAATGCTAAAGCTACGTCAAGCTCTTTTATTAAAGCAGAAAAGTTGTATTGGAATGCCTCAAATCCTGGAATTAAAGTTTCCAGAAATGAGGATTACACTCCATTTATAAGTTCTGCTCCAGCCTATTCTAACGGTGCAAGTGTTCAGAAAAAAAATGATTCGAATCGTGAACAACTTATAAACAAAATCGAACGCCTTGAACTTATAAGCCAAAAAGTTAGACAAGGTGACAACAAATCATTTGAGTATTTACATGAAATAGGACAATTTGCAAAAGATTCAAAAGAACAAAATAAAGATGTAGCAAAACAAGCTAAAACATTCCTACACTCTTTATCTAAAGAAAACAAGGAGCGATTTGGCGTAAAAAATGTAGAATTAGCTTCATTATTATACATGTATTCCAGCATCGAACAGCAAGTTGATCCATCTGTAATAGAAAATATTCATCAGATAAGAGAAACGCTACAATTACCTGAAAACAAAATAGAGCTTCTTTTTTTAGAGGCGAATACTCTTGTTATGTTACAGAGAGAAACAGAAGCCTTAGCGTTACTTGAAACAATAGCTGAATTAAAAGGTGTATCAAAATCAGTTATTGCTGATGCAGAGCTATTAAAAGAACAAATACAACTACAGATTCAAACATTTGGGGTGCAAAATAATGCTAATGCTGAACCAAGCGCAAAGGTCGTTGATGCAAGGTCAGCTTTAGAACTTACAATTAGTGCATACCCCAATCCATTTAATCCAAGCACAACATTTCAGGTTTCCTTAAAAGAAAAATCGAATGTAAGCCTTCAAGTATTTACTATTTTGGGTCAACAAATGACAACTGTTTACAATGGAGAACTGACAGCAGGAAATCATCAATTAAATTTGAACGCTTCATCATGGGCTTCTGGAATGTATATTTACCGCTATCAAGTTGCCAATAAAATACAAACAGGAAAGTTGTTATTAATTAAGTAATATTGAGAATAATCCTAAAAGAAGCCTTGTAAGTCAATAACTTACAAGGCTTCTTTTATTGTAGCCAGACCGGGAATCGAACCCGGATCTAAGGCTCCGGAAACCTTTGTTCTATCCGTTGAACTACCTAGCCGTGCGAAAATTCGTAGAAATAAAGATACAGAACTTTGTAGATGTTTAAAACTCTATTGAACTCAATCAGACGTTAATAAAGGTCTCTTCACGTAATTCTTCAAGCTTATCATTCGCGATTTTGCGAATAATTCTGTGCGTTAGCAATTCTATTTTTTCCCAATCTGCATCGGTAAACTGATGTTGCATCTTCTCTAATTCTGATTTACGTATAGTCTCAAGACGTTCATTAACTGCACTAATAGCCGGACCTAACTGTTGTTCTTTAAGCCATTTACGATAATTATGCAACTCATTTCGAATAATTTGATTTGCCATCGGAACAGCAGCTTTTCTGCGAGAAAATGCTTGATCCATTGAATTTTGCAAATCATCCATATTGATTAAAACGGCAGCAGGATGCTCACGAACGTCTTCCGAAATATTTCTTGGAACGGATAAATCAATATAAAATCGTCTTGGCCCAACTTCTGCAACTTCTGATAAATGAGCTTTAGTTACAACTGGCGTTTGTGAGCCTGTTGCTACAATTACCAAATCAGCCGTTTCTAAAACTAAATTAATCTGAGAAAATGGCGCAGCTTCAACCTGATATTTATCTGCTAAGGCTTCCGCTTTACCTTCAGATCGATTTACTAAAGTAATTTTTTTAACTCCTAAATTGATGAGATTTTTGCAGGTAATTTTCCCCATTTTTCCAGTTCCAACTAAAACAACATGTTTCTCTGCAAAATTTTTGAAATGATGTTGAGCAAATTGAACCGCTGCACTTGCAACACTTGCTGTTCCAATTCCTAAATCCGTTTCTTTACGAATGCGTTTGTGCGATTTAAACACAATTTGCATTAAACGATGCAAATCTGAGCTGCATAAACCTGCTAATTTCGAAGCTTCGTAAGATTCTTTTACTTGCTTAATAATTTGAAGGTCGCCTAAAATTTGGGCATCCAAACCAACGGCAACTTCAAACAAATGTCTAACGGCATCTTCTCCAAATGTTTCAAATCCAAATTCATCAAAATCTGAAACTGTTCCATCTGTGAATAAAACAAATAAATCAATTAGCTCAGATGTTTCGCAATCTTTGGCAAATAGTTCAGTACGATTACACGTTGAAACAACTATTAATTGCTTAATATGTAATGACTTTGCTTTTTCATACAACTCAGCTTTACGCTTTTCGCTTAAACTAAATTTTTCACGAATAATTACAGGGGCACTCCAATGATTTACACCAATACATGTAAAATCCTTTAATAAGATTTTCGTTTCTGTCATATACAATTACCCCAGAATGAAAACATACTTTTTGTTTTATGGCTTTTATTTTGAATTACAGGAATAGGAATAAGTACACCTTCAGAATCATTCTCTGACGAACTTGGATCTAAAATCCATTCTAACCAGTTTTTTACTTCTTGTTGTAGTTTTCTTAATACTAAGCCTAAATCGAATAAAAACATTATCCTGCCAAACTTTAGTTATGCTGTTGTTCATTAATTAAATGAGAAACTTGCTGTAACACTTCTTCTTTCAACGCATTTATAAATAATTCAGAATCATTTAGACCTTTAGTGATTTTTAAGGTGTGAATATGCAATCCTTTTTCTTCAATCGCCTCTGGAAGTTCTGTTTTCAACTCCATCAAAGTTTCGATATGATCAGTTACAAAAGCAACAGGAATCATCAAAATGTGCTTAATTCCATATTCTAGCATTCTGAAAATATGCTTTTCCGTGTTCGGTTGAGTCCATTTTGCTGGACCGACACGAGACTGATAACTCAACCAATATTGTTCTTTTCGACCACGTAATTCCATAACAGCTTCGACCGTTTCTTCGATTTGCTTTGTATATGGATCACCAGATTCAACTTCAGAAACAGGTGTTCCATGAGCTGAAAAAACAAGATGAATTTCTCTGCGAATTTGTGAATCTAATTCTGAAAGAGATTCTTCTATTCGTTGATTAATAGAAGCTAAATAGGTTTTATTAAGGTGATAATTCTTGATGTAATATTCACGCCAAGGTTTTTCTTCCCCAAATTGAGATTTCGTTTGAGTTTCCCAATCACGAAAACTGCTTCCAGTTGTAGTCCAAGAAAACTGAGGATATAAAGGCAATAAAACGACATGAGTAATTCCATCATCTTTCATTTCTTCAATAATCACATCAGCAAATGGTCTCCAATATCGCATTGCCGTGTAAGCCTTTACGAAAGTACCTGGTAAGGTAGCGAGCAAAGATTTTTCAAGGGCTTTCCGTTGTTGTTCTGTAAGCGGATTAATTGGAGAACAGCAATTAGAAACTTCATTATTGATTCGATTCAGACAATATTTATTTCCTGTACATCCTTTTGGGCAAGCATTTATTTCTTTATAACTCAAAGCAACTTTTGGAGCTCTAAATTTTGAAATCGTAGTAGCTAACAAGTTTTGTAGCTTGCCTCCACCTAATTTTATAATATCGGTATCACTAAATAAATTAAATAAAAAAGTGCGAACGGACTCTTCAGAAGTCGGCCCACCTAAATTCATTAAAACAACGCCTAAGCGCATATCTTTTTGCCTGATTTATTAGAGTTTTATATGCTCTTAAAATCACCTTTTAATATGAAGAATATGTGAAGATTAGGACAATACTATCCGAATTACTTGACAAGCTGAATCATTGTTATTTATAGATTTACAACTATTGCATTATTTAGATTTTCTTTAAATAATTACTCCATTTCCAATCGTATCGAATAAGATATCATTTCACTTTACTCATTGAATCGTCATTCTTTCGATAATTTTGTGCATCAAACTACATTTTTGTAATTTAATTTGATAAAAAAAAAGAACAAAGAGCTTACTCTAAAAGGCTATAAGTACGATTTATACCATTCTAATTCCAGTGAATTAGCGGCATATTTTGCTGAAAGCTACTTATCTGAGTCCGCTCAACAATGCATCTAATTTCTGACTCATTTTAACAACGTTCTCTTCAGCTATCAACATTGGACTTTTTAACTCAAATTCGGACTTCGTTTCTTAAAAAAAATGGTTTTCGTAAAAATAACGACCATTCCGTGCCTGAAACTGGTTCACTGTCCAATTTTTTTTAACAACAAGTTTTTTTTGAAAAGGTTGGTTCTTAGGCAGAGAAACTAGGTCGAAGCCAAGCATGACCAAATAGCATATATATTAAGCTCAATTTAATGATGGTAAGTTCTTGTTTTCATTAATTATATAAAACGGTTAACAAAACAACTCACTTTACAACATGGCAAAGTTCGAAGTTGAGCTTTTATTTTCAGATTTATTTTTATCACATCCAAAAAAGATTTTTAATCTGCTATAAATGGCGTTTTTTTCCTTAAAGATTGGGAGCTTTCCTAACCTTGGTCGCTTGTTCAAAAGCATAAGCAATTTCAATTAAAACAGGTTCACTCCACGCTTTTCCAAAGAAGTTTACCCCAACTGGAAGTCCATCAATAAAACCCATTGGTAAAGTAATATTTGGGTAACCTGCAATTGCAGCTGGTGATGAAGAACTTGTGGTAAAATTATCTCCCAACGTTAAATCCGTTTTCCAAGCTGGGCCGCCTGTTAAACTAACGAAAGCATCTAAAGTATTATCTTTCATCACTTTATCTATGCCATTTTCTCGCATATTCACTAACATTTTCTCAAGTGCTTTTTTATATTCCTCTGATTCTAAATCACCTTTTTTCTGAGTTTGTATGAGTAAATCGTGATCGTGATACTGCATTTCAACAGAGTCTTTAACTGTCTTTTCGATTAATTCTTCTAATGATTTCACAGGTGCATCTGGGCCTAAAGAAGCAAAATATTTATTTAATCCATCTTTAAATTCATACAATAAAACTTGAAAAGAATCACCACCAACACCAACGGGACTAATCTGATTAATTTCAATAATTTCTGCACCTTGAGATTTTAAAAAGGCTATTGTTTGATACATGAGAGAGTCGGTCCTGAAATGACTTCCGACAGGAGAACGATAGAATCCCAAACGTTTATCTTTCAACCCATCCTTATTTAAAAATGGAGTATAATCGGAATGAAAGTTACCTTTGGAAGCCAACGTTTTTTCATCTGTCTTATCAATTCCAACTAAAGCGCCCAAAGCAATTGCGGCATCAGTTACTGTTCTAGCCATTGGTCCTGGAGTATCTTGTGTAAAAGAAATTGGTATAATTCCCGAACGACTCAACAAGCCGACGGTTGGCTTAATTCCAACAATTCCATTTGCGTGTGATGGACAAACAATTGATCCATTTGTTTCAGTTCCAATTGCAAAAACACATAAATTCGCCGAAACAGCAACGCCAGAACCTGCTGATGATCCACAAGGATTACGAGTTACATCATAAGGATTATTTGTTTGGCCACCCATAGCACTCCAACCACTTGATGAAAAATTACTATGAAAATTTGCCCATTCACTCAAATTGGCTTTCCCTAAAATAATGGCACCGGCTTCTCGTAATTTTTCAACTATAAATGCATCTTTAAGTGGTTTGGAATCTTTCATGATAATTGAGCCTGCGGTTGTGTTCATTTTATCGTGAGTATCAATATTATCTTTTAAAACTATTGGAATTCCATGTAATGGACTTCTAACTTTTCCAGCTGCACGCTCCTTATCTAAATCTTCTGCAATTTTCAAAGCATCTGGATTTAGCTGAAGGATTGAGTTTAATTTTGGCCCGTTCTTGTCAATCGCTTCTATTCGTTTCAAATACGCATTTACAACTTGCACTGAAGTATATTTTCCGTTAGTATAATTAGCTTGTAGCTCAGTAATTGTAACTTCTTCAAGTTCTAACATTTCATAATACGTTGTAGGCTTTCCACAACTAAACAGAAGCACAATACCTAATAGAAACATTACATTTTTCATACACAACACACTATTTTAATTAAAATTTAACAATTATACCTTTTTATTTTGTAAAAAGGTGAAAACATTTTATAGCAGTGATTAAGTTTATTCCGAAAACTATATTCTACTTGTCCCTCAAATTCGGACCTTGTATCTAAACAAACTTAACTGATTTTTGCTAAAAAAAAGTCAACCCATGCCCCGACACGAATCAAAGAACCATGAAGTGCTATCTGCGTTTACTATCTTTCTACGCCATAAGCAGTTCTTTTGAATAGGTTAAGTTCTTAGGCTGAGATGCTGGGTAGGAGAGCAGCATAACGAAATAACGTATGCTAAATAATAACATTCCTTTGCAAATAGGTTATTGTTTCTATTTATATATTTTTAAAATTGAACCTTTTTTAAAAAATTCAAAACTTTACAAAAGGTCTAATTCCGAATTTGACTTATCCTATTTATTCATTTGTAAAGCCGAATTTGTCAAACCAAAAAATGAACTACGATAGGGAGTAGCTATCATTTACACTTGAGAGCTAGCTCAAAAAAGTATTTTACTCGATTTGAAAAAGTGAAAATCGAAGTATTTGACTCTTCGAAGTGTACTCCATTATTGGAATCTCATCGATGAACTACTCAGAAAAAGTAGTCTCAGCTACCTATTTGGCGAATTGGAGAGGCGAAAGCCTGTAAAATCGCCTTTTGAGACTGGGCTCATCCAATTGAGTCACTTTTATTTTGAGGATAGCTGTTTAATAATCTCATCTTGTTTTTCAATAATGAGTTGCATTTCAACAAAAAGTTTTTTCAACTTAACATGCTCAAGCTTTAATTGTCTCAACTCAAGATTTGCTGCCCTTCTAAAACTCACATCTAATCCATCAATTCCATCAGACTCATATTTTTTTAGCCATTGTTTATAGGTCGTTATTGGAATATCATATTTGCGCATAGTATCAGCTACTCCAAACTCCGCAGCTTCATTTATAAGCTGCAATTTTTCTTCTGCCGTGAACGATTTGTCCTTATTCATTTCAACCAACTTATTAAATTAATTTAAAAGTAAAACTAAGATCGATGCTATCGATAAATGAGTACTAATATGTTTTATGAAGCTAATTTAAACTATCAATAAAAACAAAATGTATTTGAAAAATGATGATTTTTTAATTTTGCAATAGGACCATATTTTAAAAAAAAAATTTAAAAACTTCTATTCATTTTTCTAATCGAAACAATTTTATCACTTAAATCAAATAATATCAATAGCTAAAATTAATTTATAAGTATGATTTTTTTAATTTTATTCAACTTCAAAAAAATCTATTCTATTTAACTCTACTCATTATAATTGTGAGAAATCGCAATAGTTATACTTGAATATTTTCCTAATTACGTCTATTTTTCAAAATTTGAAAATTTCAAAATACAATCATTACCTCCAAAAATAGTACTAAAAGCCTTGACCTTCAGGAGAAGATTCAATAGCTAAACTTATTCTGAAAAGCAGTATTCAGCAAAAAATTGGCAAATTCGTAGTATATGGAAGAGTACATAATCTGAAAATAGACATTTTGGAGTAAGTGCATGACCCGAGTATTCAGATTTATTTTTCAATGTATTAAGTTCAATCTAAACCTTGTAAGAATTCCGTTCAATGCGTAGCTTAGTGGACGTTTATAAGTGAATAAAAGAACAAATTGCACCACAATGACCAACAAATCGATAGCCGAATTTCTTGAAACAATTGGAACCTACATGCGCCTTGCGGGAGAGAACGAATTCCGTGCAATCGCTTTTGACAAAGCTGCGCGAACAGTAGAAACCATGAATGAATCTATTAATGACTTTATTCAAGCTGGAACACTCACATCAATTAAAGGAATTGGGCAATCTATTGCGAATGATATAACGGCATTTGTTCAGTCAGGCACAGCCCCTGTAATGGATTCAATGAAAGAAAAAGTTCCAACAGGTTTAATTGAGTGGTTGAATATTTCAGGTTTAGGACCAAAGAAAATTTATAAGATTTATTCAGCTTTAGATATCACAACGATTGATGAATTAAAAGCGGCTTGTGAAGATGGAAGAGTTGCGTCATTAGCTGGGATGGGCGCAAAATCTGCAGAAAAAATTCTAAAATCCATTTCTTGGATGTTACAGTTTTCCGATCGATGCCGCCTCGACGAAGCAGAGACTATTGCATTACGATTCAAAGACTTGGTACAACATATTGAAGGCGTTAAACGAATTGAATTAGCAGGATCTTTCAGAAGAAAAAGAGAAACTATTGGCGATATCGACATTTTAGTCGCAGCTGATTCCGAATCCGTAAGTTCAATTTTTGATGGATTTACAAGCCATGAATCCATTCTTGAAGTTCTCGGTCGTGGTGATACAAAAAGCAGTGTAAGAGTTAAAGAAGGGCGCCAAGTTGATTTAAGAATTGTAGCTGAAAACGAATTTGATGTTGCTTTAATGTATTTTACGGGTTCAAAAGAACATAACGTTGTGATGCGTCAGCGTGCAAGAGATTTAGGAATGGCGCTAAATGAATATGGCTTATTCAAATTGACGGAAAACGGCGAGACTGATTTCGAAAATCGTATCTCAAAATTTTCCGAAGAAGAAATATATGGAGAATTAGGCTTAAGTTGGATTCCTCCAGAATTGCGTGAGGACATGGGTGAATTTAAGTTATATGAAGGCGAAAAAAAACCACAATTCCTTGAATTAAAAGATGTTAGAGGAGTTCTTCATGCCCATTCAACTTATAGTGATGGTTCTTTTTCTATTGAACAAATGGCAAGAGCTTGTTATGAAAAAGGCTATGAATATCTTGGATTAACAGATCACTCAAAAACAGCTGCTTATGCTGGCGGATTGAATGAAAAAGCCGTGTATAAACAATGGAAAGAAATTGACGACTTAAATAATACATTTCAAAAAGAAGGAATTAATTTCAAAATTTTTAAAGGAATTGAGTCTGATATTTTAATAGACGGAAGTCTAGATTATTCTAATGATATTCTGAAGGGATTTGATTTTATTATT
>CAZNTR010000152.1:0-9486 GCA_964575925.1 uncultured Chitinophagales bacterium
ATAATCAATTAGAAGAATGATAGAAAATCCTAAAGATGTATTAGCCCAAAAGCTGGTAATTTTTCTAGAGAAAAATGGTCTTGATCCATTGTATACTATTACAGTTTTTACATTAATTATAGCGGCTACTTACCGAAATTATATTAAAAATTGGAATAAATTGGAGGGTTGGAGGAAACTTCAAATTATTGCTACAGTTATTGCTGCACTTATGTTTTCACTTATAAGTTTTCTTAGAATAACTAATTTGATTAACTGGGAATAACTAGTTAAAAAATTGTATTGATTCTGAGATAGGAAGAATTTATAGTTCAGAGTATCAACTATTCACTAAATGCTCTGTTAAATTAACTGTCTCTTAAAATCACTCTATTATTAAGTTCAGATAAACTTTATTTTGTGTGATGAGTCTATATGAATTAAATTATAGAATGGTAAAATTAATAGAAACACCGTTCTTCACAAGAGCGGTAAAGAAATTATTAACTCAAACTGAATATCAATTTCTAATTGAGTTATTGCTTGATAATCCTAAAATTGGGATCGTTGAACTAGGGACTCTGGGTGCACGAAAAATTCGGCTACCTCGAATTGGACATGGAAAATCAGCAGGTTTTCGAGTAATTTACTTTTACTATTTAACAGAAGAAGAAATTTGGTTAATTGACATTTATGGAAAAAATGATAAAAGTACTGCCGACAAAAAAAGTCTCCGAAAAATTATCAGCGAAATCAAAAAATAAAAGTTGGGCTGATGAAACCGTTACATCAATTCGAGAATTTCGTGAAGGTAAAAAAGAATTGGTAGTTCACACTAAGCAGTCTCAAAGTTGAGAAGTGTTCTCAAAACAATTGGTTTATAGGAGATCTCTGTCTTGAAACGAGTCGAGAGGATGATTTTGATCCCTTTGGCAACGTTCTCCCCGGCAGAAGCTACAACGCAGGAACGCCAAACGATTTGAATAAGTTCACAGGTCACGAAAGAGACCAAGAAGGTGGTATCAATTTAGACTATATGCTAGCAAGAAATTATGACCCAGAAATTGGGCGGTTTTTGAGTGTGGATCCTTTGCACTCAAAAAGAAGTTGGTTAACACCCTACAATTATGTGCAGTATAATTCAATGATACGAATTGATCCAACGGGGTTGATTGATTGGGTGGGTGGCAGCAATGTTTGGAGGACTAACAATGGTTGGAGGAGTGGTACAAATCGCCGCTGGAATAGCGTTAACACCGGTAACATTTGGTGGTTCATCAGCACTTATAGTGAGTGGAACCATGACAACAGGTTTGGGTATGGGGCAAGTGGCTGTAGGGTTAGCGGAAACAGGACAGGATATTCCAAGTGGAGCATTGGAATTAGTATGTATGGCATCTGGAAATGAAAAGGCAAGAAGTATTGGCAAAGGTGCCGATGCAATGATCAATATGACAACGACAGGAGTATTGGGGGCATCAAGTAAAACTATTGAAACAAGTAAATCTGTTTTTAGTGTTGTAAAAGACGGTTATAAAAATATAGGAAAAACATCATATGACATTGCAACAAAAAATCTTAAAGCTGGTGCTAGGTCACGCTCTGAGGCATTAGCTAGACAGGCTGTGAGTACTGTAAATGCGATCGAAAATGCAACGGATGTTGGGGGTACAATTAGTGATGGTAAAGTTATATATGACGAGGTCAAAAAAGATTAGAGAAGTTTTAATTTCTGTAGATTAGGAAAAATATGGAATTGGAAAAATTAGTAATAAAAGAAGAGCAAAATCTTATTATGGATATCATTACCGTTTTGGGTGGTATGGGGTTGGTTGCAATTCTAATAAGATGGTCTGAGTTGTCAGGTTTAGCATTGATTTGGATGATTGCCTTAGTTGTCGGCTTAATTTTGATTAGTATTATTAGGTCATTGCTTTATGATGTTGTTAAGCTAGAAATTGACCAAAAATATGTTTATGTATACACTAGATATAACTGCATGCATTTTGAAAATGATTCTAATTACTTGAAAATAGTTGTGTCAAGTTATTACGGGGAATATTATCATCTTCATTTATGCATAAAGGATAAAAATGGAAGATTGAAAGATGTTAAGAAGCTAAACTTGGTATATTGGTTTCTAAAAGACTCCAAATTGTTAGAGGTTTTGAATTATGATGCAAAGTATGAATCTGCTATGCAGAAACTTAAAATTCAGTGTTCACTAAAAGCGGATGAAGATGGCATCAGTGAAACCAATAAAAAATGAGAAGACAATTATTATCGCAAATCGATGAAAGGAAACGTGTTGGTAATTAGACCAAACATTAACAACCAATATGGTTAATCCTCTTAAGTAAATTCACAAAAAGGACAGAAATAACGGTCTTTTTTAATTAAACAAAAAACCCTCACTAATTCATCATCCTCATTCTTCTGAAAACAGAAGTCAAACGGGCGGTTAGTTCTTGTGGATTAAACGGTTTTACTAGATAATCGTCGGCGCCGGCTAATAGAAATTTTACTTTATCGGTGGATGAATCTTTTGAGGATAACATGATTACGGGAATCGTGCTTTTTAAGTCATTGCGAATCGAATTCAAGAAGTCGAATCCATCTAAGGTTGGCATGGAGATATCAGAGACTATTCCATCAATCTGTAAGGTTTTTAAAAGATTTAAGGCTGTAATGGGATTGTCGGAAGTAATTACTTCATATTCTTTTTCAAGTACGAAACGGAGTAATTGAACCATAGCTTTGTCGTCGTCAACAACGAGTAATTTAGTTTTCATGTTATAAGTCTTTTTTTTGTAATTCAGTTATAATTTTTTTGAAGATGCGTTCGATTTCATCTATATACTGTGTAAGTAATGTATTTTCAAAAGTAGTTTTTTTGACTTCTACTTCAATGGAAATGAATAAATTCCTCATACTTTCGGCGTTCATATAGCCCGCAGTTGATTTCCCTTTATGTGCAGTTCTGCTCAATTCGTTGAAATCTTCATTTTTAAAATGTTCTTTCATTTCAGCAATTAAAAGAGGAATGTCTGTTTTAAACATGCCAATCATTTCTATTAAAAACTCACGATTATCACCACAAACTTCGAGTAAATAATCTAGATTAAAGAAAGCTGATTCTATTTCGGTTTCATCTAAATCACTAAGTTCTTGCGCAGGAGGATTAAAATGTTTTTTTAGAATTTCTAATAAGTGATTGGGATTAAAAGGCTTGGCGAGATAATCATTCATTCCAGAATTTAAACAGCGTTCTCTTTCTTCTGGTAAAGCTGCGGCAGTCATGGCAATAATAGGAATGGAATTGTACTCTTTACCCGACTTCCTAATTAAACGAGTGGCTTCAATACCGTCAATAACAGGCATTTGCATATCCATCAAAATGACATCAAATTTTTTCTCGTTCAGACTATTAATACACTCAGCACCATTACTAGCGGTTTCTACCGTAACGCCCCAATGTTGAACAATTTTTTTCGCTATTGTCAAATTGATTAAGTGATCATCAACAACTAATAAATGCAATCCTTTTAACAAGGAATTATTCGTAATTAAATCTTTCTGTTTTTCTTCTACTTCTTGTTTTTCCAAGTCAAACGTAAGGGAAACAATAAATTCGGTACCTGAATTAACTTTACTCGAAATGTCTATTGAACCGTTCATGAGTTGAACAATTTCTTTCACAATGCTAAGACCCAAGCCTGTACCTCCAAATTGTTGACCAACCGCAGGTTTGCCTTGTTGAAAGGCTTGAAAGAGCTGATTTTTGTGGATTTCATCAATACCAACACCAGTGTCTTTAACAGTAAATATACAATTTAATTTGTCAATACTAGGTTTTGAGGTTTTTACAGAAAATTCAATAGATCCACTATGTGTAAATTTAATTGCATTACTAATTAAATTCATCAAAATTTGGCGTAAACGTACAGGGTCTGAAAAAACGAGTTGTTCGTTGTTATCAGGTAATTTGGTAATAAATGTGAGCTTTTTTGATTCTGCTTTTTGTTTGTTGGCATAAATCACACCATTTAAAATTTCATTCAGATTGAAATTATTTTTACTGAGTGTGAATTTACCCTCGTTCATTTTTGATAGATCAAGAATATCATCAATTAAGTGCATGAGGTAACTAGATGACTCACGAAGAATTTCGATATACTCTTGTTGTTCGTCGTTTAAGTCAGATTGATCTAATAAATTCATTACACCAATTACACCATTCATTGGAGTGCGAATTTCGTGACTTACTTTTGCTAGAAAATTTTGCTTAACCTTTTGGGATTCAATGGCTTCTTCACGCGCTTGAATTAATTCTTTTTCTTGTATTACCCGATCGGTAATATCTAATCCATAACCGATTACCATTTCTAATTCGTCATGAGAATTAAAAACGGGATATAGATAACGTAAAATCCATTTATCATTTCCTTCTGGTGTTGTAAGTTTCTCTTCCCAAAAGTGCATTTTTTTAGATTCAATTACTTTGTTAAAAAATTCTCTTCTATTTTCCGCAATTTCCTTCGGTTTATTTCTGTAAGCAACATACTCGAAATCATCGTGCCCAATAAGCCATTCACGAATCTCAGGGTCAGCAACTGCAACAGGATTCACAAATTTATATCGATGGTTTTTGTCGAAAACAACTACATCAGAAGGAATACGATTTAGAACGTTTTCATAAAATTGCTTTTGAGATTTGAACTTTAATTTTGACAATACGCTATTAATCATAGCCGAAGTACTTGAGGTAAAAGCAATTAGAGCATTTATTTCATCAGAAGACCATTCAAAATCTTTATCGAAGGAATTGATGCCGAAAATACCAATAGGTACTTTATCTAAAACAATTGGAATTAAGATAAATGAGCGTAGACCTAATTCGCCTAAGTTGTTAAATTTATTAAGATAATAGGCTAACATTTTATTGTCAAAATGCATACCTGTACTTAAATAACTGTACTCTTTTTCGAAAATAATATCGCAAAAGCTACCAATATCTTTAAGATGATCAGAAACATCAATTGCCATTTCCGATTGCCAAAGTAATTCTGTAACAATAGAATTGCCATCAGAATCTAGAATAGAAACAGGAAGAAAGAAAATATGAGCCGCTTTGGTAGCTTTGCCAATAATTTCAATGGCTTTGTTAATTCCATGTTGGAGTTCGGAGTGCGAAATTAAGGCATTAAGTGCTTCTGAAACACCTTTTAAAAGGTGTTCTTTTCGTTGAATTTTTTCATTTATACGTTTATTCAAGGTTAAATTATTAATGACAGAAATAACACCTTGAAATTCATTGTCTCTATTAATTGGGATACAGGTAAAAGAAGTTTCAATTAATTCTTTTGAATTGTTTGCTAAAATCAGGTCAAATTGATGAGTTCTTCCTGTTTTGCATACGTTTAAAGATTCATGAATAAGATCTATACTAGCCTCAGGTACAAAATCATACAAGGTTTTCCCAATTATGTTAATCGCATCTTCACCAAGAATACTTGCAAAAGCCTCATTTACGTGAATATAAATTCCATTAGCATCTGTTATCGTTAATGCTTGCGAAATGTGTTGTAAATTAGAATTTGTGTTCTTGATTTCGATGGATGAAAGAGACATATTTTTGTGCCTTACTTATTTTAAGTACAATGTAGCTGTATTTCGGTAATTCGTTTTATTTAGAAACCAATCAGAATATAGTGTTCCTTTTGATGAAGCCCAATCTGAAAATTTTAAAAAGCCTAAGGTGAAATCAATTCCTTCTTGTGAATGAGGAACTGAGCTACTTATAACGAATGCCCAAGGTAAACCAGTTTTACTGGTAAAGTTCGGACGATCAAAAGAACCACTTGCATCATCTTGCGTCCCTAATAATTTAGCGTTTGCTTTATCGGTTAACGTTTTTCCAGCAAGGTGAATTTCACGTGAGCGATCCAAATTTGGAATAACAAAGGGATCATAAGGAGCAGAACCAAGAAGTGTTTTAGAAATAGGACTAGTAAAAGTAACTTTTACAGTAAGATTAACCGGATTCATTTTTGGATCAGAGTTTATCACATTAGTAACTTTTGAGCCAATAGGTGGTGGCAATGTTTTGCTTAAATTATCTGTAAGTATGAAAACAGTTTCTGATTGATCCTTTTCTGTTCCATTTTCAGCAAGTTGAATGTAGGAGTCAAATTTTTGATAGTCTGAAATTTTTTCGACTAAAGTTGGACTAACAGGAAGGCGCATCATCATGCTATTTTGCTGGTAACCGCCATTTGCTTTAATCACCGTTTCAAAACTTACCTCTTTAACTTGATTTTTGCTATCATGAACATAATGAATTCGGTAATCGACAACAACGTCATTAAAGTCGTAATCACCTTTTACTGGCCATAAGTCTTCTGCCAAAAATGAATTGTATTGATTAGCAGATGGGAAATAAGCATCAAAAGCGCGTTCTGAGTCATTTGGGTAAGAGTCCTCGTGGTCAAAAACACCATCACTGTCAGTATCAACTGCTTCTTGAATAGGAAGTAATTCTGGATTGTTGATAGCACGATATGGATTAGATGAGACGAAGAAAATGGCATCATTAAAATCATTATCTCCACCTGGTCTGCTAGTATCTTCAAAACCTAGAAGTAATAATTCGCGTTGAGCATCATTCAATAGAATTGTATGTTGATTATAAGTGCTTGCCGTGAAATCGTTTAAGCTATGAATGGAGTATTTTATTCCAGCCGTAATGCTTATAGAACCGTTCCCAGTTGAAAACCCGTTTGGAATTAAAAACCAACCAATTCCTGTGTTTGCAGGGAATCGACCTAAATAGACTTTGTCGCCAGTAAGTAATGCGCCGCCAGAACCTGAAAAACTTACGTTAGGGAAAAGAACAAATAAGCTATCTATTTGGGAAGTAGAAGTTGGAGTATTGCCGAGTGGATAAGTAAAGTATCCTAAAGCATTTTTCCAACCCGCACCTTCGTGAACAAACGTAACCCAAACGTCTGCAAGTTCGGTGATTTCTGTGTTCATGTTCTTACCGTTTAAATAATTGGCATTGTATTGTGGAACTGGGCGAGTTTCTGGTAAAGATGCGTTTATATCATCGATGAAACTTTGATCAATTAGGTCTCTACTTGGTTCAAGATAAGTTGGTTTACCGTTGATATCCCAGACTCCGATTGCATAAAAATTGCCACTAATTTTAGAAATTGCTCGTTCTTGAACAATTGGAACAGTGGTTGCTGATTTTTGTACTGCCATTGAAGTGATTTCAGGTAATTGTACACCAAGCGGTTTTATAATGATTTCAACACTTTCAACCGAAGTCGTAATTTGATTTAGATCAGTTGTGGAATAACGCCCAATAAAAGTTGTATCGATTCCATTTGATGTGTAAACATCTACTTGATCCGCATTAGTCGTTAAAGAAATACGTTCTTCTTTCGTTGATTCGAATGTGAAACCCACTGGAATTGGAATTTCTTCAATGGCTAATTTTGATTCGTTATGATCAATTACTGTTTGGCAGTTCGAAACAATAAAAAATGTGATTATATAAAGTAGGGTTTTGGATAATTTCATACAGTATCTATTTAGAGGGTTGTTCATTTGTATGAAAGGTAGTTGTTAAGAAGTGTTTAGCTCTTAAACTCTCGATGAAAATGATTTTTTCTAGGATGAATAAAAGTCACTTTTTCATTTGATAAGTAAAAATTGAAACGTGACGATTTGTTGTTTGACTCAACTCTAAAAAGTCGATTCATTCGAATTATACCCTTAGAAATCCCGCGAATCCGATATGTATTTTACTGAAAACTACTATTCGGAGTACACTCATGTTTCGAAGCTTTTGGTAAATAGTGGAAATTCTGTCTCTTTGCTACTTCCTTTGTTAAACTCACATTCTTCTTTCGGCTGGGATTCTGAGACTAGCCCAAGGACAGGGTTAAATGGGATTTATATAAAAAAGATATTCGCTAGTAAAGCCCGAAAATTCCGCTTTTTGAGGCAGTAAAGGCGGTTTTACTTTAAGGATATATCCATGGGCTTGCTGGTTCTTATTTGATGTGCATCTTGAATGAAATGCCAAAAGTTGGATTAGTACCGATTGCTTTCCCAATCAGCCCCTGACCCTTTAAATTTCTTGCGTCTTTATTTTAGAAGTTCTTAGCAAAAGGGGGGAGGTTTAGTTCAGTGATCTGCTTTACAAAATAAACGATTTGAATAAAAAGTTCTCTTTTTGAGTAAATATGTGGCGATTTTGCCGAAAAGTACGTCAAAGGGGGTTGGGGGATTTCTTAAAGAAAATAGTGATTGCGTTTTCTTTTTGAGTGTTGTATTTAAAAATTTAAATCAAATTAAATTAATGCGTTTCATTAATCTTGATTTAAAGGTATTCCCAACAGGAATAAATTTATCCATAATGATAGCTGTGTTATCTTCAATTTTTTCAAGCCAATCTAAAGAGATGATATAAGAACGATGCACACGAACAAAGGTATCAGACGGTAATTTTTTTTCTATTGCGTGCATTGGAGTTAAAACCATGTGTTTACTTTTTGTAGTATAAATCATCATATAATCAGCTAAAGCTTCTATATAAAGAATGGTATTGTAGGGAACTTTTTTTATAAGGGTTCCATCTTTTATAAAGAGATAATCTGAACTTTTAACTTCATGCGAGATTTGTTCAAATCGTTTGTACGCTTTTTCAATGGCTTGTAAGAATCTCGCAGGGCTAACGGGTTTCACTAAATAATCAGTAACGTCGTATTTAAAGGCATCAACGGCAAAATCAGCTTTTCCCGTAATTAAAATAATTTGAGGCATTTCAGATAGAGAATCCATTAATTCTAAACCTGTCATTTCAGGCATTTGAATATCAAGAAATAGTAAATCGATAGCTTCGCTTTTTAGCACATCGGCTGCTTCAAAAGCACTTTCGCATGATTTAACTAAATGTAATTCCCCTGAGCGTTCAATTAGCTTTTGAATGAGTAGGCGAGATGCGAGGTCATCATCAACAATTATACAATTCATATAGTCTTATCTTAAATTTGATAGATAGTATATAAAATGATTTATAAATGAAACGATTTTTTACACAAATTCTAGATTATTTTGTTAAAAGAAGAATAACGAAGTGAAAGGCTAAAAAAATAAGGTCTCAAATTATTCTCCCAAAGAAAATCATTTATCGTTTGGCTTTTTCCCAAAGTACAGATTGAGTGCCCTTAACGTATCTAAACCAGCCTGTAATTACACTAAAATTCATAAAAAGAAAATAAATGATGGTTTTGAGAGGTCCAGGCAGAAAAATGACTCCTTTTTTGATGCTCAAAATCGTAAAAAAAATGGCTAAAAGTGAAATAATGGAAATTGGAGCATAAATACTATCTGTAAACATTAAACCAACAGCGCTAATTAAAGCAACCAAAACGGCTAATGGTGCAATGGTCCAGCGTGCAATGCGGTGAACTAAATAGCTAAAACTAATCCAAC
>CAZNTR010000153.1:0-9402 GCA_964575925.1 uncultured Chitinophagales bacterium
CAATTTATATCCAATATTATCAATTACTTATATTGTTTTTAGCAACGACTATTTAGCATCTTGTATTGAAAAAAAAGTTAAAGTGTAAACGATACCTATGGCAAATGACCGAGTTGTTATTATGGCGAATGACATAAATCTTATGCTCTCGTTCGTGTCTAAATTAAAAACTCCCAATCCGAACGAGATTCTGATTTATAACAGGATGACCAAATCCGTCATTATGGTGAAAGCCATGATCTTTTACTCTCGTTTGTAACTCTATTCAAGGTTCCAAATTACCGAATTCCCTTTCTTAAAATAAAAAAAAGTAGTGAATGTAGTTCAACCGCTATTGTTTACATCTAGTAAAAATACCATTTCAAACTGTTTTAAAAATGAGTTCAAATTTGTGTTTGCTAGGCTACTTATCGAAAAAAAAGACCCATTTGTCTATAATTTAATTTCATTTCCAATCAAACACTTACTTTAGTTCTGATATTATTTTTTTTCAGTGGAGTAAAACGTGGAATCAAAAAAAGTTCTAATAATTGATGATGATGAGCTTTCTTATTTCAGCCTAATTTTAGCTGCGAGATCCGAGTTTTTCGAGGTGTTGCCACAAGCTGATAATAGTTTAAAAGCCATTAAAGCAATTGAGGATCACCATCCTGATATTATATTAATGGATGTACGTCTTGATTCGGAATTTACTATTAAAGATAGTGCGTTATTTACTGATGGAATCGAATTTGCGCATTATTTGAATTCACGCTATAAAATTCCCATTATATTCATTACCGCATTTAGTGATTTTGATATGGTTTCTAGATCTTTATCAGAAGATTTTTATGGAATTATTTCAAAACCTGTTGATAAAATTACACTGCAAACAGCATTACTTTCGGCTATTTTGCGTTTTCAACAAGATTCTGAAAAACGTAAACAAGAATCGATAGTTAATATGTTTTTCGACCATAATATGTTTGGATATTTTTTAGCAACATATCCGAGATTATTAGAAATAGAACAGATTGAAATTGATACATTAATAGAAGAAACTACAATTATTCGTGTAAACGAGACCTTATTAAAACTTTTTGGATACTCTAGTGAAGAACTCGTTTCAAAACCAATTAGCACATTAGTTGATTTTTCGCAAATTAATCTAAAGCCTGTTTTAGCCACATTATCTAAAACAGGAAAGTATGAGGGTAAAATAAAACTCATTGCTCAAAATGGGAAAGAGTTTGTTGCTGATGTTCATTGTAAGCGAGTAAATTATCTGGAAGGTAAAAAGCAGATTCTTCTGGGAATGATTAGAGACATAACGGAACAAGAAAAAGCCAAAGAAGAATTAGAAATGCTTGTTCCTGCGGTTGCAGAAATTAAAGAATCTGTAATTGTAACTACTTCAGGTTTAGAAAAGCCTGATCCCAAAATAATTTATGTTAATAAGGCTGCTTGTGATATGACAGGCTACACTAAAGAGGAGCTAATTGGGAAGTCTCCTAGAATATTTCAGGGTCCACTAACAGATAGGAAAGTATTAAAGGAATTAAAAAGTAATTTAAACCAGGGTTTGCCTTTTCAAGGAAGAAATATAAATTACCGAAAAAATAGATCTACCTATATGGTTGAATGGAATATTACCCCTGTTAAAAACGAAGAAGGGATAGTGGATTTTTTTGTATCTGTTCAGCGTGATATTTCAAAAGAGGTTAGTTTAGTAGAACGAATTGAACATGATAAGGAGTTATTGAAAGCGATGCTCAATAATTCAAGAATCGCCAAAATTTTAATTAATGATAAAGGTGATGTTTTAATTACAAACGAATTTGCAAGAAATATCATCAAAAAATTGCAAACTCCTCTTTATCCAAATTCTAATCTCAAAACTTTCAATAGCTTATTTCCTGTAAAATATCAGGAAAGTTTTAATACGGCTATTGAAAAAACACGACAATATACATTCACCAAGCTAGAAATTGAGTTTCAATTTAATTCGCAAATACGTGTATTTGAATTTACCTGTCGTAAAATTGGTGGTACTGCAACAAAAGACGATATTCAATATCTCCTAACAGGAGTCGATATTACTGAAATAAAACGAGCGAATATTGAACTTATAGAAATGAATAAGCGACTTGAGGAAATGGTTGAGGATAGAACAAAAGAATATAAATTAGCTAAAGAAGAAGCTATAGAGTTATCGCGGGTTAAAGATCAGTTCCTTGCTAATATGTCTCATGAAATTCGCACACCAATAAATGGAATTCGTGGAATGGTTCACTTATTACAAGATACCTTGCTAAATGAGGTTCAGAAAGAATACTTAGATACGATAAAAGTTTCTTCGGATAACTTATTAGTAATAATAAACGACATCTTAGATAGTGAAAAAATAAAATCTGGAAAAATAAATTTAGAACACAATCCATTTGAGTTGAACGATGTTGCTCAAAATATGCAACGCCTTCTATCTGTAAAAGCTAAAGAAAAAAAGATTTCGATTTATTTTGATACTTCAGAGGTAATGGAAGGAATGCTAGTTGGAGACGTAGCAAGAATTCAACAGGTGTTGCTTAATTTGGTTGAAAATGCGATTAAGTTTACCTCCAAAGGGAAAGTTATTATTCGTCTATCTTCTAAAAAGTCTTCAAATATGGAAAATGCAGATATTCAAATTTCTGTATCTGACTCTGGAATAGGAATGAATACAGAGCAATTAACAAAAATATTTAATCCATTTGTGCAAGCAGATCCAAGTATTTCAAGACGCTTTGGTGGTACAGGGCTTGGTTTAAGTATTTCAAAACGGCTTATTGAACTAATGAGTGGAACGATTCAAGTTCATTCTGAAATTGGACAAGGTTCAGAGTTTATAATTGATTTAAACTTGCCAATTTGGAAGGGAGAAATACAGAAAAATTCCCATTCAACAATAGAAGCTCTAGATTATTCTGCCTACAATCTATTGTTAGTTGATGACAATAAAGTAAACTTACTTTTTTTAAAACGATTATTAGATAAATGGAATTGTAACTCAGATTCGGTTGAATCGGGTCTGTTAGCGATTGATTTATTACGAAATAAAAAATATGATCTCGTTTTTTTAGATATACAAATGCCAGAAATGGATGGATTCGAAGTGAGTTCTTTTGTTAGAAATGAGCTCAAAATCAGTAAAAGTGATATGCCAATTATTGCAATAACAGCTGATGTATTATCTGATCAATATGAGAAAATGGAAAACTCTGGCATGAATGGTGTAATAACAAAACCTTTTGATCCCAAAGATATTAAGCATTCTATTGAAGAATGGATCGTGAAAAAGAGCGGTAAAGTAGAAAGTAATACTAATAGTACAGAGCAAGTAAAAGGCCTACTGAGTTTTGATGAAATAAATGTAATGGCAGATGGTGATGAAGAATTCAAATTCAGTGTATTAGATCAGTTTTATAAAGTTTTAGTAAACACAATTGAAACCTTGCCAATTGCCATAACAGAATTTGACGTAAAGCAAATTAGAATGCTTGTGCACCGTATTAAACCCAATGCTGGATATTTTGGCTTGAGTGAGATGGTAGGTTTTTGCAAAGAAATAATGGCAGAAACAGCGAACCCAAATTTCGACAAAATCTCAGCACTGGAAACGCTTAAAAAGCTTTCAGAATATATGATTCTAGTTGAAAAAGATGTTCGTTTAGCACTACAAGAGATAACAAAAACAATATGATACATATCCCAGTTATCGCACACGTAGAATCTGATGAGTTTGAGATACTTTCATCAAAGTTAATTAATGAATTAACTCTAATTCAAGTTAATACAACCGATGAATTTATTTTAAAAGTAATTTCATTGCCGGTTTGCATAGGTATAATCGATTGGAAACGAATTCTTCCGAACTACACTGCTTTATTGCCTGATTTACTAAATTCCCTATCAGACGTACGAATTTTGATAAAAGATCAAGATTATAAAGTAAAAGCTGAGTTATTTAATAAAGCAACAACAACGGTTCTAGCTGGAATTCCAATTCATCAATTAGCTGAGTCAATTAATCATTTATACTTAGAAGTTGTCGCTGAACCTATTAAAGAGTCCATAATTGATAATATAGACTCCTTATTTGGGGAATTATCTCAATGTCTTTTACAAATAAATAAAGACTCAAGATTCCCCAAATTACAATCGTTACTAAGTGAACTCGACAGATTGTATTTAGAAGCAAAACCCTTATTAGATGGATTGCATCATATTCAAAATGATCATGACAGGGCTGTGAAATTACCATTTCCGATAAATGAAATTGTACGATTTTACATAAATAGATATCAGCGATTAAGTAATGGTCGCCTTGTGTTTATTATGAATTCCAATTTGAAATTTTCAGAGAATGTGATTGGTCCCTATTTGGGATTGTCAAATATATTGGAACTCTTATTTTGTTACTCATTAGCACATACAGAGTATGGATTTATTGGAATAACAATTAATTATAAAGAATGGAATGTGTTAGAAATCACCTTTTCTGATACAGGTGATGAACATCCTCATTCCATTATGTACAGAAATGGCCTCGAAAAAAGTTATGAGTTGCTAGCAACTTATTTAATAAGGCAATTAGGAGGGAATTTAATGATATCAACATCGGATTTATCGGGCTTTGATATTAAATTAACATTGAGCTGTAATCTTATTGAAAGCCAAGCTGTTTCGGGAAAAGTGAGTAAGAATAACGATTCATTTTCTTATAGCATTTCTCCCGTAATAGATATGAGTGAACAAGAGTTACAAACAAATTACCGATTACTTCTAAAAGAAGTTTATGATCTTCTTAATGATGATTATGTGCCTGAAAAAGCAGTAGAATGGCGCAAAGTATTACATAAAGCGTGGCCATCAGTTGCTATGTTGGGCGAAAAAACACTAACTGATAAATTGAAAACTCTGCACGCTTTGTTAAAAAAAGAACCTACTTCAGATGTGATTCATTCTTATAGGGAACGAATTATTTCCGAGCTAAATGATTTATTTTACAAAAATTAAGGACTTGTATTATGTCGATTTTTCAAACAAAAAAAGCAAATATTTTATTAGTTGACGACTTCCAAAGCCAACGAAATATCACCAAATTATCACTTCAATCATTAAATCTTAATGTAAATTATTTGGAAGCAGGACAAGGAAGAGAGGCCTTAGATATAATGGCAACAGAAATGGTTGCAGGTGTAATAACTGATTATGAAATGCCTGTAATGAATGGAATTGAGCTGGTTCAAGAAATGCGAAGAAATCCACGACTTCGTTCGGTTCCAGTAGTTATGATAACATCAATAAAATCAACAGAAGAAGCGGCTAGGCAAGCTGGGGTTACAGTTTGGTTGCATAAGCCTTATGGTCAAAATGATTTACGAATAGCTATTCAAAATAATTTTCCTAAAGAAATTCAAGCGCGTTCCTTTAAAATACTGTTAGTTGACGATGTTGAAATGCAAACATCAATTTGGGAAAAATTACTCTCTATGCCCAATTTTACATTCATAAAAGCCAACAGTGCACGTGAAGCGTGGAATTGTTTAAAACAAGATACGTTTGATGCTATAATAACGGATTATTTAATGCCTGATGTGGATGGAATGCGACTTATCAAAAAAGTTAAAGCAACTCCAGCGTTTACGAAGCTTCCTATATTTATGATTAGCCAAGATGAATCAGCTCCACAATTAGCCTCTGAACTAGGTGTTATTGCTGTATTTGGTAAACCATTTAATCCTGCTGAAATAAAAAACAAACTAAGGGAAGAATTATTAAGAACTTAGAACATGTGTATTGTGGTAGTATCGATCTTACTAGTGAGATTTTTTCAATAGTAAGCTTATGTATTAACCTCCACATCAAAAAAATAAAACGGGCTGATAGGGAACTATCTCCCGTTTTTTTTTCTTTTATTTCTAAATAATTGCCCTAGAAGGGTTAAGAGATTATTCAGCTATGAAGCTGACGTTTTTTTGTTTAAATTACCATAAACGAAATATTTAAAAAAAAATCTAAATGAAGGATTATAGTTGCATAGTACTTGATGATGATTCCATTAGTTTGACCATAGTCTCTAAACTTTTATCTGAATATGGTTCATTTAATTTACTTGAAACAATTCAAAATCCAGAAGTTGCATTTGCGTATTTATTACAAAACAAAGTTGATTTATTAATTATAGATGTTGATTTAAATGGCGTAAATGGAATTGAATTGCTTGGGCAATTACCAAATAAAATTTCTGCAATTGTTATAAGTTCTTATGATGAGTATGCAATTCAGGCGTTTAATGCCTCTGTTCTAGACTATGTTCTAAAACCACTTCAAAAAATTCGTTTCTTTAAAGCACTCTCAAAAGCAGTTGATGATCTTAATAGAGGTAAAACTAGTTCAAATACTAATACTACTAACGAAAATGCAATATTTGTTCGTAAAAACGATTCATACGTTAAAGTCACGATTAGCGATATTCAATATTTACACTCTGATGGAGATTACATTGAAATTTTTACACAAGACACAAAGTATTTGATAATCTCTACAATGGACACCTTATTGGGAAAAATTAACTCATCTGATTTCTTAAGAGTTCACCGCAGTTATGCTGTACCAATTTCAAAAGTTCAGTCGTTTCAAGATCATGATTTATACATTGGTAAGCATGTAATTCCCGTAAGTAAATCGTACGTTAAAGTTGTTAAAGAACAATTGAATATTATTTAAGGATTTAAAAGTACAACTAAGCTAAGTTTAATTGTATAGTAAGTGCAAGTAAGATTATGTTAGAGAAGCCAAAGGCAAAAAGAATCTTAATTATCGACGACGATGAAATTTTCGTTTTCGGTCTAACTAAACTAATTGAAATAAAAGCTTTAGCGAATAATGTAGTTGTTCAAGAAAATGGGAAAAAGGCACTAGATTATATTCAAAATTTAGTAGAACGCAAGAAGCCCTTACCTGAGCTCATTTTATTAGATTTGAATATGCCGATTTTAGACGGATGGGGATTTTTAGATGAATTTTCAGCATTGAAAAATTCATTTGATCAGAAAATTGAAGTTAATATTATGAGCTCTTCCATTGCTCACTCAGACTATGAACAAAGTAAAACGTATGCTACTGTTAGTGGTTATTTTGTAAAACCCATTTCTATTCCAGATTTAAAAAAACTCTTACAAACATAAAAAAGGCTGATATTTCAGCTTTTTTTATGTTTATGTAAAACACTATTTCTAGTCTTTTTTGTCTGGACCTTCGTCTTCAACAATAGTAATAATTTGAGCTTCTGCTTCTACTTCTTTAGATGAACCTGAGCCATCACGTTCAACGATTATATTAAAATCATTAGCAAAAAGTGCGTAGAAAGTAATCGCCGGAATAAAAGCGCCCAAAACATAAATTGCAGCTCCCAAACCAGCAACTCCAACAGTTAAAGGAATCTCAATTAAAACTTTTCCCTTTTTATTTTTAATAACAATTCGGCGCACATTCCCATCCGAAACTATTGATTTTATTGTCTCTAACAGTTCTTTACCTGTTACTTTTATTTCTTCGAAAATTGAATTTGCAGACATTTTTTTACTCCAGTTGAAAGATTTTCTGTTTTCAAGCGTCTCTACAATAAAATAACTAAAAAGATACAGTATGCTAGCACAAACTTTTTGCGCATCAACCTTTGGAGTTGATGCCCACGTAATTGACGTTGAAATTAACATAAATGGTGGAATGCCTAAATATTTCTTGGCCGGATTACCCGATAGAGCCGTTCAAGAAGCTCGAACAAGAATAGAAGCCGCATTAAAAAATTCAGGAGTTGATTTTCCGCGCGGAAGAATAACGGTAAATTTAGCCCCAGCTGATTTACCAAAAGAAGGAAACGCTTTTGATTTACCCATTGCAATCGGGCTCTTAGCAGCTTCTGGTCAGATTGATAAAAACAGATTGAAAAACACGCTAATTCTAGGTGAATTAGCATTAGATGGGTGTATAAGACCCGTAAAAGGCGTTTTGCCGATTGCCGTATCAGCGAAAGAACATGGATTTGCGCATGTTTTATTACCAAAAGAAAATGCAACAGAAGCAGCAGTTGTAAATGGTATTGACATTTTACCCATTGAGCATTTAGGCGAAGCCATCCGCTGGTTTAATCATGAAAACTCAATTAATCCTGAAACGATAGATCTTGCAACACTTTTTGGAAATCATGATGTAACTAGCCCTGTCGATTTTAGTGATGTAAAAGGGCAAGAAAATGTAAAACGATCTTTGGAGGTTGCTGCAGCAGGTGGTCATAATATTATCATGGTTGGCCCGCCAGGATCTGGAAAAACCATGATGGCAAGGCGATTGACAAGTATTTTGCCACCTATGAGTTTGGAAGAAGCGCTTGAAACGACAAAAGTGCATTCGGTTGCAGGTTTACTTTCTAAACAGGGCGGTTTGGTAACACAAAGACCGTTTCGTTCTCCACATCATACGGTTTCAGATGTTGCTTTGGTCGGTGGCGGCAGTAATCCTATGCCTGGCGAATTGTCTTTGGCTCACAATGGCATTCTCTTTTTAGATGAATTACCTGAATTTAAACGCTCCGCACTAGAAGTAATGCGACAGCCGATTGAAGATGGGTTGGTTTCCATTTCCAGAGCAAGAAGATCAGTTACCTACCCGAGTAAAGTCATGTTGGTTGCATCCATGAATCCCTCTCCAACTGGAGATTGGTTCGATCCGCTTGATTCATCTGCAACCAATGTAATGGCCATGCAACGCTATTTATCAAAAATTAGTGGACCCCTTTTAGATCGAATTGATTTACATGTTGAGGTTAATAAAGTCAGTTTTGATGAATTGGCGTCAAAACAATTAGGTGAATCTTCATTGAATATTCGGGATCGAGTTATTCGTGCTAGAGATATTCAATTAAAACGATTTTTTGGAATGAAAGGTGTTTACTCAAACGCACAAATGAGTTCAAGAATGGTTCGCTCTGTTTGTAAAATTGATGAAACAGGAGCGGCTTTGTTAAAGAATGCGATTAATAAATTAAATTTATCAGCAAGGGCTTATGATCGTATTTTGAAAGTTTCACGAACTATTGCTGACTTAGGTGGCAGTGAAAATATTATGACAGTTCATTTAGCTGAGGCGATTCAATACAGAAGCTTAGATAGAGAAGGTTGGCTGGGATGATAGTTTAAATACGAGCTCTGTTTTGGTTAACAGTAAATTTTAATTCTGTTAACTTGGGTTCGAGTGTTTTTGATGTAAGTGAAGTTTTTGTGTTTATGCTGCGATGTAAGATGATTGCTCCATTCTTCGTTTGGGCAGAGATTCTGGGTCAAGCCCAGAATGATTTCTATGGTTTATACAAGCGAATATTCG
>CAZNTR010000154.1:0-9364 GCA_964575925.1 uncultured Chitinophagales bacterium
CTAATTGAAAAGCATTGGTTTCGGATAAAACGTTCTGTCCGAATTTTAAGGTTAAGAACGAAAGTTTCTCGTTAATTCCACGGAAAGTTTCTTTGTCTGCATCACTAAGATTAGCACCGCCTCTTACAAATGATTTATAAGAATCATCGAGTAATTTAAGTTGATCACCACGTAAATTCAATTCGTCTTTATTCTCCCAAACGGATTTAACACGAGCAAAAAGTAAAGGATTTAGGCTGATATCATCACCATGTCCAGATAATTGAGGAGCTACTTCTTGAGCAATTTCTTGCATATCTTGAGAAGTATTTGCAGAATTCAGATTAAAAAATACAGTCGCAACCTTATCAAGCACTTTTCCTGATTCTTCAAGTGCAAGAATGGTATTTTCAAATGTTGGAGCTTCTTTTGAATCTGCAATCGCGGCTACTTCAGCTTTTTGAAGTTTTATTCCTTCATCAAATGCCGGTTTATAATGCTCTAATTTGATGTCATTAAATGGAGGAACTTGAAAAGGAGTCGAATAGTCAATTAATAATGGGTTCATGTCTTTTTTTGAGTTGTTAGTACAAGCAAAGCCCAAAAGTAAGGCTAAAATGCTCCATTTGAACAGATGATTTTTCATAATCTTTTAGATAAATGAGTAATTTTATTTTCGCTCCTTAATTTAAGACTATTTTATCTCAATTCTAATTTGAAAATTGTAAGTAATGGTAAATATTGACGGATTTTTGCAAAGTTATAGCGCCAGCGTCTTCGCTGGTGATTAAAAATAAAAGGCAGCGACCACGCTGACATCAAATGATAGCGCTGGTCTAAGTAATCTTATTAATACTTAATTATTCAATAAACAAGGCATTAGCGATCTTGCTGAAATCAATTAAGTTTATAAGTACGTCTTTTTGGACCACCCTCTTGATCTCCCTCCAAATCACTAGTGTACTGCAAAATTAAATCATTCTGGAGGGAGAACGTTTTGAAGTTCTTTTTGCTTACTATTGTTTTCACAGTTATAGCGCCAGCGTCCTCGCTGGTGATTAAAAATAAAAGGCAGCGACCACGCTGACAACAAAAAAAATCGAATTCTGCCTTATTTGGAATTCTGTTTCGCAACGTTCATCTTTCGGCTAAGATTCCGTGTCAGATCACGGGATGACTCAATCACTAATAATTCTTCCCATAAGCACAGTGTTTACAGTTATTTTCACAACAATAACCCCTTTGAATATGATAGAATTCCTTAAACACCCAGAAAATCCCATCCCTATAATAGTGCAAACCTTCAATGAACTCTCCTTTTTTTTGAGGAAAAGGAAGCTTTTCAGCTAATTGAACCATTTCTTCAATTTCTTTCAGACAGTTTACACAAAAACAAGAATAGTTGGGAATTTTACTAAGGTATTCTTTTGTATTAGCGCTTAGTTCAACTTCAAAACATTGACATGCTGATACATTACCGACTTTACACATAATATCCGTTTTGCAACGTGGACATTTACTTGAAGTTGGGTGCTGCATTTATTTTTGTTTACTTATTAGAGTTCCATGTTTTAGCATGAGATAACATCATTAACAATAAATGAATGTGGTTGAAAATCAGTTTTTTTTTCATTATGACTCGTTTATTCAAGTCTTCACAACTATTTTATTTTTTTAGTCTTTACTGCTCTAGATCGAGATTCTGGGTCAAGCCTAGAATTACTCATAAAATGTTCACTGACCTTTAATTTGCAATATGAATAAATCCAGGATTTACACCAACTGTTACTTGGTCCAATGAATCTCCACTTAGCGAATAAACCTTTAATATTCCGTTTGATGTGTAATCTTTAGGATCAGTTAAATACAACTTTTTGTCATTTTCGTCCACACTCAATGTATAAAAACTCCCTATTACTAAACTTGTCTGTTTAATAATATAGGTTTTTAAATCAATAACTTGAATAGTTGGAGAGTTTAAAACAAAAACCTCGTTTGTCGAATTATTAATATCCAACTCACTTGGACTTCCACCTACATCAATAGTTTTAACAATGGATAAATTTTCACTATCAATTATAATTATCTTTCCAGTTTTGTCAACATAATTTCCAGTCGCAACCGCCCAAACCATACCAGAATTATCCACTTTAATAGAAACAATATTTACTCCTTCTGTTTCTATTTTAGAAACTGAATTATTGGAGATTTCAATAACTGAAATCGTATTTGCCGAATTCAAATAGGGTCCAGGATTAGCAACAAAGACTTTAGTTCCAACACGAATAAGTTCTTCAGATGTGGTTCCTAATGCAATCTGACCAACAACTTCTCCACTTGTTTTATTTAGTCTATTAACGGAATTTCCAAAAATATCTGTGACTAAAATCTCATTATCATTCCCTTTTTCCACATATCGAGGACTTGCAGATTCAGGCATAATTAGAGAACGTTTTAAAACTAACGTTGTAGGATCAACGACCATAATTTTATGCGAATTGTTAACTACGAGATACAATTCCCCATCAATTTCTTTAGCGCTTTGTAAGATGTCTCCAATTACGGCAGTATTATTTGCATTCTTGAACACATTTTGAACAATTTCTTTGGTTTCGGGATTATAACTAGAGATACTCGAGGTGCCTGAGTTGAATAAACCCTCATTTAAAATTAATATTGATGAAGCTGTGGACTCGTCTCTGTCTTTTGAACAAGATACTGTTATAATGATGAGACTGAGTAAAATAATTAATTTAGTTTTCATGATATTTATTTAAGTTTTATTTTTAAGGATATGCGGTAAACTTTTCCAGGGTTAGGATATAAACTGATAATTTCATACTGTTCATTTAGCATATTTTCAATGAAAAGTCCGATTGTCAAATCATACATTCTAGAGACTATCTTATGATTAAGTTGAAGATTTATAAATTGATAGGGATCTAACCAATCTGAGTTAGAATAATTTAGATAACGATTCCCAACACGTTGATAATCAATGCGTAGCATTGTAAAGTTTCTTTTAGCTTCAAGATGAACTCCAAGCATGGCATCAGGTACATATATGAGTTGTTTTCCTATTTCTGATTTATTTACTTCAGTCGCCTCACCAATTACAGCTTTGGTTATTGAAGCGTTTATTCCAGAAGAAATATTCCAATTCGTTTTTGAAAAATTCCAATTTAATGATGTATTGATAACGGTATGTTCAGCCGCTAATACGTTAGCAGGATACCAATCATTTCCAACTGGAACCCACTGAATCCCATTTTTGATAAAAGCTATTAGCAAGGAAGACTCTTGAATAAACGTATTATTTCCAAACGCTTTACTCCAAAAATAACCACTCTCCCATTTCGTAGCAGATTGCGCTTTTAAATCAGGTTTGCCAAGTCTTGGCCAATATAAATCGTTAAACGAAGGCGGTGAAAACGCATTACTAAGCGTCGAATAAATCCAAAATTTATCTTTAACTAGTTGATAATTAACTCCTACAGATGGACTAAAAGCAAAACCAAAATCAGAAAAATGCTCTAATTGATTAATTTGAGTAAAACTTAGTTTATGATTCAATAGGAACGTAGAACTCAATAAAAATTTACTAATCCCTCTTTTTTTTGAATTCTCATAGTTATTTGTTTTTACGTATAAATCGGATCGTTCAAAAGTGAAGTCAGACCAAATTTTTTTTAAAAATAATAAGCGTTTCGTGGTTCTCACCTGCGTTCTCGTAATAGTACTATAGCTTAAAGGGTCATCCCCAAAACGAACTAAAGTGGAATCCAAATAATCGAGTTTCTCAATAGCTCCATTCACTTGTAATTTCCAAGGGTATTTTCCCGAATTCAGCAGAAGAGAATTACTCCAACGTACCCACTCATCGGTTTGAGTTGCTTTTGAAGCCGCTATTCCAATAGGACCGGGAATTCCTCTTTCAGCATGTTGAACCCAAACGGAACTTGAAAGACTTTTTCCAAAAATCAACGCATTATAGTTCAATAAAAGTCCACTCGTTGAAACAGAATTATTTTTTCGTGTTTTGTCTTCCAAAAAAACAGGATCGAAATACTCAAAATCATTCGAACTTTGGTTGGTAATCAACTTTAGAGAAAGTTTTTTTCCTATCGGGATGTGGGCTGAAAATTCATGATTATTAAGTGTTGAAAACGAATAATTAACTAGAGGTTTAGCAACCTTTGATTCAGAATTTACCGCAATTACACCTCCCATTGCCATCGTACCCGAACTTGTTGTCACATACGAAGACGAATAATCAACTGTGGAAATAAATGATGAGGGCATTAATGAGGCATCGATTAAACCAACCATAGGATGTGTCAGTTCCATACCATTCCATTCAACACGAATTTGAGAGGGTGAAAACCCATTAAAACTAATGGTAGATAATAAACCCAAGCCTTGATTCCGAAGAAAAAACGAAGATTCTTGCTGAAGAATTTCAGAAAGATTGACAAATGATTCATTTTCCTTAACTCGGATTCGCGTTATTTTCGTAGTCGAGTTTGACGAAATAGATAAAAACGGATCTTCTGTAATCACTATTTCTGGAAGTTCAACAGAATCAGTGACTTGAGCAGATATGTTTCCAATAAAAAAGAATGAAATCAGACAGAATAGACCTGATAATCGAAGAATAAACATGATTTTAAATCCAGAGAACTTTTTTTCCCGAAAGTTCTGAATGATCATAGAAGGCAGGTCTCCTGGCTCACTCCCTTTTGATTAACCTTCCCGCCGTGTAAGCAGTGGTATAAGATGAGATCAAAAGTTAAATGGAGTTTACAGTTGCGGGTACAGCTTCCGTTTTGAACGAAATTCCCTTTTATTTCAGTCTTATGAACTGAAACCAACTATGGTTTGTTGTTATTCAAGAATACAAAGATTTGGTGATGCAATGCAAAGAAAGTTTTCCACAAATTATGAACGTTTTGATAAGTTAAAAACTCCAAAGAAATAAATTAATCAATAGTCGTTAAGTACTTAGCAAGTCTCTGCCTCCACATCATATTATTCAAAAAATGTGATTTTTATTTGGAGGGAGATTAATTGGGTGGTCAATTACAATTTTTTCTCTAAATTATCTAATATTATCAGCATCTTACCACCCTCCCGCTCTCTCCGATTTTACCTATTATTCATTGGGTAATGGATTTCGAAGAGAGAATTTTGGCTCACGATTTTGTACAAGAAGCATCAATGAACACATTTCGGAGAATGAGTTTTGGTCCGTGCCAAGAAAAACTTCAAAGCACAGAATCTATTTTCTCATTCTAATCTACATCTTCCAATTAATTCATTTTTTCACCTTTTTACTGCTCTTTTTAAACTAACAAGGTTAACTATTGGCTCTAAATGAAATTAGCTAATGAAATCTGTCTGTAAATATGGTATATTTCACGGCTAAATAAGAAACATGGACATCCAAAACTCAACTGCTTTGGAACAAGAATTAACAGCTCGGGAAGTTGCCGTTGGCATTCTAACCCATTTCGACAAAACACATCGCATAGATGATTCAACTCTGAATTCATTAACTGGACAAGAACGTCAACAGGCCAATGAAATTATTCAAGGAATTTTACGCCGTAAAATGTACTTGGACTTTATTATTGGTGAATATAGTCATGTTGCGGTCTCTGATATGGAAGCGAAATTCAAAAATATTCTACGCTTAGGTATTTATGAATTATTGTTTATGGATGGAACTCCTGATTACGCAGCAATAAATGAAGCCGTAGAATTAGCTAAAACATCAATCAGTAATAAATCTGGTGATTTAGCCAATGCCATACTTCGTAAAGTTCAGCGTGAAGTTGCTAATTTACCAAAACCAGCTTTTGAAGATAGAACGCAATTAGTTGCTGTTACCTTCTCACACCCTGAGTGGCTTGTAAAACGTTGGGTTGAAAGATATGGTGAGCGTGAAGCATTCCTGTTAATGCAAGCGAACAACAAACGTCCTAATTATTTTTTACGAGTTAACAATCTAAAAACTCAAACCGAAAACTTTAAACTCAGAATGAGCAAAGCTGGAGTTGAATTTGTTGAAAGCGAATGGCTTCCAGGATTCTTCCAAGTTCAAACACTTTCTGATGTAATCAAAAAAGGTTGGTTTGAAAAAGGTTTATGTCAAGTACAAGATATTGGTGCTGGTTTTGCACCTTGGATTATTGATCCCCAACCAGGTGAAAGCATTATTGATTTATGTGCAGCTCCAGGAACAAAAACAATCTTTTTAGCTGATATGATGACCAATAAAGGAACCATTTTATCTGTTGATATCAATGCAAAACGAATCGAACGCATTGCAGAAAATGCAGAAGCTTGTGGCGCAGATATCGTTAAAATCAAACGTGCAGATGCCATTGAAGAATCATTCAAATTAGCAGATGCCGTTTTACTTGATGCCCCTTGTACAGGAACAGGTGTTTTAGCTAAACGTGCTGATTTACGTTGGAAACGCACTCCAGAAGAATTAGAAGAAATTACCAAAACGCAATGGGATCTTTTAGATGCTGCAGCGAACATGGTTTCAAAAAATGGTAGATTAGTATATTCAACTTGTTCCATTGAGCCTGAAGAAAACATGGATCAAATTAATCGCTTCTTACAAGAATATGACAATTTTGTTTTAGAAGACTTAAGTGGTTATTTACCAGAAGAAGTGCTAATTGAAGGTGGCAAAGCCTACCAAACACTTCCTCATGTACATCATTGTGATGGTCATTTTGGGGTGTTGCTCAGACGAGTTCACTAAGCCACATTCCTTATTTTTTAAATGGCGCTCTTCATATTGGGGAGTGCCTTTTTTTTAAATTTAATTAGTAGGATTTGCAGGCCATTAAGCACTATAAGTCCTACTATTTTTTAATTTTATTTTCATTCACCATGCAAGAATTATCAAAACAATACGACCCTTCATCTCTCGAAAAGAAATGGTTTTCGTTTTGGGAATCAAAAGGATATTTTCATTCAGAACCTGATGAACGTGAACCTTTTACAATTGTAATTCCTCCTCCAAATGTTACAGGAGTTTTACACATGGGTCACATTTTGAACAATACCATTCAAGATATTCTTACTCGTAGAGCTAGAATGTTGGGTAAAAATGCATGTTGGGTTCCAGGTACAGATCACGCTTCAATTGCAACCGAAGCTAAAGTTGTTCAAAAAATTCGTAAAGAAGGAATCAAAAAATCAGATTTAAGTCGTGACGAATTTATGACTCACGCTTGGGAATGGACACATAAACACGGCGGTATCATTCTTCAACAATTAAAAACACTTGGAGCATCTTGTGATTGGGAACGTACTCGTTTCACGTTAGAACCAGATTTGTACGATGTGGTAATTAATAGCTTTATCGATCTCTACGAAAAAGGTTTTATCTATCGTGGAAAACGAATGATAAATTGGGATACAGAAGCCAAAACTGCGTTATCTGATGAAGAAGTAATCTTCAAAGAAGTTCGTTCAAAACTTACTCATATTCGATATAAAATTGAAGATGAAGACGGTTTTGTGGTTATTGCTACACAAAGACCTGAGACCATTATGGCCGATGCAGCCGTTGCTGTGAATCCAAATGATGAACGTTTCAAACATCTTGTTGGTAAAAAAGTAATCATTCCATTAATCAATAAATCTATTCCAATTATTCTTGACGAATATGTTGAGCTTGAATTTGGAACTGGCTGTTTAAAAGTAACTCCTGCTCACGATAAAAATGATAACGAAATCGGAATTCGTCACAATTTAGAAGTCATCGACATTTTAAATGCTGATGGAACTCTAAATGAAAATGCACAAATTCTAGTAGGCTTAGATCGTTTTAAAGCAAGAGAAGAAATTATTGAATTACTTCGTGAGGCAGATGCATTAGCAGGTGAAGAAGAATACACCACAAATATTGGCTTTTCAGAACGTACAGATTCTGTTGTTGAACCACGTTTATCGCTTCAATGGTTTATGAAAATGGACGAAATCTCCAAACCTGCTTTAGATGCAGTTTTAAATGGTGATGTTCAATTTCACCCAAATAAATTCGTGAACACCTACAAACACTGGATGGAAAACATTCGTGATTGGTGTATTTCTCGTCAATTATGGTGGGGACAACGCATTCCTGCTTGGTATGTAAACGGAAGCGAAACCGATTTTGTAATTGCAAAAACTGAAGCTGAAGCGATTGAAAAAGCAAGAATTATTTTTAATGATGCTTCGATTTCTGCAGAAAACTTACATCAAGATGAAGACGTTTTAGACACTTGGTTCTCTTCTTGGTTATGGCCAATTTCTGTTTTTGGCGATGTTAATGACAAAGAAAACAAAGACTTAAATTACTATTACCCAACTAAAGATTTAGTAACCGCTCCAGAAATTATGTTTTTCTGGGTTGCTCGAATGATTATCGCAGGTTATCATTTCCGTGGTGAAAAACCATTTTCTAATGTGTATTTCACAGGAATTGTACGTGATAAAAAACGACGTAAAATGTCTAAATCCTTAGGAAATTCACCTGATCCTTTAGATTTGATTGCCAAACACGGCGCAGATGCCGTTCGTATGGGAATGTTGTTCGCCTCTCCTGCTGGAAATGATTTATTGTATGATGAATCTCAAATTGAACAAGGAAGAAACTTCGCTAATAAAATCTGGAACGCATTCCGCTTCTTAAGCATGAATAGAAGCGAGAACTTTACTTATAGTTTAGATTTTATCTTTGATGAATCGAACCTTGCAGATCGATGGATGATTGGTCGCTTAAATGATACTATCGAAGGCATGAATGAGGACTTTGACAAATTCAGAATTAACGATGCACTTAAAAGAATCTATTCTTTGATTTGGGATGATTTCTGCGATTGGTATATCGAAATCATAAAATCTGAAACGTATGGCGAACCAATTCCTGAAGCACGTTTAGCAACAGCTTTTGGAATATTTGAAAATCTACTCAAATTATTGCATCCGTTTATGCCATTTATTGCCGAAGAATTATGGCACTCCATGAAAGAACGGGATAAAAATGATGCAATTATCGTTGCAGAGTGGCCAAAAATAATTGAGCATGCTTCGCTAAGTCCCTCTGATGTAAGCAATTTTGTATTGATTCAAAAAATGATCTCTTCTTTAAGAAACACGCGCGCTGAAATGAATTTGGCTCCAAAAATTCCGATGAATGTTTTTGTGAAAGCAAAAGACAAAGCTTCTGAAGAAATGATAAAAGCTTGTTTATGGGTTTTCAAAAAGTTAGACAAATCGGAAACGTTTGAAGTTTCTGCTGATTTAGAGCGTCCTAAAGCATCAAATTCTAATGTAATTGAAGGAAACGAAATCTTTATTCCTCTAAAAGGATTAATTG
>CAZNTR010000155.1:0-9359 GCA_964575925.1 uncultured Chitinophagales bacterium
TCATTTCAAGCCAATCTAGGCTTAAGCGTTCTATTCCAGTTCCACCAATGCAATCGCCAGTTTGTATTATTTTTTTTATTTCTTCTAGTGGTAGAATTTCTGGTTCACTTGTAGCAATAACTGTTTTTCCCTTAATCTCGAAATATTGATGATATAAATGTGTTCTTCTGGCATCAATACAGGCGTGAAAACGAGTGCATTCTGGTTTATTTTCTGCCATTGATCTAGCAAAAAAGGCTAATGTTTGTACGGAGAGTACATTTTTTTTGCTTAAAAAAAGGATTCCTTTTAAGGCACTCGTAGTAATTCTTAAACCGGTGTACGATCCAGGTCCGCCTGTTGTAATCCATTCATCAACGTCTTTAACCGTAATACCCGCTAATTTTATTAATTCTTCTATTCCTTCAAATAGGCGATTAGAATGTATTCCTCTTCCTTCTTCCCTCAAAATGAATTCTTTTTTAAATTCTTCGTGAATTAATGCAATATCACAAACTGGAGTTGAAGCATCGATTGCAAGTCGTATCATACACTAAAAATAATCAAGTTTAAACTGATTCGCTCAAGTTTGTTAATTTTTTAAGCTTTAAATAACTTAAATAATGTATTAAATTACTGTTTTCTATTATTTTTATTTAGGTATTGCTTATTTTCGTCTGTTTTGAATGGCACTTTTTAGGATTTATAAACAAAATGAATGAGTGCTATTCATTCCACATTTAGACGAGATGAAATTTCATTCAAAGAACAAAGTAGTTTCATATTTTGATGAATTTAGATTTTTTCAACATCTTTAGTCTTTCAACCGTGTTTGTACTATCAATTATTAGATAATGAAGAAATATTGTATTCTACTATTCTTTTTTATTTCTACTTATTCGTTTTCATTTGCTCAGTCTCAGTCCGAAATAAAACGTTTATCGATTGCAAAACGTAGCGATGGAAAGGGTTATGTTATTCGATTTCATTTATCTGCAAGCTTGGATTCTGCTAAAATCATTCAGTCTGGCACGGATTTAATTCAATTTGCAGCGTATTCGCCCACTTTAGTTTTACCTAATGCCGCTCAATTATCGCTAAAATCACCAATAAAAGAAGTAAACGTATTTGAGATTATTGGTGGTGCAGGGTTTGATATCAAAATTGAAGAAAAAAACTATTTCATTACAAGTTCTTATCCCGATGCTAACAAAAAAGATTGGTTAATTGCCTTAACTATTGCATCAAAAAATGATTTAGCTATTTTAACTGAAGGTATCTCTCCAATAGATTGGACTACTCAAATTATTCCCAATGAAATCGATTCTCTTAATCAATTAGACTTTATTTCTGATTCGTTAGTTATTTCTGAATCTGAATTAAGTGCTGAAAACGATACAACTTCTCACCCTGAAGGTATCGATTTCGATTTCTCAACACTTATATATGATGATAGTTACAACAAGATTAAAGACAAGGCAAAAATTGATCGAGTTGTTATTGATGCGGGTCACGGTGGAAAAGACTCAGGTAGCTTAGGTTACAGTAAAGTTAAAGAGAAAGATATCGCCTTATCTGTAGCTCTTAAACTTGGAAAATTAATAATGGAAAACATCCCTGAATTACAAGTTATTTATACTAGAAAAGATGACCGTTTTATTCCTTTAGAAGATAGAGGTCACTTTGCCAATAAAGTTGAAGGTGATTTATTTATTTCAATCCACACTAATGCTGCAAAAGCCCGAAATGCGTATGGAACAGAAGTTTATTTTTTAGGTCAGCATAAATCTGATGATGCTTTAGAAGTTATGAAAAATGAAAATAGTGTAGTTCGTTATGAAAACAGTGAATCTGAAAGCCAAGAACTAACCGTAAATCAATTAGTAATCTATGAATTATCAAACAGCGCAAATATGGCTAATTCTCAATTAATGGCAGGTTTAGTTCATGATCAATTTAAAAACCGTGCAGGAAGACATTCAAGAGGTGTTAAACAAGCTGGTTTTATTGTGCTTTATTATGCTTCTATGCCTTCGGTTTTGGTTGAACTTGGATTTATATCCAATAAAAAAGAAGAATATTTTCTGAAATCAAACTACGGGCAAGAAATTATTGCAAGTGCTATTTACAGAGCCGTTAAAGAGTACAAGCAAAAAATGGATGTTAATTAACGTTTAACTTGATAAAATAATTCTTTTTATGTTCAAAAATCAAACTGGTCCATTAGTTATTGGAGTTGCAGGTGGAAGTGGTTCCGGAAAAACAACCGTTATGAAGCATTTAATCGAACGCATTGGCCCACAAAATCTTACACTTGTCGACCATGATTCGTATTACAGAGATTTAAAGCATATCCCTTTATCGGATCGAACCAAACAAAACTTCGATCATCCTGCGGCTCTAGACACAGAACTTATGATACGACACATTGAGGCTTTAAAGAATGGTTATAGTGTTGATATTCCAGTTTATGATTTTGTTAATCATATTCGTAGTGAAAAAATAAATACGGTTACACCGAAACAAGTTATTTTGGTCGATGGAATTTTAATTTTTTACGAAGAATTGTTACGAAAATTAATGCACATTAAAATCTTCGTTGATACCGATTCCGATATTCGTTTGCTTCGCAGACTGCGTCGCGATATCATCGAACGTGGTCGCTCCTTAGATGGCGTTCTAGATCAATACGAAAATTTTGTACGCCCTATGCATTTGAAATTTGTTGAACCGACTAAGCGATATGCAGATATTATAATTCCTCACGGCGGAGAAAATTTAGTAGCCTTAGATATGGTTGATGCGTTAATTTCAAAAAAATTAACAATTTAGACTTTATTAAGGTTCTTTACTATTCTAAAAAAAAATAAAAAAAAGCACTTTCTAATTTAAGAAAGTGCTTTTTTTTAAATCGAAATCAATTTTAACGTACTCCTAAGTGTAGTTTTCATCAACAAATTTAGTGAAATCAAAGAATTTGAAAGCGTTCAATCTGAAAAAATCAGCTTTCTGGTGTACGCTCTTGTTTTAAATTTATTTTTTAATTTCCAATACAACTCTAAATCCAGTAAACAAATCTCCTCCGAAATAAATTGGATTACTCAAATCGGCAAAGTCTAGTGCGCCAAAACCATACACTTTTATGGTATCCAAAGTCATTTCTCGAACATTACCTGCCAAATCGTAAATATCTGATTTATTCATTTTTAATGCATCAAACGAACCTACTTCTTTAACAACATTCATTTTTAAAGTTTCTAAATCAGATTGAAGTTTTTTTGCATCATCAAGGGTTAAATCATATCCTGCCAGATAATTCAACGTGTTTTCTTTTTTCGCTGATTTTACAGCTTTTTCATTCCATTTTTCTGCTTCTTTTACATTCGGTAAACGAAACGATTTTCCCGTTTTTTCACTGAGCCATTGTGTATAAGCCATTGCATCTGAATGTGATACACTAGTTACTGGAAAATTAGAATGTAGAGCACTATAGGTATGATTTGTTTTAAATTGAGCAAATTGCGCATTGGTAACTTCAAATTTCCCAACGGAAATACTGTCTTTTCCTAGTAAAACAACTTCAGGAATTAATACTTCATTTTGGAAATCACCAATTAACAAATCGTGTCTTTTGATTTTCAACAATTCCTTTAACACAGCCAAAGGACTGTCTTTTTTGATTGCAGGATTTTTTGTATTTGGTTTTCCAAATAAATAGGTATCAATCCATAAAATTTCTTCTTCCATTTTTCTGTATTGATGGGTCAATTTTCCTAAACCGTGAGGCTGACCAGGAAACCATAAAAAGCGAACTGGAGTATTGTTTGTTTGCTGTAAAGCACGATAATATTCCCAACCTTGATCTCTAGGTACCGCTCTATCCTCACTTCCATGGAAAATCAATGTTGGCGTTTTTACCTTTTCTAGCTCAAATAAGGGCGATTTTATGATGTAAGTTTCATTGTAGGTTTTGCCGTTTTTATCATCCCATGGCGCTCCACCAAAATAACTCTGATCGAAAGTAACACCAAAACTACACGTTCCAAAATCAGATGTCCAGTTTACATCTCCTGCACCTGAAGCAATCACTTTAAATAGTTCAGGATAACGAACAGAAAGCATGGTCGATAAAATGGCTCCATTTGACCAGCCTAAAGCTGCCATTGAATCTTTGGTGATTAAACCTCTACCCTCTAAATAGTCAATACCTTTTAATATATCTTCTAATTCCAATTCATAATAATTTCCATGTTTTATGGATTCAACAAATTTTTGTCCATAATTGGATGATCCATGATAATTTGGCTTAATGGTAAACATTCCTTTTTCAGCCAATAAATGTGGGAAATACGACCATCTGTCGCTCCATGAATCAATATCAGCAGCTGAAGGTCCACCATGAGGGGTTACGGCTAAAGGATAAGCTCTACCTTCTGTGTAATTAATGGGATAGTATAAAATTCCTTCTACCTTTTCGCCTAATGTACCAGTCCAAGTAATGATTTCCGTTTTGGCTTTTGGTAGTTTATCGAGATGAACATTTAGTTTAAACAACGTCTCTTCTTTTGTTAAAAATGCTTTCTTTTTCAAATTAACAGAAGCCAAACCATATTGTCTAGGTATTGATGCAGTTGAGTAAGTAAAAACTAATTGTTTTTCGTCTTCACTAATTTCAGAAATGAAAACTCTCCCTGATTTTTCTCCAAAATTCAATTCTTTTTGAGTCCAATTTCCTTTTTTGTTTTGCTCAACATAAACGATTGGGTTCAATACTCCTTTTGCGATATTAACTAAAACGCCATTATCAAAGACTTTGAATCCGCCGTAACCAATTCCCCAATCATTATTGATATCAACTTTTGTGACGCTTCTATCACTTACATTCATTACATACAATTCACTAATACCAGCGCCTTCCCATTCAGGGTTTCCTGAAGTAGTTGCCGTGAAATACACCTTTTTACCATCTTCTGAAAACTCAAAGGAACCTGGAGTTTGATAATTTCCTGATAAGATTTCATTTACCATACCATTTTCAAGATTGTACAGATGATAGGTCGGCTTTGGTTTCCCATCGGTGTTATAATGCGGACTCATTATTTGAGTACTTACTAACCATTTTCCATCTTTACTAACCGAAAAATCAGCAATTTGTTTGGTATTGCTACTAACTCGTTTTATGGTTTCGTCTTTAAGAGAATACTCGAAAATTCGTACAGGTTTGAATAAGACGCTGTCTTCAACGGCTATTACATTATCTTTTTTCTCTTTTGCTTCTAACTCTTTGAGTAATTTACCTTCTTCTGCTAAAAACAAAAGTGTTTCATCGTTTTTCCATTTTAAGTTTGAAACAGATTCTTCAAATGTAATAATTTCTTTTGCTTCTCCGCCAGCGGTGTTTAAAGCCCATAAAGTTTTCCCTTTTTTTCTTGATGACATGAAATAAATCAATTTTCCGTCTCTGGAGAAAAATGGACTACTTTCAGAATCATCTCCATACGTTAATTGAACACTAACAAACTCTTCTTTTTCTTTCCTATCTAATCGAGTAAGGAACAGTTTTGAAATGAATGTATCTTTTTCTTTGTTTGGTATTCGCTTTACCCAAACAATTGTTTTTCCATCAGGTGAAAATTGAAATGAACTCGCCGTTTCTGACTCAATAACATCTTTTGGCGACCACTTTAGTTCTTGTGCAGTTAAATTTAAACAAAATAGAACTAAGGAAATGAGGACTGAGATATATTTCATACGTTTTTTTTTAGACAATTATGACAATGAATTCTAGCTTTGCATTTTTGATAGAAATTCAAATTTGAGAATAAACTTAAATTTAAGACTATTTTTAGACTTGTAGTAAGTTAATACGTAAGCTATTGAACGGTTTACAGTTACATCATACAATTAATATTTATTTAGATTAATTTAACTAAAACTCTTGCTGATCAAATTTGAGTCATGATTTTATTAATTATCTGATGTTAGAAAGTTGACCATAATTTCACGTTTTATTTCGTGATTTTGGTTTTGGCAACAATTAAAACTATAGACTATATTTGATTTCAGACCCAAAATCTAGGTTTGTTATTCATTTTTTTAAGCCAACCTCAATGTTCGTTTTTCGGTTTTCACTCTTTCAAATCGTTTATTTAAGCTACTAATTTTTTGAATTATGAGTCTACTCCGATTAGTCGATATTGTTGTATTTCACCCTGACAAATGCTACGAATTCGACGAATAGTTTGCTAAAAACTTCTTTTTGGAGTACACTTAATTATGAGTCCACTCTAAAAAGTCGATTCTTTCGAATTACACCTTTACAAATCATTCGAATTCGACGAATAGTTTGCTGAAAACTTCTTTTCGGATCGCACTCAACTCTACTTCCTAGAGTAATTCAATTTTTGATTTTCCCAAAACTCAAAGCAACCTTTTTCAACAAGAAAACGATCAAAGGTACAATTCGGGATCTGTTGCGAAACCCATTCTCCATCGCCACCTGTACTAAATAATTTTGTATCAGGATAATCTCGATTCCACTTCTCAATCATTGATTCTATTAGTACCACAAAACCACCGCTTATCCCCCATTTTAAAGCATCACTTGTTGATTTCGGTGGCCAGTTTTTTGGAATTTCACGAACAACGTTTGGTAAAGCAGGAGCATGTTCTTTAAGTCCAGTTTCCCATAATTGCAAACCTGGACTAATCACTCCGCCTTCATAAACATCTTCTTTATTCATCAAATCGATAGTTAGCGCAGTTCCTGCATCTATTACGATACAGGAAGAAGTTTTACTCTGTACCCTAGCTCCCAAACAAGCAAAATAACGATCTAAACCTAAAGTCGAAGGTGTTGCATAACTTATAGTTTCTAAATCGATTAGCGATCTATTTAACTCAACCTGAGTTATCTCTTTTTCTTTTCGAATAATTTCTGAACCTTGCTCGACAACACTTGTCCAAATTAAAAAATCTTGTTCTAAGACTTTCTCTTTGATGAAATTTCCAAGTTTAGAATAATCCTTACGTTGAATGGTTAAACAATATTTCCAGATTGAATTTTTATAAGAACTTAACTTTGCTCTTGAATTTCCAATATCGAGAATAAATATACTTTTTTCCATTACAAAAGGTACGTATTTATGAAAACCTTCAAAATACTGCTACTTCATTTTCGTATTTTCTCTGCTAGCTACAGATTATAAGAATGAGTCCATTATGAAAAGGCGAATTCGGGTTTACACTCATCCAAAACCTGTGAATTCGCCGAGCATTTTGTAGAAGACTACTTTCGGTGTAAAACTCAATTCAAGATTATGTATGTTTCGGATTTAAATAAGCTACTCTTAAAAGACTATGTTGATTTTCATTTAATGCTTAATTGCCATTCATATAATGTGTTTTCCTTAGAAAATCATCTAATAATAAAGTAATTTTGAAAGTATAACTCAAGATTAATTACATAAATGCACTCACTTTTCATCAGAAGTTTTGCTCTTATTTTTGATTACCTTCATTTTAACCCAATCACAGCTTATTCTTAACTAAAAGATGTAAATCATGGAATTACTAAATAAAACTGCTATTGTAACTGGAGCTAGCCGTGGACTAGGTCGGTCTATTTGTATTCGATTAGTCAATCAAGACGTGCATGTTTATGGTTTAGCTCGCAATCAACACGATTTAGAAGAATTACAACAAGAAATAGGAACTCTTTTTACACCTGTTGTTTTAGATATCACAAACACAACAGCTTTGCTAGATTGGGTAAATGGAACGTTTTCAAAAAGTAATTCACCCGATATTCTTATTCAAAATGCTGGAATAATCCATCATGGTTCAATTGAAGAAACTAGTATTGATTGCTGGAATGATGTTATGAATTTGAATATAAATGCGGTGTTCAACTTAACAAAAGCAATAGTTCCTCTACTTAAAGCAAGTGATAAACCGTCACATATTATTAATATTGCTTCAATTGCAGGATTAATGGGCAATCCTAATCTTAGCGCTTATAACGCAAGCAAATTCGCACTCAGAGGATTTTCTGAAGCGTTAATGAAAGAAGTTCGCTCATTTGGAATTAAAGTAACCTGTGTTTTCCCAGGAAGTATTGATACAAAATTATTTTCCAATCTAGAAAATTTTAAAGGTTCAACTAACAAACTTGATCCTTTTGAAGTAGCAGAAATAATTGAATTTTTGTTAAAAACAAGTGATAATTTTCTTATAGATGAACTAACGATGCGTCCATTAAGACCAAAATCATAATTCAATTCTATGAATGTTAGTTTGCTAAAAATCGCATCAAAAATCAGTTTAGTTTGTTTTTTTGTGGTATTCGTACCCATTTCTTGCGAAAAAAAAACACCGAAACCTCCAGTAGATTTTATTGAAAAAGAGAAGTTTACAAATTTAGTAATCGAATTTCAGCTAGTTCAAAGCATGCTGAATACGTATAATGATACATTGTTAGCAATACAACTCAGAGATAGCATTTTAGCAAATTACCAAATAAAACTTCAACAGTTTTATGATTCTGAAAAGTGGTATCATCATAATATTGAGGAATATCAAAAAATTCTGAATAAAGCGATGGATATTCTCAGTGAAGAACAGACTAGATTATTAGATAACAAGAGCGCTATTCCTAAAGACAGCTTAATTTTAAAAGAGTCCGATTCATTTAAAAATTTACGCCGCTAAATAGATTAAATACAAGACAATGAAAGTTATTGAGTCTCTGAGACTTTACTGTATTTCAAAAGAAAATGTTGATGAATCGTTCCCATTCGATAATGACTCTTTAGTTTTTAAAATTTCTGGGAAAATCTTCGCCATTTTAAGCCTTGAACCACCTTTTTTTATCAATTTAAAATGTGATCCTGAAAAAGCAATTTCACTAAGAGAAGAGTTTGATTTTGTTAAACCAGGTTTTCACATGAACAAAAAACATTGGAATTCTGTCTTCTTCGAAACGGCTCCAATGAAATTGTTAAGCGAATTAATCGATCATTCGTACGATTTGATTTCTAAACGTAATAAGAAGAAAAATAATTGAAACAATTAACAGAAGAACAACTTTTTGTAATTCAGCAGGAAGTTAAACAAAATCAACGTTTTATAATTACTGCATTTGCTGGAACGGGTAAAACAAGCACATTAAGTAGTTATGCATTAAATCGACCAAATAAGCAATTCTTATATCTTGCATTTAATAAATCCATGCAATTGCAAGCCACAAAGAGATTCCCATCAAACGTTGTCTGTAAAACAATTCACAGTTTAGCATGGATGAGAAATGGACATCAATTCAAAGATAAAATTGGTTCACTCAAACCTTATCATATTTTTGATTTTTTAGATTTACCCAATCT
>CAZNTR010000156.1:0-9359 GCA_964575925.1 uncultured Chitinophagales bacterium
AATCTGTTGCCTTAATTACTGATGGTAGATTTTCTGGTGGAACACATGGATTTGTGGTGGGACACATAACGCCTGAAGCTCAAGTTGGTGGACCAATAGCTTTAATAGAAAATGGAGATATCATTGAAATAGACGCTATCAATAATATTCTTAAATTGCATGTTTCTGACGAAGAATTAGCTCGCAGGAAAGAAAAATGGCAACAGCCAGCGTTAAAATTCACAAGCGGTTACTTATATAAATTCGCAAAATCAGTATCAACAGCATCTTTAGGATGCGTAACGGATCAACACGTATGACAACAGAAAAAATCGCGTTTGAGTCACAAGCAGCCGAACGCAGTTATCAACAAAAAATAACAGGTTCGGAAGCAATAATTCATTGTTTATTAGAAGAAGGCACACACACTATTTTTGGTTATCCTGGAGGTGCAATAATGCCTTTTTATGACAAATTGTATCTTTTTCAAGATAAAGTGAGACATATTTTGTCTCGACATGAGCAAGGTGCAGTCCATGCTGCTCAAGGGTATGCACGAGTTTCTGGTGAGGTTGGAGTTTGTGTAGCAACTTCAGGCCCAGGCGCAACGAATCTAATTACAGGAATAGCTGATGCGATGATCGATTCTACACCCATTGTGTGTATAACTGGCCAAGTTGTTTCGCCTCTTTTGGGAACAGATGCCTTTCAGGAAACCGATGTTGTTGGTATTTCTGCTCCAATAACTAAATGGAATTATCAAATTACAAAAGCAAGTGAGATTCCAGAAGTTTTAGCAAAGGCATTTTATATAGCACGTTCTGGTCGTCCAGGTCCAGTATTAATCGATATCACAAAAGATGCTCAGTTTGGCGAACTAACATTTGAATACAGAAAATGTATTTCACTAAGAAGTTATAAGCCTATTCCAGATTTAAATAGAGATCAAGTAAAACATGCAGCTGCAATAATAAATGCTGCTAAAAAGCCTTTTTTATTGGTTGGCCAAGGCGTGTTATTGTCAAATGCTCAGAATGAATTAAAAGCATTTCTAGAAAAAACAGGAATTCCTGTGGCCTCAACCCTTCTTGGCTTATCTGCAATCTCTACAGATCATCCAAATTATGTTGGCTATTTGGGAATGCACGGGAATTATGGTCCAAACATAAAAACAAATGAATGTGATGTGTTAATTGCAGTTGGGATGCGATTTGACGATCGCATTACAGGTGATGTAAAACGTTATGCCAAACAAGCAAAAGTCGTTCATATTGACATTGATAAATCAGAAATCAATAAAATTGTTTATGCTCATGCTCCAATTTTAGCCGATGCTAAAGATGCATTAAACGCATTAATTGAATACTGTGAGCCAACTAATCATGCTGAATGGATGGATGAGTTTAAAGTTTGTGACCAAATAGAATTTGATAAAGTTATCGCTAAAGAGATGTTTCCAACGGAAGGCAAAATCACTATGGCTGAAGTGATTCATAACATTTCTGAAATGACAAATGGTGAAGCTGTTGTAGTAACGGATGTTGGTCAGCACCAAATGGTTACAACACGTTATTATACTTTCAAAAAACCTTTTAGCAACATTACATCCGGCGGATTAGGAACTATGGGCTTTTGTCTCCCCGCCGCGATGGGTGCTGCTTTAGGGGCTCCTCACAGACCTGTAATTGGAGTCATTGGTGATGGAGGATTCCAAATGACGATACAAGAACTTGGAACTATTTTTCAGTTCCAAATTCCAGTAAAAATTGTAGTTCTTAATAACGAGTTTTTAGGAATGGTTCGCCAATGGCAACAACTTTTCTTTGAAAAACGCTACTCAGCTACAGAAATGACTAATCCTGACTTTGTTGCAATTGCTAAAGGGTATCATTTATATGCTCAAAAAGTTGATAAACGTGAAAATTTAAAAGCAACATTAACCGATTGGTTAAATCATCCTGGACCATCCTTTTTGGAGGTAAATGTAGAACAAGAAGAAAATGTTTTCCCGATGGTTCCTTCGGGTGCATCGGTATCTGAAATACGATTAGAATAATTCAATCCACTGCTATTCTTTTATCACTACAAATCGTTTATAAACAAATTTTTATGATACATTTATTCACCTTAGGAATTTTCACAGAAGATAAAATCGGGCTATTAAACCGAACTACTGGAATTTTCACTCGCCGAAATATTAGCATTGAAAGTTTAACCGTTTCAGAAACTGAAATCGGTGGTGTCTTTCGTTTTAATATCAAAATTAAAACTACTTTTGAACAAGTCGAAAAAGTTAAAAATCAAATCGAAAAACTGATTGAAGTGATTCGTGTTCAAGTTTATGAAGAACATGAAACGATTTATCAGGAAATTGCATTGTACAAAGTTCCAACTGAGGAATTGCTCAAAAGTGATTCTATTGAAAAATTAATTCGTAAGCATGCTGCACGAATTCTTTATGTTGGACCAGAATTTTTAGTGATCGAAAAAACAGGTCACAAAGAAGAAACACAGGAACTCTTTTTAGACCTCGAAGAATTTGGAATCATTGAATTTGTTCGTTCTGGTCGCATTTTTGTTAACAAATCAACTGAAAACTTGATTAGCTATCTTTCAAAAAACTTGGAATCTAGTACAACTTTACTTTAAAACTAATCTATAAAAACACACATACTTATGGCAAAAATCAATTTTGGAGGCGTCGTTGAGGACGTCGTAACCCGAGAAGAGTTTCCTCTCGCGAAAGCTCATGAAGTTTTATCAAAAGAAACCATCGCTGTAATTGGTTATGGCGTTCAAGGACCTGGTCAAGCATTAAATTTAAGGGACAATGGGTTTAATGTAATCGTTGGTCAACGCAAACCCTCAAAATCTTGGGATAAAGCAGTTGAAGATGGCTTTAAATCAGGCGAAACTCTATTTGAAATTGAAGAAGCGTGTGAACGTGGAACAATTATCATGTATTTATTATCCGATGCGGGTCAAATTCAATTATGGCCAACAGTAAAACCTCATTTAACAGCAGGAAAATCGTTGTATTTCTCACATGGTTTTGGTATTACGTACAAAGAACAAACTGGAATTATTCCTCCAGCTGATGTTGATGTATTTTTAGCCGCACCAAAAGGTTCTGGAACTAGCCTTCGTCGCCTTTTTGTCGCTGGTAAAGGTCTAAACTCAAGTTTTGCGGTATTCCAAGATGCAACTGGTCATGCACGCGAAAAAGCAATTGCAATGGGTATTGGTGTTGGATCAGGTTATTTGTTCGAAACTACTTTTCAAAAAGAAGTTTTCAGTGATTTGACTGGAGAACGTGGTGTTCTTATGGGCGGTATTGCAGGAATGATGGAAGCGCAATATAATTTATTACGATCAAAAGGTCACTCTCCTTCTGAAGCATTCAATGAAACCGTTGAAGAATTAACTCAAAGTTTAATTGTTTTAATTGGTGAAAACGGAATGGATTGGATGTACGCAAACTGTTCTACTACGGCTCAGCGCGGTGCGTTAGATTGGAAAAGTCGTTTCCGTGATGCGGTAGCTCCTGTATTTGCAGATTTATATGAATCTGTTGAAACTGGAAATGAAGCACGAATTACGATTGAAGCTAATAATAAACCTGACTATCGTGTCAAATTAGAGGAAGAATTATCAGAAATTCATAACTCTGAAATGTGGCAAGCTGGTGCGGCTGTTCGCAGTCTTCGTCCTGAAAACTAACCAATTTAGGCTGTAAGTCATTGATTTACAGCCAATTTTTTAAAACTGAATCAAATTTTTGTCCTAAATTTTGATTCAATGAATTTTGCTATTTATACAAAACGGATTCTATGTTTTTTTCAAATTTAGTAATTTCGCCAATTGTATTTTTCTTATTCCTTTTTCATTGTTAGCTAAACAAAAAATCGGGACAAACACTCAACTTTTCTCTACTTTCATAAACGATAAAAACAATCATGGATCGCATTTTTATTTTTGATACTACATTACGAGACGGCGAACAAGTTCCGGGCTGTCAACTAAATACAATAGAAAAAATTGAAGTAGCCGAAGCACTTCAAGATTTAGGGGTTGATATCCTAGAAGCAGGGTTTCCAATTTCGTCTCCTGGAGATTTTCAATCTGTTGTAGAAATTTCTAAAGCTGTTCGTGAACCCGTTATTTGCGCCTTAACTCGTGCAGTTGAAAAGGATATTGAAGTTGCAGCTGAAGCCTTAAAATATGCCCGATTAAAACGAATTCATACAGGAATTGGGGCATCAGACCAACATATACGATTTAAATTTAACTCTGATAGGGAAAATATACTTTTACGTGCTGCACATGCTGCTAAATTCGCAAGAAATTTTGTTGATGATGTCGAATTTTATTGTGAAGATGCAGGTCGTGCTGATAATGCATTTTTAGCAAAATTAGTAGAAACGGTTATTGCAAATGGTGCAACTACGGTTAATATTCCAGATACAACAGGATATTGTTTACCAGAAGAATTCGGAGCTAAAATTAACTATTTATTCGACCATGTAAGCAATATTGATAAAGCAATTATTGCTGTTCACTGTCATAATGATTTAGGTATGGCAACAGCAAATACATTAGCAGGCGTAAAATATGGTGCGCGTCAAGTTGAAGTGACTATAAATGGAATTGGTGAACGTGCTGGAAATACTTCATTAGAAGAAGTGGTAATGGCATTAAAGAGCAGACACAGTGAATTTGGTGTTGAAAATAAAATCAATTCTAAAAAGATTTATCCTATTTCTAGACTTGTTTCACGCTTAATGCGCATGCCTGTACAACCGAATAAAGCAATTGTTGGACGAAACGCATTTGCTCATTCTTCAGGTATTCATCAGGATGGTGTAATTAAACAGCGAGAAAACTATGAAATTATTAATCCACATGATGTAGGGATTTCAGAATCAAGTATTGTTCTTACCGCACGTTCTGGTCGCGCTGCTTTAAAGTTTAACTTTGAAAAATTAGGAATTCATTTCACTAAAGAAGAATTAGATGAAGCCTACAATCGCTTCTTAATTGTAGCTGATGGTAAAAAAGATTTAAATGAATATGATTTATTAGAATTGGCTGGACAACAGGTAAATCGAAGACCAACTCATGTTGAAGATTTAAGCGTTTCTTGTGGAAGCAAAGGTTCAGTGGCAGAAGTGACTGTTGTTATTGATGGAACACCCTTTAAAGCAAAAGAATCAGGAGTTGGACCTGTAGATGCTACGTTCAAAGCGATTGATTCGATTATGAAACGAGGAATTAAATTAGAAGAATATTTAGTTCAAAGTGTTCATGGCGGAACTGATGATGTGGGAAAAGTTCACATTCAAGTATCTAAAAATGGAATTGTTCATTATGGCTTTGGTTCTGATAAAGATGTAATTTTTGCTACGGCAAAAGCCTATTTAGATGCAGTATCAAAAGCTTGATTGATTTAATTCGCAACTAAATTGGATGAATAATTCGCTTACTATATCAAATTGAAATAGCGAAGGAATTTTGATTTACAATTTTGAATCAAGAAATTCTTTAATTGCTTTATAAATTGAGAATTAAACGTTATAAGCAAGCATTTTAGGCACAGTCAATTCATCATTTCTCATTAATCACTTATCATTTTTTAATTTCTCTTATGTCAAAAACACTTTTTGATAAAATCTGGCAAAAACATATTGTTAACACCATTCCAAACGGTCCTGACGTTTTATTTATAGATCGTCATTTTATCCATGAAGTCACAAGTCCACAAGCATTTGATGGACTGAGAAAACGCTCCATCCCAGTTTCACGACCAGATTTAACGATTGCTACCGCAGATCACAATGTTCCGACTATTAATCAACATTTACCCATTTCTGAAACACTTTCAAGAAAACAAGTTGAAATGCTCACGAAAAATTGTGCGGAATTTGGGGTAGAATTATATGGATTAGGCCATCAATATCAAGGAATTGTTCATGTTATAGGACCTGAGTTGGGAATTACACTTCCTGGCTTAACATTGGTCTGTGGCGACTCTCATACATCAACACATGGTGCATTTGGTTCTATTGCATTCGGAATCGGAACAAGCGAAGTGGAAATGGTTTTAGCTACACAAACCTTATTGCAAGCTAAACCAAAACAAATGAGAATCTCTGTTGAAGGCGAATTAAACAAAGGAGTTCGATCAAAAGACATCATCCTTTACATTTTAGCTAAAATTTCTGCTTCTGGGGCAACTGGGTATTTTATTGAGTATGCGGGTTCTGCTATTCAGTCTTTAAGTATGGAAGCAAGAATGACCATTTGTAATATGTCAATTGAACTGGGAGCTCGTGGTGGATTAATCGCTCCTGACGAAACTACATTTGACTATATAAAAGGCAAAGAATTTGCGCCAAAAGGCGAAGTTTTTGATAAAGCAGTAAGCTATTGGAAAACACTTCATACCGATTCAGTCGCTAAATTTGATAAAGAATTGGTGTTTAAAGCAGAAGATATTGAACCTATGGTTACATTCGGAACTAATCCTGGAATGGGAATTAAAATCAGTGAAAACGTTCCGGGAAGTGAACATTTAGACGGTTCTGGAAAAGAAAACTTTTTAAAAAGTCTGAAATACATGGGACTGAGCGAGCATCAAGCTTTTGTAGGGACTCCGATTAATTACGTTTTTATCGGAAGTTGTACCAATGCTCGAATTGAAGATTTACGCGAAGTGGCCGAATTAGTAAAAGGAAAAACCAAAGCAGAAAATGTTACAGCTTACATCGTTCCTGGATCGAGACAAGTTCGAGATCAAGCAAAGCGTGAAGGTTTAGATAAAATATTTATTCAAGCAGGATTTGAATTACGTGAGCCAGGATGTTCAGCTTGTTTAGGAATGAATGAAGACAAAATCCCTAAAGGCGAATATTGTGTTTCAACTTCCAATCGAAATTTTGAAGGAAGACAAGGACCTGGAGCAAGAACCATTTTAGCTTCTCCCCTAACTGCAGCCGCAACGGCTCTAACTGGAAAACTAACAGATATAAGAACTTTATTCGTTTAGATTTTATTTATGAAAGCATTTAAAATAGTAACAAGTACCTGCATTCCATTAGCCATTGACGATGTTGATACAGATCAGATCATTCCTGCGCGTTTTTTAAAAGCAACCACTCGTGAAGGATTTGGAGATAATTTATTTCGCGATTGGCGCTATGAAGCAGATGATACATTGAAAGCAGAATTCATTTTGAATAATCCCGTTTACAAAGGCGAAATTTTACTTACGGGAAGCAATTTTGGCTGTGGTTCAAGTAGAGAGCACGCCGCTTGGGCGATTGCAGATTTTGGATTCAGAGTCGTTATTTCCTCATTTTTTGCAGATATTTTTAAAAATAATGCCTTAAATAATGGACTTTTACCAGTTACGCTAACTCCAGAAACAGTTTTACAACTTCTAAAAGATTGCTCTAAAAATCCCGATTTAAGTTTAACTATTGATTTAGAAAATCAACTAGTGATACGAAACGATACAAATGATTCATTCTCTTTTGAAATAAATCCTTACAAAAAATTATGCTTATTGAATGGATATGATGATTTAGAGTATTTGTTAAGTCAAAAAGAGAAAACAGCAGCTTATGCTGCAACTCTTGATGATTGGCGAATTCTTAAAAGATAAAAACAGCATGAACTTACTCTTTAAGCCTTTGATTAAATAATAGCTAAAGATTTATTTATTGAAGCATAAAAACCATTAAATCCTTATTCAATTTACATCAATAATTGTTGAATTCTATTTCTTTACATATAGCATCAAACTGTATTTCTATTAAGAAATTTAAATAAATAGTTTATTTATTCGATTTAAATCAATTTAAATTGAGAAATACACGCTTTTTTTTCAGTAGATATCATATTAAAGTTGACTCAGCATGTAAAAACAATTGACGATAGTTGGAAATTCTCAAAAATTAACTCAAACAGTTGCATGAAAACCTATAAAATTGCCGTTCTTCCAGGCGATGGAATTGGACCAGAAGTTACAGCCCAAACCATTTTAGCTTTAAAAGCACTAGAAGCTAATAATACCATTAAATTTGAATTTACAGAAGCATTAGTTGGTGGAATTGCCATAGAAAAAACGGGAAATCCTTACCCTGAAGAAACATCCATTCTTTGTAAAAAATCGGATGCTATTTTATTTGGTGCAATTGGAGATCCTAAATATGATAACAATCCTTCTGCGAAAGTCAGACCAGAACAAGGCTTACTAGCTATGAGAAAAGATTTAGGTCTTTTCGCTAATTTACGTCCTGTAAAAACATGGCCAATGCTCTACCACGCTTCGCCATTAAAAGTTGAATTACTCGAAGATGTAGATATGCTATTTGTTCGCGAATTAACTGGCGGAATCTATTTTGGTGAACCACGTGGTAGAACAGAAAATGGATTTAAAGCCTTTGATAGTTGTGTTTACGATAAGGACGAAATTATTCGTGTTACAAAAATTGCTTTTGATTTAGCTTCAAAACGTAAGAAAAAAGTAACTTTAGTTGATAAAGCCAATGTTCTTGCGACATCACGTTTGTGGAGAGAAGTTGTTCAAGACTATGCAAAACAGTTTCCTGATATTGAACTAGAAATGCAATTCGTTGATAATTGTGCGATGCAGCTTATTAGAAATCCTAAAGCATTTGATGTAATTCTTACCGAAAATATGTTTGGAGATATTTTATCTGATGAAGCTTCTATGTTACCAGGATCTTTAGGAATGTTACCGAGTGCTTCTGTTGGAATAGATGTAGCATTATTTGAACCTATTCATGGTTCTTATCCTCAAGCTGCTGGAAAAAACATAGCAAATCCAATGGCTTCCATTTTGTCTGCGGTTTTACTATTGACTCATTTAGGTGAAACAGATTTAGCTAAAAAACTTGAAGCTGCCGTTGATTCAGCACTTGAAAATGGGTTTTTAACCCCTGATTTGGCTGGCGTTAAAAGCACCCAAGATGTTGGAAATTATATTGTTAGTTATTTAGTATAACTTGCTAATTTGAAATTCTAAATTTGTTTTGAAAACTAAGGTATGGTCAATATTTAATTACCTGAGTTCGGGAGAAGAAATTAAAAACAAAAACAGGAAAAAATAAATGTCGTCATTCTGGGCTCTGACCCAAAATCGCTGTTTAATGTTGTAATAAATTCAAAATTTGTTTCACCTTGCCTTAGGTATCACTACTAAGCCATATGATGTTCTACCTTGTTTATTCTGGGTTTTAATTAAAATTATTAAACTAATCATTAACCCGAACTCAGGTTAATACAATCAGTAATAATTATTTTGGTAGTTATTCAAAAAGTGTGTCTGCGAGGAATTGTTGTTGTGTCATTGCTTG
>CAZNTR010000157.1:0-6875 GCA_964575925.1 uncultured Chitinophagales bacterium
TTACCTGCTTTTATGCATATCCGAATTGCGAATCATTGTCTTGCGGAATCAAAATTTTTATTTACAGCATCTTATGTAAATCCTGATATTAAAAAGTTAGAGAATGAAATTAATGAAAAAAATCTTCTTTTCTTATTCGAATGTGGTTTAGACCCAGGAATTGACCACATGTCTGCAATGCAAATGATGGATTCTATTCGTGAAAAAGGCGGAAAAATTACTCTTTTTGAAAGTTTCACTGGAGGATTAGTTGCTCCTGAAAGCGATGATAATCCATGGAATTATAAGTTTACGTGGAATCCGAGAAATGTTGTTTTGGCTGGACATGGTTCAGCGGTAAAATTCTTACATCATGGAAAATTTAAATACATTCCTTATCACCAAATTTTTAGAAGAACAGAGTTTTTAGATATTGATAAGTGGGGTAGATTTGAAGGCTATGCTAACCGCGATTCGCTGAAATATAAAGAAGTCTATAAGCTCAACGACATTGAAACCTTATACCGAGGAACACTAAGACGAGTTCGGTTTGGGCGTGCTTGGAACGTTTTTGTTCAACTTGGTATGACCGATGATACCTATGATATGGAAAATGTAGAAAACATGACCAATCGGCAGTTTGTGAACTCATTTTTACCATACAATAAACATGATGCAGTAGAACTTAAGTTAATGCATTACATGCAATTAGAGCAAGATTCGCTAGTTTTTGAAAAAATAAAATGGTTAGGTTTATTTGATAATACTCCAGTTGGATTAAAACGTGGTACTCCAGCTCAATTACTGCAAAAAATTCTAGAACCTAAATGGAAAATGAACGATAAGGATGACGATATGGTTGTAATGCTACATCGTTTTGGATATGAACTAGATGGTGAATATATCATGAAAGATGCATGGATGGTTCATTGTGGAAATGGAAAAGAAGACACCGCAATGGCTCAAACAGTAGGTTTGCCCCTAGCAATGGCTGCATCACGATACTTAAAAGGAGAAATAGATTTGCGAGGAATTCAGTTGCCTATTCATAAATCCATTTATGAACCGATTCTGGAAGAATTAAAGAATTATGGTATTAAATTTATAGAAAAACGAGTATTTGATATTGTTTAACAGAACAAATTGTCAAATCAAAGTTGAAAAAGTGAGCATTGAGGCCATTCTGAAAAATAGATTTATTTTGTTTTACCCAACTGAATTTTGTGAATTCGATGAATAGTTGCTAGTTACTACTTTTAGGGTAGTTTACAATTTGAGGTGCAAATTTAAGTATCTTTGCCCAAGAAAAAAGCCAATTAGGGTTAAAATATATGGTATTCTTCGTTTTCAAATGATAACTGAATGGCTTCTAAGATTTGATGCATAGCGTTAACGAATGAAGAAAAACAAATTCAATTTGTTCAAATTCGTCCCTTTGTTTTTTAAAAAAAAGTAGAGATAATCAAATAGTTGAATTTAATGGTTCATTATAAACAAGTATTGGAACGTGTAACTTTGAAGGAGTTCCCAATTTTGCACGGACTTGTGGAGTGGTTGTTGATGATGAACAAAAAAAAATGACCATATTCTTGCCTGAAGTTGTTGGGAAAATCGCGATTGTAAATCTGAAAGAAAATCCCAAAATAGCATATAATATTGCAGACATGGCTAATTTTCAGACAAGGCAATTCAAAGGTACAGTTACTGAAATAAGAACTGCTGTAAATGAAGAATTTGAAATAGCCAATAAAATGTGTGAAAATGGTTTAATTCCAATACGTGAATTTTTTGGGGAAGAACAAGTGAATTCTTAGAAAAACTATAATAAAACCCATCTGTTCGCAATCACTTTTGAAGTTGAAGAGATTTAAAATCAGACACCAGGAAATTTGCAGGAGCGCGATTAGTATGATACCCGAAGAATTATTGCCAAGCTTACAAGGAATTGTTCCTGCAACTATTATTACAACAACTAAAGAATTGATGCCAAACGCAAGTATTATTAGTCAGGTTTTTCCTGTTGATGATACTCATGTGGCTATTTCTAATCAGTTCTTTTCAAAAACATTTAGAAATTTACAAGAAAATCCGTTTGCACAAGTTCAAGTTCAACATCCTGAAAATTTTTTTCCCTATTTATTGAATCTAAAATTGGTTCGCATAGAAACAAGTGGCGATTTATTTGAAGCGATGGAAATGCAAATGGAAGCAATCTCGTCTATGACAGGAATGTCAGATGTGTTCAAATTACAAAGTTGTTATGTGTTCGAGATTTTGTCGATTGAAGATTTTAACCATGAGTCCACTCCGAAAAGTCGATTCTGTAGGTTTACACCCTACTAAATTCTCCGAATTCGACGAATAATTTGCTAAAAACTACTTTTCGGAGTACGCTCAACCATGCAATTAAATGGAATTAAAAAACGATAGCATCGAAATCGAAGAAATAAAGAAAAAAATTGCAGAGAATCAGCTATTAATAGATTCGTTGAATGAAAAACTTCAAAGAAGAACGGATGAGGTAAAAATCATTCAGTCTATTAGTTCTGAGATTCTAAATAGCCTTGATTTGGATCGCATTTTCAAAAGACAATGAAATTACTAGACGAGGTTTGCGGATTTAAACATTCCATGATTTTGCTAAAAGTGCCGAATGAGGATAACGTAAAAGTTTTCAGCGTGTAGAGCGTATGATACGTTCAGATTAGGTGCAGAAGTTGAATTTGGGAAAGGCGTTATTGGAGTTGTTGCAGATAAGAAAAAAATTTTGAGAATGGTTGGAATGTCATATAGAATGAAATCTGTGAAAACCGTTAAATCTGAATCAAATTATAATGATGATACTGCTCCAATAGAATTACCGGGCTTGAAAAATATAAAAAGCCAAATTGCCATTCCACTTTTAATTAAAGACCGCTTAATTGGTGTTTATGCTGTTGAAAGTGAACAATCAAATGCATTTAAAGCGATCGATGAGGTCATTTTAACCGTGGTTGGAAATCAAATTGCCTGCGCAATTAATAATGCTTCTGCTTACAAAACGCAGCAATTATTAACTCAAGCTTATAGCCGTTTTGTTCCAAAAGAGTTATTGAGTTTATTGAAGAAAAACTCCATTTTGGAAACACAATTGGCGGATCAAACTCAAGGTTTGTACACCATCATGTTTTCTGATATTCGTGATTTTACAAAGCTATCGGAGCAAATGAATCCCGCTGAAAATTTTCAATTCATCAATGATTATTTAGGCTTTATAGCTCCTGTAATTGAGCAGTAGAATGGTTTTATTGACAAGTTTATTGGTGATGCTATAATGGCGATTTTTCCAGTTTGTCCATCTGATGCCGTAAATGCAGGAATCGAAATGCAAGAATGATTAGTTCAATTCAGCAAACAAAGAATTGAACAAAATAAAGAAGCTATAAAAACCAGAATCGGGATTCACAGTAGTACTATAATGGCAGGAATTATTGGCTCAAAAGATAGAATGGAAGGAACCGTAATTGGTGATGGGGTAAATTTAGCTTCACGAATTGAAGGTTTAACGAAAAGTTTGGGGCATTCATTATTGATTAGTGCAGTAACATTTAAGCTTTTGAGTGAGGAATTATCTTCAAAATTTGAGTTTTTAGCAAAAGTAAAAGTAAAAGTAAAAGGGAAATAGGAAGAAGTTGAAGTTTATAAAACTCGGTGAGTTTAATTTTGAAGTTTTTCTCGAGTAATAAAATGCATTTTGAAATTATTTTAGGCTAATCAGAAATTTTAAACTCATAAGCACTTCGAAAATGGCCCTTACTTCCTAATCAGTGTACCTAATATTTTCTCTGAAAAGAGAGTTTTTTTAGTAATGAGTTTTCAACTTAATAAATGAGTTTGGGATTGGGATAATTACAATAATTTATATCAAAACCCAGAATAAACAATGGTGAAACTCATTTGTTTTCGCTGTAAGATCTCGAATTCAAACCCAAATTAGGCAGAGATTGCACTACGTGTTCGCGAAGGCGCTACAATGTGAAATGACGAAAATTATATAGTATCTATTTTATGTTTATTTATTAACCTGGACTCAACTTAATAACTAAATTTATTCAAAGTCGTTTTTCCCCTGAAAATCCAATAAATAATAATAGTGTAAGACAATACAAAAGGCATACCGATAAAAGCAATAATTTGCATCAGTTCTAGGGTTTTGATACTACTTGCGGCATTAAAAACGGTTAGTGAAAATTCAGTATCGATGGATGAAATTAACATATTTGGAAACAAAGCTGCGCCAAACAAAAAGGTTAATGCTGCAATTGTAGCACAACTACTCATAAAAGCATAAAATGGTTTTCCTTTAAAAATAGCTCTTGGGATATTTGCAACTGCTAAAACATTTAGGACAACAATAATCCAGACGATTGGATAATCTCTAAAGTTATTAATGACTGATGGATTTCCAACTAGTGTGGCAATTGTTGCAAAAATATACATCACCATAAAGAAACCAAATGTTTTCCACATAATGGGCTGCAATCTTGTTTGAGTTTCACCTTCCGTTTTTAAATACAGAAAAATGGAACCATGCATAGCAAAAGTTGCAATAGCTAAAACTCCAATTAACAAAGAATAAGGCTGTAACAAATCGATTAGAGTTCCAGAAAACTCTTTATCAGCACCGATCGGAATTCCCATTATTGAGTTTCCAACTGCTACACCGAACAAAAACGTAACTAAAACACTAGCCGAGAAAAAGGATACATCCCAAAATTTTCTCCATTTTACTGATTCTTGTTTCGATCTGAATTCCAAAGAAACGGCTCTAAAAATCAAACCGAATAATAAAAGCATAAACGGTAGATAAAAACCTGAGAAAGCAGTGGCGTAAACATCAGGAAAAGCTGCGAAAAGTGCACCACCAAATGTTACTAACCAAACTTCGTTTCCATCCCAAAGTGGGCCGATTGAATTCATATAGATTCGACGATCTGTATCTGTTTTTGCAGTGAGATGTACAATGCCAACTCCAAGATCAAATCCATCTAAAATGGCATAACCCGTAAGTAAAATGCCAAGAGTTGCGAACCAAAAAATGTGAATATCCATGTTGAAAATAATAAAAGATGAATGTGGAATGATAAATTGGAGATTATGAAAAATCTTATTTATTTGTTTTTAGGTCAGTTGTGCTTTGAGTGGCAGCTTGCAACAGACCTTCATCAGTATGAATATGTTGAGCATCAACATCATCAGGACCATGTTTGATTTTTTCATTTAAGACATAAACCCACACAAAAAATAATAGAGCATAAATAAGTGCAAAAAGTATAATGCTACTCAGAACCATATTAGCAGTAACTGCTTTTGAATGTGCATCAGAAGTTCTTAAAAGTCCATATACAATCCATGGCTGTCGACCAACTTCTACAGCTATCCAGCCAGCTTGATTAGCTAAATAGGGACCAATTACAGCAAACATATACGTTTTCATAAGCCATTTTTGGTCAAATAAAGTTCCTTTCCACCAAAAGAAACATGATAATAAAGTAATCCCAATAAAAGCCATTCCTAATGAAATCATTAAATGATAGGTGAAAAATGGAATTTTAATGGGCGGTTGTTCATCTGCTTTAATTTGATCTAGACCTGTTACAGGAGTTGTTAAGTCATTATGAACTAAAAGACTTAACATGTTAGGGATTTTAATTCCAAATTCGACTCGTTTGGTTTCTTCGTTTGGTATTCCAAATAGATAGAGTGCAGTTCCGCCCGTTCCTGTCTCAAAGTGTCCCTCAAAAGCAGCTAACTTAGCAGGTTGATGTTTGGCTACCATATTTGCATTCGAATGCCCTGAAATTAAAGCGGCTAAGGAGAAAAAAGTTGCAAAAACTAAGGCAATCTTAAAACCTTTTTTTGCAATATCAAGGTGTCTTCCTTTCAAAATGTAATAGGCATTAATGCTCATTACAAAAAATGCGCCTAGAATAAAAGCGCCAATTAAAGTATGAGTTAATCTGTCAACACTTGAGGGATTTAAAACCATTGCCCCAAAGTCAACAATTTCTGCACGAGCGCTTAATCCGTCTCCAACTACATGAAAACCAGCTGGTGTTTGCATCCAGGAATTCGCAACAACAATCCAAACAGATGAGAAAATGGAACCAAAAGAAACCATTAAAGTACTGAAAAAGTGCATTTTAGGGGAAACTCGATCCCATCCAAAAACTAAGATGGCTAAAAAGCCAGATTCAAGGAAAAATGCGAATATACCTTCAGAAGCTAGCGCTGATCCAAATACATCACCGACAAAGCGAGAATAGGTTGCCCAATTAGTTCCAAACTCGAATTCCATAACGATTCCGGTTGCAACACCCATCGCAAAATTAACAGCAAATACTTTCGTCCAGAAGCGAGTCATTTGCTCATAAACTGGATTTTTAGTCTTTAAAAATAAGCCTTCCATTATAACCATAATTGCTCCTAAACCAATGGAAAGAGGAGGAAATAGGTAATGAAACATTATGGTGAAAGCGAATTGAAGGCGCGATAAAAAAACTACATCTAATTCCATATACATACTAATCTCATGAACATGTTATAAACTCAAAATAGAACTAAACTTGAATACGATTTAGTAATAATCAGTTTAATAGTTTAAGTAAACTATCAATCCTTAATGAAGAAAATATGAATTATTAAGGAAGTAGTCCACAATTAAAGTTACAAAAGTGGTATAAAGACTCTCGAATCAAAATTATTGAAATGAAATTAACATGGAATTCTAATATTGTGGAATTGTTGAAAAAATTAATCCATTTTTAGAATCACATTCCCATTTTTTTTGCCACTAAGTGTGTATTCAAAGGCTTCAGAGATATATTCTAAGCGATACATTCTATCGATTAATGGAA
>CAZNTR010000157.1:6975-9322 GCA_964575925.1 uncultured Chitinophagales bacterium
CCAATTTTATAATCTACTACTGAATTTCCTACATTTTCAATAATTCCTGCGAAATCGGTTCCAGTAGCAAAATATTTAGGTTTAAATAAACCAGTAAAAAACCGCATCACGAAAGGTTCTCCTGTGAGAATGGCACAATCTGTTCTGTTTACAGTTGATGCTTTTACATGAATTAATACTTCATCAGGATTTATTTTTGGGATTTCTACGTTCTTGGTAGTTAGAACTCTTGCTGAGCCATAGGTTGTTCGAAAGGAAGATTTCATAAGCAGGAATTATAATCAGATAGATAAAAAACAATGTTTTTGAGATAAAAAGGGCTGTTACGCAAGTTATTGCTTAACGATTCCAATAATTTAGAGAATAAGTAGTATAAATCAATCAATAATGAAACTCGTTTATGGTTTATCTCTTTTGCTCAATAACTGAGGGAAATCGAAAATTTAATAAAGAGCTTACGCTGAAAAGTAGCTAAATAAAAATAATCGTCGATTTTATTCTATTTGATTAAGTGACATCCGGCTAAATCGACTTGTTGTGTAGGATTCAATAAATACGTTTGTCATTAGATTTAATTCAATCTTTAATAAAGAATACTTGTTTATAAGTAAGAAAATGCAAAATTATAAACTGTTTTTTGTTAACGAATAACTAGATTCGGAGTCTTTTTGTGATAGATTTTACAAATCAAGAGGAATTTCTCGTTTTTTAAGTTTAACTAGTTTGGCGATAGAAACAAGAATCCAACACGCTTCTAAAATAACAAAGGGAATGTAGTGTAACAGAATAGATGCAATGCAGGCTAGAAATGCCCCAAAAATGTTAAGCAGAATATAACTCAATGAATTATGTTCAATTATATCCTTGATATTTAATAAATAAGCAATTAATAATAGGCTTACGCCGATGGAGCCAATCCAGTCAATTAAAGTCATGAAGAGTTTTTATTAAATTGTAACTACTTCAAAATAGAGAAATGATTTTAAATTCAAGAAGCTAAATATTAATCAGAATTGACACAAAAAATAGAACTGAGAATACTAATTCGTGCTAAGTTTCTTATTCAAATTAAAATTGGGCTTTATATTGCTAAGAGTTATAGTTGCATGAAATTGAAATCTTACGCAAATTTTTGCATAAAATGACCCAATTGAGCTATATGAGGAAGAATTCAAATCAATTATTTTGATAGTCAACAATTTAAATCATATTTAGTCTATGAAAACTCTAAAAATCATACATCTTTTTTTATTTGTGCTATTTTTTCAAAATAGTATAGCTCATGATAACGAATTAGAATCGATAAAAAATCGGGATGAAATAAATGTTGTGTTTGGCAAGACTTATGTTATTGCACATTCATCTGTGATCAGTAGAAGTGCTAATCAAGCAGAAATGAAAGCTCGGATTCAGAGTGTAACTGATTTAGCTACACAACTTAAGATATCTGCTTATAAAATTGAAAGAAATCCAGATTCTAGTGCATTAAGGGATTCTGTTGGTGGTCATTTTGAAGATGTAAATACCATTAAAAGTGACATGAATAAACTAGAAGATGGAACTTATCAAGCAACCATATTCAGTCAAATATCTGTAGAGAGTGAAACAGATATGAGTAAGGCAGTTGTGTTCTCTAAAGTGTTCACTTTAAATGAATATTCAGCAAGAGAAGTTTCAAATTGGGTTATAAATATTTTAAATAAAAGTGACGATGAATCACTTTTAAAATCGACTAAAGGTTTACTAAAATACCGAAGAGTGTACAGTTCAAAAAAAGGTTTCGTTTTACCAGATGATCCAAAAGATTTCAAAACTGATGGGAAATCTGTTAACGTATCTGCCGCTTTTTGGCCAAGTAATTAAATTATTTTTAGTTTTCAAGTTCCGCAGAAAGTGCGATAGTTTTGATCGCCACTTTCTGGTGGATTTTGAAATTCTTGAAGCTCAACCCTATAATAATATGGGCTTGTAATCACAGAAATCAATTTCTGAAAATGAGTAAAATCTCCTTCTTTAGAAGCTAATTCTAAAGCTTTTTCAACTAAATGATTTCTTGGGATATAAACAGGGTTGCTTTTTTTCATGATTTCTAATGCTTTTTCCTCTCCGCCTTCTTGTTTTTGAATTCTTACTTTCCAATGTGAAAACCATGATTTGAATTCTGAATCATCAAATAAAGTAGAATTGGGTAAAGCTATACCGCTTAAATAAGAAAAAGTATTTGTGTAATCCGCAGAGTGCTTTTCCATTAATTTGAGAAGACAGTGAGCAATCGTTTTATCATCATCAAGTTGTTCTACAAATCCCAATTTTCCACGCATCATATTCAGCCATTTTTGTTCAAATA
>CAZNTR010000158.1:0-9181 GCA_964575925.1 uncultured Chitinophagales bacterium
TAGAAGCTAGAAGTTAGAAGCTAGAAGTGTAATTCGTAATTCGTAATTCATAATTAGTAAACTCCAGACTCCCAAAACCTTTCACCTCTAAATTTTCATCTGAATAACAGAAACAACTTCACCTTTTATAAGAGTCAACACCCACAAATCACCATATCTCGATTCATCAATCATTTTGGCGTCTTTTTTTTCAGTAAATCGATTAACTAAATCAGGAATTGTATTTGAATGACCCGAAATAAAAACCGTTTCATTTTCAAGTTTGCAAATTTCTTCGATTAATTTATCTGGCGCCGCTGGGCTGTACTCAATAACTTCCTTACCATTAGCTTTTGCCAAAGGCTCTAAAGTCTGCTTGGTTCGTTTATATGGTGTTGATAAAAAGCGATCAAACTTCTGATTTTCAAAAAACAGTACAAATTGTTCAGCTCTCTTTTTCCCCAATTCTGATAAATCAGGATTTTTAGGATCATTTTTTGCTTTTTCAGCATGGCGTGTTAAAAATACCGTAACCGATTGTGCTTGAATAGTCTGAACGGAAAACAAAAAGAGTAATACAATGGAAATACTTAGAAGTTTGAAATTTTTCATAATCATAAGACAAAATAAGATTCGATAGTTCAAAATTGATTACCCTGGAATAATACACTTTTTTGATTAGTTTTTTTTAACGTGAACGGTCTTTACTAATTCAGCACATCTTTTTAAAGTCTCGCTTTTAAAAATGTAGATTCATCATCTTCATGTTCATAGTTAAATCCCTTTTTGCGAATATTCTTAACCGAAGTCAATGAAAAGACTGTTTAGTCCACTTATATTGTCTCAATAATTCGATAAGAAAGTTCTGAAACACAATCACGGTTTGGATTCAGTTTTTTTTTTAATAAAAGTGAAATCAGAATTTACTTTTAGCATTTTGATTCTTGAATACAAATAATCACAAAACTATATCACTTCGATGGAAAATAAAAAAGCCTTCCTATCCACAATTTGGATTTTTGTAACCTTAAATTACTTGTATTGTGATTTAATCGGTTTAATGGATTCATCACTTCTAAAGCAATATTTAACAGGTTCAATTGATGGAATTGAAATTAATGAACAGTTTTTGCTTTATGCATCTTTCTTAATGGAAATTCCAATTGCTATGGTTTTACTTTCAAGAGTTTTAAAGAAGAATCTAAATTGTTGGTTTAATATTACCGCAGGAAGTATAAAAACCTTAGTTATGATTGCCACTCTTTTCATTGGCACAACAACATCCTATTATATGTTTTTCGCCATTATTGAAATTGCAACCACACTATATATTGTATGGTTTGCAATTAATTGGCTGAAAGAAAAAGAACCTTTATTAATGCAATTAACTGAAAACTAAACTAAGTATGTTAACGAATATCATTCCAAAACTACCGATGCGAGACAAAGCTAAAACCAAAGATTTTTATCTAAATCAATTGAGTTTTAAGGAAATAAATGACTACGGAGATTATCTAATTATTGGAAAAGACTCCAACGAAATTCATTTTTTTGAATTTAAAAACTTAGATCCTAAAGAAAATTATGGACAAATTTATATCAGAACGAATGATATTGATGGATTTTATTCTCTTTTAGTGAATAATAAAGTTAGCATTCACCCTAACGGTCAATTACAAATTAAACCTTGGGGACAAAAAGAGTTTGCATTGCTAGATCCTGATAATAATTTATTAACATTTGGTCAAGCTATTTGAAAGACTGATTAAAAAAAAAGACCCATAATAATCCTCAACCAAATTCAATCATCGGCCGAGGATAATCCACTTCTTCCAAACCAAACATCAAACGTTCTTGATCTGATAGTTGATGCAAAACTCCCAACGTTTCCCCACTTATTTTAGCCAGTTCTGGACACCATAACTTCATAAACTCACCTTTAATGTCGTACTTTTTTGCTTGAATTACAAGATTGAAATATCGATCTCTTCCATCATTTCCAACACCTGAAACATAAGCCCAATTTCCCCAATTCGAATACACATCGTAATCAATCAATTGAGATTCGAACCACGTTGCGCCCCAACGCCAATCGATTTCTACGTTTTTTGCTAAGAAACTTGCCACGATTTGTCTTCCTCTATTCGACATCCAACCCGTTTCTAGCAATTCTCTCATGTTAGCATCAATAAGTGGGAATCCTGTTTTTCCTAATCTCCATTTTTCAAAAAGTGCTTTATCTTTTTTCCAGATTTTCTTGGTTTGACTTATTCCATTTTGTCCAAAATAAGCCCATTCATGCTTAAAGAAAATGTATCGCCAATATTCTCGCCAAAGTAATTCTACAACAAGCCAATAGGTTGAATCATTTTTGAATCGCTCATTTTCATAACGTTTCACTTCTTTTACTAGATATCTTGGACTTACACAACCTATTGCTAAATATGAAGATAACTTTGATGAATAATTTAATCCTACAAAACCATTTCGCGTTTCTTTATAGGTTGATAATGAATCAGTTTCAAATAAATAGTTATCAATTCGTTGTTTCCCAAAATTTTCGCCACCAATAAATGGGAATGCAGTTCGCTCGTCACTATCATTCATTTCTTGAAGTTCAGCTTTTAAAGCTTCTATTGAAAGACAATTTTCTTCGCTATATAACCATATTTTTAAGGATTTACTTTCTTCATTCTTCTCTTCATTTTCAAAATTATAACCATTTAGATGAGTTGGTTCAGGCAAATCTTCTTGAATAGTACAATGCGTTTCAACTTGTTTTCTGAACTGCGTAAATATATCAGGTGTTTGTTTTAATTCGAAGGGTAGTGAATTTGTATTGTAAAGAACTGAGTTAAAATGACGTCTAACTTTTACGCCGTAATTCTTACAAATCTGAGTAATTACTTGTTCTTCTTTGCGTTCGTTCCAAGCTATTTCTGCCTGAAAATAAATCTTGTTCACCAAATGTGTTCTACACAACTTTTCAAAAACACTTGTTGGATTTGCCTTCAGAACATGTAATCTTGCGCCTTTTTTTTGCAGATTTTCATTTAGGTCAACTAAGGATTGAAGTAAAAAACGTTTTCGAAATGAGCCTATTGAGGGAAAATTTAGATCATAAAAATTCTCAATAATTTCAGGTAAAAAAAAGATGCATAAAATGGGGAGGTTTTGTGTTTCAGCCGCAAGTAAAGAAGGATTATCATGAATTCGCAGATCATTTCGGAACCAAACTATATTAACCATGAACTAAATACTGTACATTAACAATTAAGAAATAGGTTCTAATTTTCATCTAAAAACAAGGAACAGCCCACATTATACCATTCACGATTTACATTCATATCTAAAAAAGAACCTTCACCAACTTGTCCAAATGCGATTTTGTTGTTACTTATATCAATTACCTTTCCATCACTTCGAATAAAAGAACTACTTGTTTGAACATATAAACATGCGGAATAATTTCTTTCCGAACTTAACTTTTCTGGATTCCCAGTAATTTGTAAAAGATAGTTCTCGTCTCCACAAAATTCAGTACATGCATCTATTATTATGGTTGAATTATTTACCCATGAAAAAGTAGAATAATCTATGAAAGGAAGTGTTATCGTTCTTAATGAATCTAAGGAATTATTTTCAAAATGAAAGAAACTAGCTTCAACAGTACAATTTGATGCGGTTTCTAAACGAAGGAGGAATCTACCATTTGGTGAAGGAACAACCAATCTACGTTGAAAATCTCCAATTCTATCTCTACATGCAGAATCAAATCTTAAATTAAAATTTTTAATTAAGGTTCCATCTAAAGAATACATATAAAAATCTCCCTCTTCTAAACCTACAAGTATATAATTCATCGTTTTCATATAGAAAAGCATAATTGCATTTCCTGAAATGAATGGGGTTATATCAGAAATTTCAGGCGAACTTTCGGTTCTATGTATGACTTTAAATTTTTGATTTCTGATGTCTGAGCCTGCTGGATACACATCTTTTCCTTCATATTCCGATAAAATATAGGCTAATTTAGTACCATCATCTGCCCAAACCGCTGCATTTATGCTATCACGGTTTTCCCATGTTTCACAAGAAGCTATAGTTAGAATTAGGAACCCAATGGAAAGGAATAACATTCTATTGCCATTTATATTATATGTTTTAGCTATCATCAGTTTTTAAAAAAATGAAAAATTAATAAACTTCTAAACTTCGAATACTGTTTAAAGATGCAGTAAAATTAATTATTTTTTCATCAACCATTCGATCAATTTCAAATTTGAATATCTGTGTCCACTCCAAAAAGTCAATTCTTTCGGTTTTCACCCTTCCAAATTCTACGAATTCGACGAATAGTTTGCTAAAAACTACTTTTCGGAGTACACTCATTGCTAAAAACTAATTTTGGAGAACACTTAAGGCCTAATTTTTACAAAAAAACCAATAACCCAATGGCAACCTATTGCTCTTATTTTTTCATATTCGTTATTTCATCAATTTGGGCTCCGAGTCCACATCTCAGCCTTTGAACTTAACCCATACAAATGAAGTGCTTATGGCGTAAAAAGAATTTTGACCGAGTTGGTCCTTTGTGGATACTCGAATCTTATCGGGCACGGGATGCCCCTTTTTAGCAAAAACTAGTGAAGTTTGTTTAGAAACGAAGTCCGAACGTTGATTGCTATATATCTTAACAATATTCCTTCTATTACAGAAGAAAACTCACTCTAAGTCACTTTAAAAGTGAATTCATTCCTAATTAAACCTTTCAAAACAAGTATATTTTCTTATTATTCTGCTTAAATAGACTAACCGAGTTCGTTCAACTTTGATTCAACAAATTTTTATTAAATCACTGTTTTTAAAATTTTCTCACATTTCTCATATTTTAGATGTCTCTTAAAAATGCTTTCCAACGCACTAATAAATCTCAGGTTTGGAAAGCATTCCTAACAAAAAAATTAGACTAAATCTAGCGCTTGACTAACATCCCAAATCAAATCTCTTTCATTTTCGATTCCTACAGATAAGCGTACTAAATTGGATGTAATTCCAACATCAAGTTTTTCTTTTACATCAACTCCAGCATGAGTCATTGTATCGGGATGCTGAACTAAAGATTCTGTGCCTCCAAGACTAACCGCTAACTTTATTAATTTCAGTGCATTAATAAACTTAAACGCTTCTTTTTCACTACCTTTTATTTCAAACGATAACATGGCACCCGGTGATGAATATTGTCTTTTATACGTGTCCCAATCTTCACTTCCTTCTTTAATCAAGCCCAGATAATTTACTTTTTTAACTTTTGGATGATTCACTAAGAAGTTTGCAACTTCTTCAGCGTTTTTTGCCTGTTGCTCCATTCTAATTTTCAAGGTTTCTAAACTTCTAAGTAATAACCATCCTGTATGTGGAGATGCCATATTTCCAAGAAATGTTCTTAATGTTTTAACACGTGTCATCACTTCTTTAGAGCCACAAACTGCACCGGCTATTACATCACTGTGCCCACCAATATATTTTGTAGCCGAATATATGGAGAAATCAGCGCCATGCTTTAGAGGATGTTGCCATAATGGCCCCATGTAAGTATTATCAACAGCAACTAGAATTTGTTTTTCCGATGTGCTTAATGTATCTGCTAATCTTTTAAGTGCTTCAATATCTACCAAAGCATTTGTTGGATTTGCAGGGGTTTCTGTGTAAATCAATGCGAGTTTATCTGCTAAACCGCTATCATTTAAGCGCTTTAGAATATCATTACGTTCTTCTCCAGGTTTGAAAGACAAGGTGTGAACACCAATTTTTTTCAAAAAATAATGAATGAAATGATCCGTTCCACCATAAAGAGGAGTACTATACAAAAGTAAATCACTGGGATTTAAAAACTCTAAAAAAACGGTGGAAATCGCTGCCATACCACTCTCAAAAACAGCGCAATCTCCTGCATCATCCCAAAGAGTTAATCTGTTTTCCAAAATTTCTAAATCGGGATTATTTAAACGGCTGTAAATTAAACCTAGTTCTTCGGTTTCTCCTTTTTCACGAAGTCCATAAGCAACTTCAAAAAAGGCTTTTCCTTCTTCTGCACTTTTAAACACAAAAGTGGATGTTTGAAATATCGGTAATTTTATGGAGCCTTCCGATAATTCCGGTTTGTAGCCATACGACATCATTAGGCTTTCCGGTTTAAATAACGCTCTTTTATTCATTAGTACTTCCTCACTATAAATCTTTTTAGAATTGACTCAAGATTAGCCAATATTCAACTAAAAGGAAACAAGCTAAGGTGGTTAAAAGCGCTTTTTTAGCTAATAAACCCTTTTTATATTTTCATTTTAAGATTCTTTCGTATTCATTTACGTTGAAAGAATCATGCAATTTTGATTAATTCTGTATAGAGTAACCCGATTTATTTCAGTTTTTAATGTTGCGCACTCAAGCAAACAAAAACTATTTTATTGCATAACAAACAAAATTAGAAATAAAGGGAGCTTCCTTCCAGATAACTCCCTTTCTAGCAATCTACATCTGTGAGTATGCAATAAAATTTTAGTCCATCATTCTACGCAAGAATGCAGGTTGTTCACTATCACTTTTGTCAATTCGTTCAGAATGACCATTTAACAAGGTGTTTCTTGGCATTCCACTAACTTGTCTTGAACGATTTAAACCAAAAGGTTGTGACTCTTGTTCTGTTTCTTCATGTAAAGGAGTTGTTGGCGCTTTACGAATAAAAGAAGGAACATCCATTTTTTTAAGGTTATTTTCACCTCTATAAAATTCATTACTTCTACGTGATGGAACTCTAGTGCCAATACTATCAACAGTTGGTATTGAAACTTTTGGTGCCGATGACATTGGTTTTGATGGACTTGCATCCATGTTTTTGCGAGATGAGGTAACTTTTGTGCCTTGATGAGATGAAGTTACTTCAAAACCTGTCGCTATAACCGTTACGCGCAATTCGTCACCGTAGTCATTGTCGAGAACTGTACCCATAATGATTTCAGCATCTTCGCCAGCTTCGAGATTAATAACACTAGTTGCCAAATTAATCTCGCGTAATCCAAGACCTTCAGAACCAGAAATATTAACAAGTACGTTTCTTGCACCTCTAATACTTACTCCGTCTAATAATGGAGAACTAATTGCTGCTCTCGCTGCAATTTCTGCACGATCAGGACCTGAAGCAATAGCAGAACCCATAATTGCAGCACCACCATCAAGCATAGTTGTTTTAACATCTGCAAAGTCAAGATTAATAACACCGGGCATTAAAATTAAATCTGAAATACCTCTTGTTGCACCATAAAGCACTTCGTTTGCCATTTCAAATGCTTGAACTAAAGTAGTGTCTTCATTGGAAACATCCATTAAGCGCTCATTGGGAATTACAATTACAGTATCACAATTTTTCTTTAATTCAAGAATTCCTTCCATTGCAAATTTTGAGCGTACTTTACCTTCACAAATAAAAGGAGTTGTTACAACACCAACGGTTAAAATTCCTTTTCTTTTTGCAATTCCTGCAACTATTGGTGCTCCACCCGTTCCTGTTCCACCACCCATTCCAGCAGTAATAAAGACCATGTCAGCTCCATTAATAGCTTCCTCAATTTCATGGCGGTTTTCTTCAACTGCTTCACGACCAATTTCAGGGCGTGCACCTGCACCCAAACCTGAAGTAAGAGATTTTCCTACTTGTATGCAAATATCTGCACTATTTAGCTTTAAAGCTTGTGCATCTGTATTTAAAGCAATGTATTCCACATTGTTTAAACCTTTTACAATCATATTGTTGATTGCATTTCCGCCGCCGCCGCCGACGCCGATTACCTTAATTTTTGCGTTTTGTGAACTTTGATCGTCAAAGTTAAAACGAGATGTTCTATTGCTTGGCATAATTGTGTCCTTGTTTGTATGTACGAATTGCTATGTAGATTGTGATTTTTTGTAGATTTGTAGATTCATTAAAATTCACTGAACCAATCTTTCATTCTGTCGGTTACTTTTTTAATGACAGTTTCAACTGGTGTCGGGGATGAACTAATTCCTGTTGTATTATCTTTTTCAAAACCAGCACTTCCGAGTGCTGTTGAACCAGATTGTGATTTAAGAGCATGAAGAACTAAGCCTACACCTGTTGCGAATATTGGATTATTAACTTCACTTACTAATCCTCCAGTTAAACCTCTTGGAATTCCAACTTTAGCATCCATGCTTAAAACATCATTGGCTAAAGGACAAATTCCGCTTAATAAGGAACCGCCACCGGTGAAAACGACCCCTGCGCTTAATTCACTTGAATATCCGCTACGTTGTATTTCAATTGCAACAATTTCTAATATCTCTTCCATTCGAGCTTGGATAATTTGCGCCAGTATGCTCTTTTTGATTTCTTTCGGAGGGCGACCTGCAATTCCTGGAACAGGGATAATTTCTTCCTCTTCAACAAGATTTACATAAGCTAATCCATGCTCATGTTTTAATTTTATGGCTTGTTCTTCAAGAACACTTAAGCCAATTCGAATATCATCCGTTACTTTACTTCCTGCAATGGCAACAACTGAAATATGACGGATTACATTATCTTGAAAAATTGCGATATCGGTTGTACCACCACCAATATCAACTAAAACTACACCTGCTTCTTTTTCTTCATCTTCTAATACTGCATAAGATGATCCAAGTGGTTCAAGAATTACATCAGCAACTTGATACCCTGCGCGTTCTACGCAACGATAGATGTTTTTAGCAGCTGAAACTAGACCTGTGATTACATGAACCTCGGCTTCCATTCTCATTCCACTCATTCCAACAGGATCTGTAATTCCATCTTGACCATCCACAATAAATTCTTGTGGAATTACATGAATAATTGACTGATCCGTAGGAAGCATTATCCGTTGGCAATCTTCTAACAGACGCTCTACATCATGTGGTGTTATTTCCTGATCTTTATTATTTATGGTGATTACACCTTTACTTCTCATGCTCCGAATGTGATCTCCAGCGATTCCAACATTTACGGCATGAACTTTGATACCTGAAGCTAACTCAGCTTGTTCAACTGCTTTTCTTATGGCATTTACCGTTTTCTCGATATTTACCACAACGCCACGGTTTAATCCGTCACTTGGTGCTTTACCCACACCAAGGATGTTTACTTTGCCATTTTCATCGGCGGAAGCAA
>CAZNTR010000159.1:0-9106 GCA_964575925.1 uncultured Chitinophagales bacterium
TTTTATTTACGTTAAGTATAAATATCAAAAAAATAATTCAATTAGGGCCAAAAGCGGTAATTATGTTTCTGACAGGAACTATCGGAATTATTCTTGGAGGGCCACTTGCTGTATTACTTTTTTCATTTCTTGCACCAGATGTTGTTGGCGGGCAAGGTTCGGATGCTGTTTGGAGAGGTTTATCAACCATTGCGGGATCATGGATTGGTGGTGGCGCGAATCAAACCGCAATGAAAGAAGTTTGGGAAGTTGGAGACAATGTTTTTTCAGCAATGATTACCGTTGATGTAATTGTTGCCAATATTTGGATGGGTTTTTTATTGTTTTCAGCTTCAAGGTCAGAGAAATTTGATACTTGGTTAAAAGCCGATACCTCTGCGATTGAAGATGTTAAAACTTCCATCGAAAAATTTAGAGATGGAATTATGAAAATTCCTAGTTTATCAGATACCGTAACCGTTTTAGCAGTCGGATTTGTTGTCACTGGATTTTCTCATTTTGCAGCAGACTTAATCGTTCCTGGAATAAAAGATTTGTCGAATGCTACAGGAATAAACTTAGATCAGTTTAGTTTGACTTCTCGTTTTTTCTGGATTGTTGTATTGGCAACTTCAATCGGACTTGGATTATCATTCACCAAAGTACGTGAATTAGAAGGTGTTGGTGCATCTCGGTTAGCAAGTTTACTTTTATATGTTTTAGTAGCATCAATTGGAATGAAAATGAATATTTTGGCCATTTTTGACAATCCAGGTTTATTTCTTGTTGGTCTAACGTGGATGGCATTTCATGCAGGTTTATTGATACTAGTTGCAAAATGGATAAAAGCTCCTTTGTTTTTTCTTGCTGTTGGGAGTCAGGCAAATGTTGGTGGAGCTGCATCAGCGCCCATTGTTGCCTCTGCTTTTAATCCTGCTTTAGCACCTGTTGGAGTTTTATTAGCCGTTTTGGGCTATGCTTTAGGTACGTATGGTGCTTATATTTGTGCTATACTTATGTCGGGAGTTGCGCCTTGAGTGCTTATTTAACACGTTTAAAATAAATTTTTACTTTAATCTCAAATTCGGACTTTGACATTTTGCAAAGTGAATGATTTTGTTAACGATTTTATGTAGCATAATTAATGAAAACAATAATCTATGCGCAAAATGTAGTTCTTATGTCACATACGTCATTTGGTCATGCTGGGTTCCGACCCAGCATCTCAGCCTTAGAACATAACCTATACAAAAGAACTGCTTTTGGCTTAAAAAGATTTTGACCAAGATAGTACTTCTTGGTTCTTCGAATCATGTTCTGGCACAGGATTACCGTTTTTTTTGCAAAAATCACAGCCTTTTTTATAGAAACGAAGTCCGAATTTGAGCTTTAATTATACATCAAAAAAAGCATTATAAATTATATAAGGGTGAAATTGTAATTGAATTTTATTGAATTTATATCGCCTAGTAGATAGATTTTAAAAGATAAATCTAACTTTACTCTAAAAAATGAAATTCTGCAAATTATGGGCTATCTCACGCTTAATAACGGTCATAAACCGACAATACAATTTTTGAGAGTTGGCTCTAATCTGAATTATTTAGAATCAATAAATCAAATGATTTGAATTTCAAAATTATCGTATCATAAAATTTAGCATTTTAAGCACAAACAGGTATTAATATTTAAGTCTTAACAAACCAAATGGTATTTTTAAATTCACAAAAGGAAAATTTTATCGGTGCTGGATTAATGTCGGGAACTTCATTAGATGGACTCGATATCGCTTTATGTTCATTTAGTAAAGTGGATCACTTCAGACCCAAACTCATCCATTTTGAAACAATAAAATGGCCTGAATACTTAAATCAGCTCCTTAGAAAAATCACTTCTGTAGAAACTGTAAAATTAAGTGAACTTACCTTTTTTAATCGTAAAGCTGCGGAATTTTTCGCTGATTCAGTAAATCAAGTAATTAATAATGCTGGATTAGTAAATGAGGAAGTTGATTTTATAGGTTCACATGGACACACGATTTATCACATTCCCTCAGAATTATCACCAGATAAAAAAGCAGCCACACTTCAACTTGTTGATGCCGATCATATTGCAACAAAAACAGGAATATTGACAGTTTCTGATTTTAGACAAAAGCATATTGCTGCAGGTGGAGAAGGCGCTCCATTAGTTGTATATGGCGATTATACGTTATTTACAGATTCCATTGAAAATAGAATTCTTGCAAATATTGGCGGAATGGCAAACTTAACATGGCTTCCAGCAAATTCAAGTATAAACCAAGTGATAACTACTGATACAGGACCGGGAAATAAACTCATAGACCTATCTGTGAATCAAATGAACCCTGATTTATTTTATGATGATAATGGCAAGTTTGCAACGCAAGGAAGATTAAATATAGAGGTTTTAGAAAACATGATGTTAGATGATTTCTTTCAAAAAAAATTCCCGAAATCAACGGGTTCAGAATATTTTAATTCGGATTGGTTAATCCGATATACAAAAGAATTATCTCACTTAGATCGAATAAAAACTCTAACTGTTTTAACTGCTCAAAGTTTAGTACTAGCTTGTGAGCGAGTTTCTCGAAAACAAAACTATACGCTCTATTTAAGTGGTGGAGGAGCGCATAATTCAAGCTTAATCGAATTAATAAAAAGCTTTGCTAAGGGGAATATAGTGAAATTATTTGATGAATTAGGATTTTCTTCAGATTCAAAAGAAGCCGTTTTGTTTAGTTGGTTGGCATATCAAACTCTTGCAGGGCAATCATTAACTAGCCCAAGGAATTCTGGTATAGGAAAAAAACTCAACTTAGGAAAAATTAGTCTTCCAAAATAGCTATTGACTGATTTAAGAATAAAGACTATTTTAATTCTAAATTAGTAGTATTCGGTACTGTAATAAACAATAAAGTGTAGGTTTAATAATTAATAAATTCAATATTTATGAGTTCTTACTATGAAAAAAACAAAGATCAGATATTAAAGAGGTTAAATGATAAATATCGCTCTGACTCCGAATTTAAAGAGAAAGTGAAAGCCGAGAATAAACGTCGTTATCACACTGATTTAGAATATAAAGAGAAAACAATTCAGCGTGCTAAAGACAGAAATACAAAGAAAAAGGATTCTAATTAAGCGTAATTAAAACTATTTATTTAAATTATTTATGAGCAATTCTTTAGTTGTTCAAGTTCATGAATTAATTTCAATCTAATTGAATTACCCTTAATACACAATTGTTTTTGGTAACGAACATATTCTTCGGCACCTTCTTTTGTTTCGATTCTAATAGGATTTAACCCGATTAATGAAACATCATAAGGACTTGCCTGCATATCAATTGTTCTAGCTTCAATTGCTAAATAAAAGGATTCAAGAATCAATTCTGATGAAATCCATGGATAAAATTTATGAGACCATTTGTAAATGTCCATGTTTGCATGAACGCATGCGCTTTGTTCCGACTTGACTCGCGAATCCTTTGTTAAACGTGTTTTATTTAAGGGATTCGCTTCTTTTGTAAAAAAACGAAATGCGTCAAAGTGGGTACATTTTAGTGGTTTTGATTCAACAAGGTGTTGTAATTCTCTCGCTGAAACACGCAACGCAAGACTGTGCCTAACATTTGTTTCATTTTTATATAACATGGCCCATTCGTGTAAACCTAAACAAGCAAATTGAGGTTCATTTTGTTGCGTGTGTTCCAATAATGTTATTACCCAAGTTAACGAATCTTTTCGCTTTTGGCTCAGCGATTGAGTTTGCATGATCCATGCATTTTTTTCATCACTAAAAGAATAAAAGTTTTTATTCGGTAAGGTAAAATCTTCGTAATTCTCACAATCATTGATAATGGAAACAGCTATTCCGGGCGAAAACTTTTCTAGTTGTGATGGACTAAAAAAGTAATATTCAAAAAGAAAATCATAAATAGGGTGTTTTTCGCCTGTTTCTCTTTTCCCTAAGTACTCCGATAAAAGTTGGTTTACAACGAAAGAATGTTGCAGTTGTTTTATCTTGAATTCCGAGTAAAGTAGAGTTGATGTATCAATCATTCAGAAAAATAACAAGCTTAAAAATGCGAAACAAATCAACTCGATTGAATTCATAATCAAATAGATCAAAACGTATTTTAAAAACGCCAATTTAAAGTATCTTTTACAATGAAAAGTTTTTTAATTCATCTTCGATTGCCTTACATGTTTGGAGTGCTATCAGCGCCTTATTTAATCTCTGCTGTTTTTGCTGAAAATTTAAATTGGACTGAGTTTTGGTTTCAATTCATCGTGATTCATACCTTACTTTTTGGAGGAGCAACAGCTTTTAATTCCTATTGGGATAAAGATGAAGGGCCAATTGGTGGATTAAAATCACCTCCGAAATTAGCGGAATGGACAAGATATGTTTCACTAGTGATCATGTTTTTAGGTTTAGTTATAAACTATGATAAATCAATGCTCTTTAATGGTTTGTATCTTTTTAGTTTGGCACTCTTTTGGGTTTATTCATCACCAATTGGCCGTTGGAAAGGTCATCCTTGGCTGAGTTTGCTCACAATTGGGTTAAGTACGGGAACAAATTCATTTTTAATGGGCGTTTTAGCACTTGGTGATTTTTTACAATGGTGGCATTTCACAACTTCAATTGGTGTGGCATTTATGTTAACGGCAATGTATCCTGTTTCCCAAATATTTCAAATTGATGAAGATAGGCTGAGAGGAGATTATACATTTGCAGTTCGTTATGGTATAAAGGGGATACAGAGCTTATATAGTAGTTTTAGCGGTATTGGAATTAGTTTAGTTGACATTGGCTTATTTCAGATAAATCTTTATTTGCCCGTTTTGTTTACTATTTTTTCAGTCATTCCCATTATAATTGTGTCAACACGTCTAAAAAAATTAAAAGGTAGTATGGATGAGTATGAAGGTGTTATGAGACTAAAATATGTGATGTCTTTTTCTTTTGTCATACTAAGTCTTTGTGTAATTTTGCTCAAATATCTAGGTTATTGGATTACTTAAGAAACTATAGCAAGGAGAAATGAGAAATTTTGAATAAAAAATTCATCTCGACCGGAGATGAGGGAAGAAATTAGATCGAATCGGAGTGGAGAAATCTTCAATTAAAAATAAGAAATAAGAAATAAGAAATAAGAAATAAGAAATAAGCAAAAATCAATGAGAAATTGTAGTGTTACTCCAAATTTTGAGCGTACGCTAAAAATAATGGTCATTTACTAATAGTCGATTTACAAAAAATGTTTGAGTTCTATGTTGAATGATCTTGTTTTGTTTTAAAAACGATTTCTGATTTACATAACATCGATAAATTTTTTATAATTCTATAAGATTGAGTCCACTCCAAAAAGTCAATTCTTTAGGTTTATACCTTTCCAAATACTACGAATTCGACGAATATCTTGCTAAAAACTACTTTTCGGAGTACGCTCATAAGATTTAAAAATGGAATTAGTTCATTCGCACACATCATTATACTAGGACAATTAGTAAATACACATCATTTAATTGAATAAATGGCTTTTAGAATGATATTTTACCATGTGATTTTTAATTAAATCTCTATCAATCTTATAGCGAAAATGAAACATCTTTTAAATAAAGCCTTTTGTATCTTTGATTAATTAGAATTTACATTTATCAACCATTATGATTACTCAAAAACTGCTCGATTCCGCACTTAGTTGGAACGAATTTTATGCTCTAAGTGAGCAATTAGTAGCTGAACATAGAACTACAGGCTCAAATCAATCTGAAACTTTACTTAAATACACAGAATTAAATTGGGTTAGAATGCATCGGATTGCAAAAACCTTAAGCATTTTACCAGAAATTAGAGAAAAAATTGAATCTCTAACCGAATCTTATATTGCTTTAGTTATTACCGAAGCTTGGTGTGGAGATGGTGCTCAAAACCTACCTGCAATTGCAAAAATCTGTGATTTATCAGATAAGTTAGCATTAAAAGTTATTTTTCGTGATGAGAATTTAGATATAATGAATAGCTATTTAACAAATGGCGCAATGTCAATACCAATTATTGTACTTCTTAGGAAAGTCACCTTAGAAGAAGTGGGTGTTTGGGGACCAAAACCTAAAGCCGCAATGGAGATTTTAGCCAATTTTAAAGCAAATCCAACTATGTCGAGAGATGTTTTTTATAAAGAGCTCCATACATGGTATGCAAAAAATAAAAGTGTTGATGTGCAGTATGAATTCATGCAACTTTTAAATGATGCTGAGTTGAGTCTTAAAGTTTAAACAAAATTTAACTCACATTAAGAATTAATGTAAAAAAAGCGATTTAATTATTTCCATTGAAATCTGATAATTATCAATCAATTGATATGTCCGCTTCGTTGATTGAAACTGGGCTTTCGTTAAGCCAAAAGACTAGTTGTTAATCATACAAAAATATGAAATGCTTATAGTATAATGCAATATTTTTTTAGATTTGATTGATATGTTTTGTTAATTACATTTCAGAACACAATAAAATCTAGAAACTTTATATACTATAAATAGAGTTAACCGTAAAAATAGATTAACACACCCATGTACCCAACCACTTGTCGAAAAACGAGTGGTTTTTTTATATAACAATTTGAAGAAAAATTGGTCGGTGATCGGATAAATCTCCCGTATTCAAAACTTCATAACGTAAGATTTTAATCGAATCTCGAACAAATAAATAATCTAGTTGTCGATTGGGTTTAAGAGGTGGAAAAGTAAAATAATCCGATTCAGACGTGTTTGGTTGAATTGGTTCTTTAAAACCTGAAATAGAGCGAATAATAGTTTGAGTGCTATCCGCTGTATAATCATCGCCATATTCATCATCGAAATGAGCAACTTTACTTGCATAAGGCGGTAAAGAGTTTAAATCACCACCAAATAACCATAAATCAGATGTAGAAGCAACCATTTTTTTTAATTGATGGGCTTGCTTTTTTTTGTTAATCACATCAAATGCTTCTAAATGCATATTAAATATTGAAAATGTAGTAAACCCCAAATCAATAGTAGCTTTTTGGATGTATCTGTGTAGATAAAACCAATTGTAATACCAAGGGTTTGAAATAGGTTTAGGCAAAAATTCAGTTTTTTGATTGATAATAGGAAAACGAGATAAAATTGCACCGCCTGATTTTACTTTACCAAAATGAGAACTTAAGGGTAAATAAGGGAAAGGTACATAGCGTGCATCCCAAGAAATTGCACTTGCAGCATACTTTAAATCAAGTAGATTCATCAAAAAATCAACTTGATTTTTGTTTCCACTTCGGTTGGCATCAAAATCAACTTCTTGGAGAAGAACTAGATCAGCGTTAGAATCATTAATTAATAAAGCAATATTTTTTAATCGCTCATAAATTAAGTCATTGGGCTTAGGTTCATAACCAACTCCATCAGAACCAATACCATAACCGTAAGCCATGTTAAAGGTAAGCACAGAAATGGTATCACCTTTTGATACTTTACGCTCCATTCCATTTTCTAAAGTCGAAATATATGATTCAAGTCCACCAGAAGGATTGGCTAGGAAATAAATCAAAAGAATCAATAAAGAAAAAAATATAATCAGTGTTAATAAAAATTTTAGCATAGAATTTTAAGGATTCAATGATTTTAAAGATTCAGGAAGCCATAATCGTCCTTTTCTAACTAAAACACCATCAAAATAGACATCTGCACCAATACAAACTAAATCCCAGTGAATGGAGCTTTTATTTCCATTTGATGCTTCATCATAATCTTGACCAAGAGTTAAGTGATTTGAACCGTAAATTTTTTCATCAAACAAAATATCGTACATGGGTTGAGCAATCATCGGATTGGTTCCAAAACTGAATTCTCCGAATCTTCTTGCACCTTCATCAGTATTCAGAATTTCTTCTAAAGCAGCATTATTCGAAGACTCGTAGGATTGAACGACTCCGTCTTTAACATGTAAGGTTACGAATTCGAAAGGTTTCCCTTGGTAAACACTTGGAGCATAAGTAATAGTTCCATTTACTGAATCAATAATTGGAGAAGAAAAAATTTCACCATCAGGAATGTTGTGAGTTCCAACACAGGGAACCCAATTTTGACCTTTAACAGATAAACTGATGTTTGTTCCATTTCCATTGAGTTCAATTTTGTCTGTTTTGCGTAATAATTCTTCTAAAGGATTCATTGCTTCGGCTAATTTGGAATAATCAAGTAAGCATGCTTTGTAGAAATATTCGGTGAAGTTTGCAGTAGTCATTTTTGCATTCATGGCAAAAGCAGGAGATGGGTAGCGCAAAATACACCAATTAGTGTGTTTAACTCTGCGTTCCATGTGAACAGGATGTAAGAATTTTTCAGCATAAGCTTTATTGGCTTCTTTGTTTACAGCCGAAGTTTCATAGATATTTTCTGATGCACGAATTCCAATATAAGCGTGCATTTTTTCCATGACTGGAAGTCCTTCAATTGTAGCAACTTCGTTCCAATAGTTTTCATTTCCTTGTTCAAGTAAAATCTTCTGAGTCTCTATATCAATAATATTAATAAATGGATTTGCGCCCATTTCACGAGCTTTGGCCGCCAATGCTCTAACCAAACTGATCCCATTTATTCCGATGAGCTGAATTTGAATATTTTGTCCAGCTTTAAGACTAACTGAATAGCTAAGAAGTTGTTCTGCAAGTTGAGTATCAAATGAAGTAATTAACATAGTTTTTCTTTGTTTGGATTTATATTATGTTGAAATATAATGAATTGAATAGTAGTAGGTGTTAAATTCTACTATTCTGGATGAAAAAGGAACTTTTACCCATTGGTGTTTAACTTTCAAAATAGCACTGATTCATTCTCGAACTTGATTATCTTAACAACAACAATATCAATCATAAAAAAGTGATTGAAGCGTATTTGCCAATCTCATCTTTATTCCTTCTTAAAATTTTTTATAGCAATCTTTGAACAAATTGGGATTTATGAAATAAAATTGAGAAAATACTTAGTGTTTCTCGGAATTAACGTCATCCTGTTGCAAAACAGGATCTCAATCGAATTGGGAGTTTATATATTGAAGTAGAGCGAGAGCAA
>CAZNTR010000160.1:0-4729 GCA_964575925.1 uncultured Chitinophagales bacterium
GTTCCTCATCAGAGATTAAAGGGAATTTTATGCTTGAATTTAAACCTGTATTAAAGGCCTTACTAAAGCCTTTAAACTCAAAGTCATTTGCAGATTTTAATCCAGAACTAATGATAATTGAATATTTTGTATAATAGTCTAGATCGTCAATGACCGTTAGACTTACTTTCTTTTTATCGGCAGATAAAACCACCGAAAAATTTGCGTTTGGTTGTAGCACAAACTTAGAATCGATTCCCATTGGTAAAACATCAGAGAACTGAAATTCAAAAACTTGTGATGAATAATCGATTTCTGTAATTGTTGATGTGTAAAGTAAATTTATTCCATTTAAAGTTGCTGCAAGTAAAGATAGAGTTCCATTTTCCGTTAAAAATGAATAAGAAATTCCTGGAAATGCTTGACCTTCAAACCCTTTTAAATTTTCCCCAATATGGAAGCTATATAATGATTTGTAATCGAGAGAATCTGATGTTTTAATTTGAACCGTTTTTCCGGAATCAAAAAAACTAAATTCTAATTCTACGTTTGTAGTTGTGTTTTCTTTTTTAAGTGAAATAGCGTTTTTAACTGATTGGGAATCAACGCTTGATGTAAATTCTAGGGTAATTTGTGGTTTAATAGAAATATTATCTGTTGTTTGAGTACTACTCAATAGTCCACTTGATGAAGAAGCTCTCAATAATTGAAATACTTCAGGATCTGGACGATTTTGAGAATCTGAGCAGGATAAAATCCATGCAAAAATCACAATGATTGAACAAAATAAGATCCATTTTTCTTTCATCTTTAATAGAATTTCTTTCTTTTTAAAACCGAAATCCCTGCTAATTTTTAAGATTGTAGGAATTTCGGATGAACATAACAATTTCAGAGATTATTTCTCAGAATCGTACATGAGTTTAATTTCATTGGCAGTTAATACTTTATGATAGAATTTAATATCATCTAATTGGCCTTTAAAGTGGTTTGCACTAGGGAAGTCATAACCACCCCATCCTTCTGCATCCCATAAAGTTCCAGCGCGTGATTGTACGAATCCAAAAGCGAATTCATTTACAACTTCTGGAGCTTCACCAGCAAAAGTTACACCAGAAACTACACGTTTTGCATCACCATCTGGCCATAAATCGAAATCGAATGATTTCATTTTTTCAGCATTATAATATAACGTTCCTTTTCTTTTAGTTCCGTCGTAAGTTAAGGTTACATGAACCCAATTATCTTTTAATAATGCGGTCATTTGCTCAACAGTTAAGCTTTTTGCAAAATCCCAACCTTGCCAGCCACCGTTAGAAGCATCAGTAGCTTCTGATGGGAACCACATATCTTCAGCTGTAGAAGAAGTGTCGGAAAGATTATAACGAACAGCAAATTTAGCACCATCGTAACCACCAAAAACTTCATATTGAAGACCGTAAAAAGCACCAAGACCCATTACAAAATGACCAGAGGTTTTATCAGTTGAATTGGTTTTCATCCAAAAACTTAAGGTTAAGTTTTGAGATTTAATTAAATCATCACCGTTAGGAATTTCGATAATTGAAGTGGTACCATTAAATGTAGCAGCTTTCCCAGCATTTGCATTACGACCATCAGTATAAGAGATATCGACAACACCAGAAGCACTTGGGTTAAACATTCCTGTTGCGTCATTTGCACTGTCTTCAAATTTCCAATGTGCAAGAATACCAGCAGGACTAAATGTTCCAGCGGTTGTAAATGTACGTGTTGTTGCAGCTAAAGGCTGTTTATCGTCGTTTAACAAACCTGCAGAAACAGAAATTTTGTATAAAGTACCAGATCCTAAGTTATCAACAGGTGTTACAGAAAGTGTTTTTCCACTAGCTGTTACTTGAATTGCAACATCAGTATTATCATAATCTTGAGTCAATTTAACATTTGAAGTTGTTGCTGTTGCAGCATCAACATCTGTGTTAAATGTAAATACGATAGTTGGTTTTACAGGAACATTAACAGGTGAAGTTGCTCCGTTTAAGTCAATATCTCCAGCAAGAATTGATTCGATGTTCAAATCTTTTGGAGAATCATCAGAACAGGCGATAAAACCTGTACTGCTAATCATTATGGCTAATAGCCAAACTAGAAGAGTACGTGTAGTTTTCATAGTTTTTCCTTATTTATTAAGGTTTTGTTTTTTTGGATTTTTGGTTTTAAAATTTTGATCAATTCCAGGCTGGATTTTGAATTAAAGAGCCTTGAGAGATGTCAATTTCGTTTTGAGGTATAGGGAAATACTCATGTTTGCCAGATTGAAATCCGACAGGTCCTAATACTTGCACTGCTTTTCCTGTGCGTACTAAATCCCAGAAACGATGTCCTTCAAGTGCTAATTCAACTCGGCGTTCATGAATTATAATGTCGCGCAAAGCATCTTTCCCTGTTTCTGTGATATCAGGTAAAATGCTCCTATTTCCTTGTCTAGCACGGGCTCGAACCTCATTCAAATACGGTAAAGCTTGTGCTGCTTTGTTATTTTCATTGAGTGCTTCTGCTGCCATTAATAAGACATCAGAATAGCGAATTAAGCGACGATTGTGACCATATTGTGTATTTGTAGTAAGGCCAGGAATCCACACTTTCTGATTATAACTTTCTATTTCTATTACATTTCCTTGCGCATCTTTAACTTCATCAGGAGTTGTTCCATCACCTTGAATCGTAACGCCATCAATCACTTCACCTAATTCAATAATCGTTGCATCTTCTCTTGGATCGCCCGTTTCAAACGCGTTTCTAAGATCAACAGAAGGTTGATTAAATCCCCAACCACGATTTGGCGTTCCACGAACACCTTGTGTATTTGCATATTGATTTCCTGTTCCGCCAGATTCAGTAGCAACAGCTCCAACTTCAAAAACAGATTCAACACCATGTTCTCCATTTTGACTATTTGCATCAAAAAAAACAGGTTCTAATTGATATAAGCCTGAATTGATGACTTCTAGTGCATAGCGTTTAGCGTTTGCATAATCTTTTTCAAATAAATAGACTTTTGCTAACAATGCTTTTGCAGCTCCTTTACTTGCACGACCTAAATCTTCATTTCCATAGATATTTTTTTCAGGTAATCCTGCAATTGCACTCGCTAAATCTGATTTTATGAGTGTGTAAATCTCAGAAACATTTGATTTCGCTACTTTTAAAGGCGGAGTTGTCGAAATTACCAATGGAACTTCGCCAAAAGCACGAACTAAATCGAAATAATAAAGTCCACGCAAAAAAGACGCTTCAGCTAAATATCTTGTTTTGAGCTGTTCATTCATGTTAACATCAGGAACTTTTTCTAAGACAACATTCGCATAACGAACACCTTGGTACAAAGCAGCCCACCAACGATCTAATCCATCTTGTGTGCTTGTAAAGGTGAAATTTTCATACGGAATTAAATTACTTGCTCCATCGTTAGGATTACTTCCTTTATGAGCATCATCCGACATCATATCCATTATGGGAAATCCGCCACTATTATAGTGCCAGCTTCTCAAAGTTGAGTAAACCGCATTTGTTGCTAAAAGTGCATCTTGCTCTGTTTTCGGAAAGGCTTCTTGAGTTAACTCTCCTTGTGGATTTACTTGTAAGAAATCGCTGCATGAAAATGCACTAAATCCAAGTAGTAGAATTAAAGAAATTGTTTGCTTGTTCATTTTCATTCTCCCTTAAAAAGTTGTTGTTAAACCAATGGCAAATACGCGTGGAATCGGGTAAGAACCATTGTCAATTCCGTTCGACAATACATCGTAACTTCCAATTTCTGGTGTATATCCTGGGTAAGATGTCAAGGTGTATAAATTATTTGCTTTTACATAAATCTTTGCTGTTGAAACACTTAAATGTCTTAACATGGTTTTTGGCAGCGAATATCCAAGTACTAAACTTCTTAGGCGCATGTAAGAACCATCGTGAATAAAGCGATCGGATGGCAAGAAATTATAACCACCAAATGATGCTCTTGGTTCTGAGTTACTTGTTCCATCTCCTGTCCATCTATCCCAAACGTGTTGTTCAAAATTATATGGATCTGGGCGAACAACATTTTTACCATTGAAGATTTCGTTTCCAACTTGACCTTGTAAACCAATCGATAAATCCCAATTTCCATAGGTGAAATCGAAATTAAATCCATAAACAAAATCTGGAATAGGTGAACCAATCATGGTTCTATCATCTCCATTTAATACTCCATCACCATTAATATCTTTATATCGAATATCGCCGACTTCTGCTAAGGAAAGGTGTGGATATGCCACTAAATCAGCAGCGTTTTGAAAAATCCCATCGGTTACATAACCGTAAAATGCGCCAATTGGTCTGCCAATTGTTGAAAGTGTTACAGCTTGACCATTTGCTAAATAGCCACCTATTAATACAGAGTCTATTCCGCTATTTCCACCAATTGCACGTACTTCGTTATGAACGGGATTCCCAATAAAACCAATGCTGTAGCCCAAATCACCAACATTGTCATCCCACTTTAATGAAAGTTCAAATCCACTGTTTTCAATTGAAGCTGCATTAAAGCGAACTCTTTGGCCTTGACCATTTCCTAAATGTCCTGGAGTGGCTAATTCAACTAAAATATCTTCGGTTAAACGATTGAAATAATCAATTTCACCTGAAAGTTTCCGGTTGAATAACGTGAATTCAAGTCCAATATCTGTTTGAGTAGTGGTTTCCCATTTTAAATCTGGATTTCCTGCTTTACCAA
>CAZNTR010000160.1:4829-9085 GCA_964575925.1 uncultured Chitinophagales bacterium
ATATCTGTTTGAGTAGTGGTTTCCCATTTTAAATCTGGATTTCCTGCTTTACCAAATGTTGCTGCGATATAGGCTAGATCAGGATTTCCAAAAACAGCATTTAAACTAGAGTTGATTCTGGAAAAACGATCGAAATAAGCAATTTTTTCATTCCCAATTTGTCCCCAACTTGCCCTGATTTTCAAATCGTTAAGCCAAGTAATAGGTTTCAAAAATGATTCTTTGTGAATATTCCAACCTAACGCAAAAGAAGGAAAAGTCCCCCAACGATTATCTTCTTCAAATTTTGATGATCCATCACGACGTAAGGTTACTGTAGCTAAATATTTTTCATCATAGGTATACTGAAAACGTAATAAATACGACATCATATTGTAATAATTATCAGGATTCACACCATTATAAATGGATGATAACATATTGATATTATTTGCTTCATCAACAATATAACTTGGCAATACGTACCAAAAATCTTCAGCATTTCGTAATACATTTTGCCCAGACATTCCCATACTTTCAGAACGAGTCTGTTGCATAGTGTAACCCACAATTGCATTCACTGCATGTTTTTCAGCAAATACCTTATTAAAGTTTACTGTGTTTTCCCATAACCAAGTGTAGTTAATGCCATTTCCTTTAAAAAGATCACTAAACTCATTCTGTTGTTGTGATGCAGTTCCATCGGGATTATAAATAGTATAGGCAGGAGTAAATGATTTTGACTGAGAATAGCCTGCATCTGTACCAAAACTGGATTTCACAATAAAAGCATTGGCAATTAAGGCTTCTGCATACACATTTCCTACCAAACGAAGTCCACTGTTGTAATTATTGGAATACTTTAAACTTGCCAAAGGATTACCGACATTGTAAACAACTCCATACGAGCCATCAGCATAATAGGGCTCTAATACTGGTTGAGCTCGATAAGCTGCAAAAGTCACATTGGGTGAAACTTGTTGACTTGATGGGGAAATTGTGATTGTATTCCCAATCTTAAATTTTTTCGTGATACGATAGGTGTTATTTAATTGAACGGTTAAACGCTCAATATGCGAACGGTCAATTATCCCTTCTTGTTGAAATAAACCCACACTTAAATAATAATCAGAATTTTCTGAAGAACCTGTAACTGAAACTTGATAATTGTGCATGGGCGCGACACTAAATATTTCATCTTGCCAATCTGTATTTGGTACTGCATCAACGTTATTATACGTTCCAGGGCTAATTTCATTCGAAATAATGGCAAATTGTTTTCCATCTAATAAATCAATTTTACGATCTAATTGTTGTAAACTCGATTCCATTAAAACACTTACAAACGGTTTATCTAAAGAAGCTGAACCTGTTTTTGTTTGAACCAAAATAACTCCATTCGCTCCTCTCGACCCGTACATCGCCGTTGATGAAGCATCTTTCAAGATTTCCATGGATGCAATATCTGCTGCATTCAAAAATGAAATATCATCTAGAATTACACCATCAACTACATAAATTGGTGATGAATTATTAAATGTTCCAACTCCACGAATCCGAACGGAAGAACCTGCACCCGGCGCACCTGATGTACTTGTAATTTGAACACCGCTTACTTTTCCCTGTAAAGATTGTTCTGCGTTAAATGATGTTACTTTCCCAATATCGGCTGTTTTTATGGAACTTACAGCTCCTGTTAAATCACTTTTTCTTACAGATCCATACGCAATTACAACGACTTCGTCCATCATTGTTGTAATTTGTTTTAGTTGTACAGTTAGCGAATTTCTGTTAGAAACATCGATATCCACTTTTTCATAACCTGTGTAGGAGAATTGCAACCAAATCTCATTTTCATCTAATGATATCGAGAAATTTCCGTCTAAGTCTGTAGCTACACCTTTTGTTGTTCCCAGTACAACAACATTCACTCCAGGAAGTGTTTCTTTTGTTTCTGCATCAACAACTGTTCCTTTTACTAAACGTTGTGCATGCGCCGTTCCGCTAAATAAAATGAACATAAATAGGAATAATCCCAGAATGCATCGTTTTGATTTCAAGTATTTGTTTTTCATAAATTTTACACCTTAATGTTTATACTCATTTTCAAGCCAGCCACCAGTAAAACCCGCTTTTCTCAATCCTCTAATAACATGTGGATTTTTTCGTAGTGTCTTCCAAATCAAACCGGTATCATAATTCTCTAATTGAATGATAATCGGCCCTTGATCGATTCCTAAATAGTCTTCGTTAAACCATCCTTCTTTATTATACGTTAGATTGAACGCATCTACAAACCCATATTTTTGATATAATTTGTCACCAAATTGGGTTTTCATTTTCCATAATGTACTCAAGGCTTCTTCAGGTGCAAAAGGAATTGAGCCTCCAACAGCAGTTGGTACAATAGTTCCATCATCTTCTAAATAATTGAATGCGACTCCACGCGCATTGTACGTTTTAAATTGAACCTGTTTTCCATTAATAACTTTTGTGGTATTACTTGGCCCATCGCTTGCAGTTAATCCCCATATTAAATCAGAATAGCCTACAAAATTTTTAGGATTTTTGATGGTATAAGCTCTATTTGATAAAGTTGCAAGTCTTGAATTTTCAAAATAATCGATGCTTTTTTCTTGCATATATTCATCTTGAATCCCTCTAAAATCAATAAACATCTGTGAATATTGATGACCAAATAATGGCCCAAAATTCACATGCTCAAAACCCATGAATTCTTGCCAATCATAAGTGGAAGTCCAAGAATCCCATGAAGTATCAGGAATTGGATGTGTTGGAGAACCCATTGCTAAAATCAATAAAATCATGGCTTCGTTGTAGCCTTTCCATTGAGATTTTATAAATCCTGATGCTGGTTTCCAGCCCATTGACATGGTTTTTTGTCCGTTCATTGCCCAATTCCAGTTTACACGTAGATATAAATCTTCAGCTAGTTTTCGTATTTCTTCTTCTGTTGAATTATTTTGATCGAAATAACTTTGAACAGTTAAAATTCCAGCCATTAATAATCCGGTGTCAATTGTGGAAAGCTCAACATCTTTAAATCGTGTTCCTTCTCCATAAGTAAGAAAATGATAGAACAAACCTTTGTAACCTGTGGCGCCTTCTTTGTCTGCGCTTTGTTTTGATTGTTTCAACCAGTTTAAAACGTTTAAAACACGTTCTGCGGCAGCTTCTCTTGTTACAAATTCATTTTCAGCGCCAACACAATAACTTGCAAGGGCAAAACCAGTTGCTGCAATACTAGTAAATGATCTATTCGGGAATCGATCATCTGTCTGAAAATTCACGCTATCTCTAACTTCCCAGAAATAGGTAAATGTTCTTTCTTTTAAATCTTTTTTGAACACAGCCATCTCCGCACTGTCTAATTTCGGAATCGAAATCTTTTCAGTTGAATTTTGAGAACTACATGAAGCGTTCGCAAAAATTGCAAGAAACATAAGCGCATATATAATTTTTCTTAAACCAACCATCTCGCGTATTCGAGTTTTTTAGAAATTAATAGAAGTAATTAGTTGGGCAAAAATGCAATCCAACCAGATAAGTGTTCCAAGAAGCATAAGTTGACTTATTACAATCAGATACACAAGTCTGTTTTACCCAACACGATTACGTCAGCACAAAAAAAGCGCTTCCATCGTACTACGTCAATCCTACGTCATAGAACAATATGGCTTTATATATCCTATTATTTATTAATTACTTAGAAACCACACATATTCTTATAAATACGAATTTCGGAATGGTTCAATTGAGAGCATTTTTTTACTTGAACGATTTTTTTTCGCTTAGATTCGCAGAAATTTTGCGGTTAAATTTTGCAATTGAGGAAAGGTGACGGTTATTAAAATTTCAGAGAGAATTTATCTGATGCTTGTTTCTTGTTGTGGTGAGAATGATTTTGGGATTTGAAGTGAAGATGTGATAATACTTGTTATCACCGAGATGTTTAAGACAACCTTGCTGATCGTATTCATATTGGCGTGTAATTTTCTCTTGAGCCAGTTTTTCTTGTTGTTGTTTTTTCGTATCTCCTATGTATTAAGACCATCATTCTTAACATTCAGCAAGCTATTAGTCTATAATTTATTGCTAACAAAAAAAATTTCCCAAACTTCTAAAAGTGAATTTTGCCGTTTAAAAAAAGTAATTATCGTATTTTTAACCGAATCATTTGAATAATTATGAAAGAAGTAACATTACACATTCCTGATAATAAATACCGCTTTTTTATGGAGTTAATCAAGAGTCTT
>CAZNTR010000161.1:0-8955 GCA_964575925.1 uncultured Chitinophagales bacterium
CCGCATTTGCCACTAAGTTGATGTTGTCTTCAGGCATCATTTGCGCTTCTTGACCCGTTCCATTCACCACTAAATCGCCATCAGCAATAACAACAAACGCAGTTTTAGAACTACGTTTCATCGGTGCTGAGATGGAATCACTGTTCGCAAAAGCTGAATTAAATTGACCTTCCACTAAAGCAGCGACAGGCAGATTTCTTTCTGTAAACTGATCATCTTTCCATTCTTGGAAGGGATTGATATTAAACACGCCACGGCTAGTTCCAGAACGTTCAGATGAAAACGCCAAACCTGTAACCGTAACCGAAGTATCAGCCAAAGTTAAATCTAGGGTTGAAGTAAAGTTCAACATTACACTTTCCAAACCTTTTGAAATCGGATGATCTCCAAAATTAGAAATTAGAGGCAAATATGGATAACGAACTTGATTCACATATTGGAACATTCCACGTTGTTGACGAACACCAATGGTGTTGCTATTTACATCACGTAATAAATCTCCATTAATCGGAGTTTTATATCCCGCAAGCAAGGTTTCAATTCCTGTATTTAACAAATTCGCTTGAGATTGCTGAATAAGTGTATTTACTCTGTTCACTGCAAAAACAACTTTTCCACCTCGCATTAAATGCTGATCAATTGCTAACAATTCATTGTTTGAAAGCTGTTCTTTCGGTCTGATTACCAAAAGCACTTCAATAGTAGCTGGAACATCAGCAGTATCTAAACCTGCGATTGGCTCTAGCGTGTATTGCTGTGATAAGGTTTGCACTAACTGTTGCATTACTTCCAAGCTTGCACTTCCTGCACCGGAATAAACTCCTAAACTTGGTTTTGCCGTAGCAATCAAACGTTTAATAGTACTTGAAATCGTGTATTCCATAGCTGCACCCGGTTGGATGTAAGGAATAACTTCTTGTTTCTCGCCGTATTTGAAAATGGCGCCCAAATACACACGCTTTTGAGAAACTTGATCACGCTCACGCACATCAATCATTAAAGGTTGAATTCCTTTTTGCTGGGTTTTTCCTTCGTCCTCTTCACTTGCGTTAGGATTTACAAAAGTATATTCAACATTTCCACCAGAATACGCACCGTATTCATCTAAGAAATCTCTGAATTGACGTTGAACCTGAGCGAGTTGTGGCGGCAAACCATCAGAAAAATACGCTTCTACTGTTATAGGATTCATAACAGAACCTGCAATATCTTTACTTGCTTTACTTAAGGTATATTGTTTATCGTCGGTTAAATCAAGACGAATAATGAAACTATCGGCTAGCCAATTCAGACAGATTAAGATTCCTAAAATCAAGGAAATCTGAATGATACCTTCACGTTTTGTTTGTAAAAATCCATTCATCATGACCACACTCTCCTTTTCAACGAAGCGGTTGCCAAAATAATTCCAATTGCTGTTACACTTACAAAGTACAAGGCGTTATCAAGAGCAAAAACTCCACGAGACATGATTTCAAAATGTGATGAAAAACTTAAATAAGAAGCAAAGTTGGAAAGCGCTGATGGTAAAACAGGCGCTAAAACATCAAATAACAATTGAAAAAAGAAGCTTACAAAAAGCGCTAAAATAAACGCCACAATTTGATTATTTGTTATGCTTGATGTGAAAATTCCAATAGCTACATAAACAGCACTAATTAATAAAAGTGCTACATATCCGCCCCAAATTCCACCGTGATCTACATTTCCTAAATTCATTAGTGTAATGTAATAAATCAAAGTTGGAGCCAAGGAAAGTGCAATTAGAATCCAACTCGCCAACCATTTTCCCACTACAATTTGAAGTTCAGTAATAGGTTTAGTTGCCAATAATTCAATCGTTCCTGTTTTCTTTTCTTCTGCCAAAGAGCGCATCGTAATGGCTGGAATGAAGAAGAAAAGGGTCCAGTAAGAAATTCCGAAAAAGCTGAATAATTGAGCCTGTCCGGTAAAGAAAATATTATTTGAGGAAAGCCAGGTAAAGAATCCACTCAATCCCAAAAACACTACAATAATAATGTAGGCCATGAGCGAATCAAAGAAACCGCTTAACTCACGTTTAGAAATTACCCAAATCGTATGCATAGGTTTTTTGCTCAGTTTTTATTGGTTAATTGGCGGAAAATATCTTCGAGTGAAGTATGCACCGGAGTCATTTGCATTAAAATCCAGTTATTTTCCACACAAAGTTTGAAAATTTGCTCACGAACAGGTTGATTCGGTTTAGAATCGATTACCCAAAGATCTTCTTTTGAATCGTGATCACGTTCTATTGCTGAAACGCCAGGAAGAGCTAAGAGCGCATCACCAACCGCAGAACCATTTGCTGCAATTTGAACACGAACACGTTCAGCACCACTTGCACGTCTTTTTAAATCCGCAGTTGTAGCATCAGCAGCAATTTTTCCTTGATTGATAATGATGATTCGATCACAGGTTGCTTCCACTTCTTGAAGAATGTGAGAACTCAACATAATCGTTTTTTCTTTTCCAATTTCTTTGATGAGCGAACGAATTTCAACGATTTGATTCGGATCCAAACCTGTTGTCGGCTCATCCAAAATGAGTACATCCGGATCGTGAATTAGCGCTTGAGCCAAACCTACACGTTGCCTATACCCTTTTGATAACTCACCAATTAATTTATGACGTTCTTTGGTAAGTCCTGTTATTTCTATCATTTCACGAACGCGTGAGTTGATTCTATTTTTTTCTACTTGATTTAAAGCTGCTGAATACGCAAGGTAATCAACGATGCTCATTTCTAGATAAAGTGGATTATTTTCAGGCAAATAGCCAATTCGGCGGCGAACTTCATTTGCATGATCTTCAATATTGTATCCATCCAAATCGACTGAGCCTGAATTAGGTCTCAGATAACAGGTGATTATTTTCATGGTTGTACTTTTCCCGGCACCGTTTGGACCAAGAAAACCCAGAATATCACCTGTGCGAACCTCAAAGCTGATATCGTCAACAGCGCGTTGCGAACCATACTCTTTTACAAGGTTACGGACATTAATTCCCATAAATTGCAGTTTTTGTTAGCAGTTTTTAGTTTTTAGAATCGGCCTGAAAATAAAGCTTACAACACGAACTTGAAAGGCCTTTTTACGACGTGAGTAAACGAAGAGATGTTTTTTTTAGTATAAATAAATTTTGAGGCGGAAGAAACTCTGGCAAAGTCTTGGACTTTGCCAGAGTTAACTTTGTCAAAGTGCCTCACTTTGACAAAGTTTTTAATTGTTAGTCCAAAAATTGATACAACAATTCAGCAGCAAAAAGAGCACTAATTCCATCAACATCGCACTCTGGATTTAGTTCAACAATATCTATCGATCGAACTTTTCCTGTTTGAATCACATTTTTGATTAATCGTAATCCTTCATTTTTGCCAAAACCATTTCCATTTCTAGCGCTAACTCCTGGCATAACTGAACAATCAAAGACATCTAAATCAATTGTCAATAAAATGCTGTTTCCTGTTTTTGGCAAACCGATTTTTTCGTCGTTATAACATAAACTTCCATTTTCTTGAACATAAAGTGCATGTTCTTTAGCAACGCGATTTCTTTTAGCGCCAATAACGTGATATCCTTTTAAAGCTTCAGATTCGTGCTCAATAGCTTGTCGAAATGGTGAACCTGAATGAGCTTTTCCATCAACGAGTTCTCTTACATCGGTGTGTGCATCAAGATTAATAATATCAAGTTCTTGATTTGCTTTTACATAACCTAAAAAGTGACCAAAAGCTGTTTCGTGTCCACCACCTAAAATAATTGGGAAGAGATTTTCTTCTAATAATTCTGAAATTAGGGTTCCTAATAATTCCTGAGCTTCTTCAACGGATTTTCCTTCACAATCAATATCGCCAATATCAGCAATTTGCTCATTCAAAGCAGATTCAGTTGCGATCATTTTGCCCAATTGTTCACGGATTGCTTTTGGGCCATTTTTTGCGCCAGTAAAACCACCGTTAATTTTTACACCTTCATCAAAGGGGAAACCGATTAATACAAGTTTTGTTTTTTCTGTGATTTCTGAAGTGATACAATGAGCCAAACGAAGATCGTGAGCTTCACGAATTAATATTGTTGGATAAGAAAAGGAAAGTAGGTTTTTACTTGTCATAGAATAGGATTGATGAAACGCATCAATCAAACGAATTTAATTTTTTGTTCGATGGAAAATACCGGTTTTAAAGCTGAAGAGTTTGCAAAGTTCATTTCATAAAGATGAAACTACAAATTATATTCGCTCAGGTACAATTTCACTTCTAAATCCGTAAATCCACTCTTCTATGGAATCTACAGCTAATAATAAAAACTCAGGTTTATAACCTGTTTGAATTTTTCCTGCATCATGTAAACTTAGAGCTTTTGCAGCGTGAGTTGTGACTCCTAACAGGACTTCATCTGCTGTCATTCTTTGTAAAGTAACCGCCAAATTCATGGCATACAACAAATCAAAGACAGGTGCACTTCCAGGATTAAAATCTGTCGCCACTGCAACAGGAATTCTAGCATCTAATAATTTTCTTGCAGGTAATACGGGCCGATTTAAATAGGCCGTAGCCGTTGGTAAACTAACCGCTACCGTTCCCGCTTGTTTCATCATGTTGAAATCATCTTCAAGAATATGTTCTAAATGATCAGCAGATACCGCCGTTAATTTTAAACTCAACTCCGCTCCTCGTTGATGGCTCAATTGATCGATATGAAGTTTTATTTTGAAACCATATCTTTTTGCTACATCACCTAATTCCATGGCCTCATCAAATGAAAATGCCCCATTTTCAACAAAAATATCAAAAAAGACAGCTAAGTTTTCGCTAGCCACTTTTGTGATAATCTCATTTTTGATTAAATCAATATAACCTCTTCTATTATTTTGATATTCAAGGGGAATTGTATGCGCTGCTAATAGAGTCGAAAAAAAGCGAATATCCTGATTTTTAACAGCCAAATGACGATAAACTCGTAGTAATTTTAATTCTGTTTCAAGATTTAATCCATAGCCTGATTTACACTCTATGGTTGTAATTCCTCTTTTTTTGCACAAATCTATACGTTTTTGTGCTTCTTCTTCCAATTCTTCGAGACTTGCTTCTCTTGTTGCTGCAACTGTTGAGCGAATTCCGCCACCACTTTCGGCAATTTCTAAATACGACTTTCCTTGAATTTTCAAAGTCGTTTCAGTCCAACGATTTCCCGCAAAAGCGAGATGTGTGTGGCAATCGATTAATCCTGGTATTACAATTCTATTTTGAGCATCAACAAGAGTTGCATCAGTATATTGCAGCGGAATATCAGCCTCTTCACCAACCCATAAAATGGAATATTTATCCCAAACTAATGCTGCATTTTGAATTCGTATCAATTTAAAGGAATCCTTGTGACTTGCTGTATACAGCGTTTTTATATTTTTGAGTATTTTCATCCTTTTAAATAACTAATCAATAAGAGTTAATTATACACATATCGCTTGTTAAATAGAGTTTTGCTGCGTTTTTTTTATTTACCTAACAGTTCGAATTATTCTGATTTTGAAAATGAGCCAAATTCATCATTACGTAAAAAAGATTATAGACATTTAAACAAAATAAAGGACTGTACAAAAGCACTATAATTATCTTTTTTTACAATTTCAGAATCATAGCGCCTTCATTGTTTCAAAATATAATTCTCAATTTGGCCGAGATTCCGTTTTTCAACGGAATGACTAACATCATAGCGACAGTGTCCTCGCTGGTGCTTAAAAAATAAACATCAGCGTCCTCGTTGATATCATCTTAAATGTTTCAAACTCAGGATAAGATTAAAATAAATCTTAAGTTTGAAAAGCAAATCCAAAGCCTCAAACAACCTTCATTTCAGCGACTTTTTCCACAACTTTAATCAATTCTAAGTCATTCACTAAACCGTGGCATTGCATAATATCATCATTAAAAAAGCGATCTACTTCTGTATGAGAAACTTTTGAACGAATATATTCATGAGCTTTTTCAACACCAATTCCGGGTTTCAAGGGTTTTCTGAAATCTAAAGCTTGAGCCGAAGTAAACAACTCTATCGCCAAAACATACTCTACATTTTCTAACACTTTTAGCAATTTGATTGCACTGATACTTCCCATGCTTACATGATCTTCTTGTCCCAAAGAAGTTGGAATCGTATCAACACTTGCAGGATGACACAATACCTTATTTTCTGAAACTAAAGCCGCAGCGGTGTATTGAGGAATCATAAAACCAGAATTTGTACCTGTTTCTCGCATCAACAAAGTCGGTAATCCGTCGTGTCCTTCAAGCAACAAATACGTTCTTCTCTCAGAAATTGAAGCTAATTCTGCAATTGCAATCGCTGCAAAATCCATAGCAAAAGCGATAGGTTGCCCATGAAAATTTCCTCCGCTGATTATAGATCCATCATCAAAAACCAAGGGATTATCTGTAACAGCATTCAATTCGATTTGCATCACTTCTACCGCATTCTTGATTGCATCTTTACTTGCTCCGTGAACTTGTGGAATGCAACGCAAACAATACGGATCTTGAACTTTTCCGCAATTTCGATGCGATTCAAGTATTTCACTGTCTTTCAATAGATTACGCACATTTTCTGCGGTAAGAATTTGTCCTGGATGAGGTCTAATCTGATGAATTCGAGCATCAAACGGACTTATACTTCCTTGTAAAGCTTCTAAACTCATTGCTCCCAAAATGTCTGATAATTTGCAAAGGTTAAGCGCCTTATTCAACACAAAAGCACCGTAAGCAGCCATGAATTGCGTTCCATTTATCAAAGCTAAACCGTCTTTTGCTTGAAGCTCAATTGCTGCTAAACCATGTTTTTCCAAAACCTCTTTTGCTGGCAATTTCTGAGTTCCATCATCATTCCAAAAATAGCCTAAACCAATGAGCGGCAAACACAAATGAGCCAAAGGAGCTAAATCACCCGAAGCTCCAACACTACCTTTTTCTGGAACAACCGGAATTAAATCCAATTCTTCAAATTTGAGTAATTGGCGAAATGTCTCCACTGAAATCCCAGAAAAACCTTGACCTAATGCATGAATTTTTAATTGAAGCATTAAACGAGATATTTCTTTCGGAATGGAATTTCCAACGCCAACAGCATGCGACAAAATTAAATTTCGCTGAAGATTTTTTAAATCTTGATCTGAAATTCGCTTACTGGCTAAAATCCCAAATCCTGTATTAATTCCGTAATGCGCTTTTCCGTCTTTTAATACAGTTTCAACAATTTTTCTACTTTCGGCAACGCTTGAGTCATCTGTGCGAAGTTCTGTCATTCTCGTTTTCAGCGTGGAATACAAATGACTTATTTTGATGGATTGGTTCACTAAGTTTTTTTTTAAGTTTATTTAGGACTCCGTTTCTAGGACTCACAGTCCTCTAAGGAATGTTGAGTCCTAGAAACGGAGTCCTAAAGAGGGAGATGTTTTTATAAAATCGAAGGTAAATCAACGCCTCGAGTTTTTGCCGTTTCAATCGCAATGGGATAACCGGCATCGGCATGTCGCATCACTCCTGTTCCCGGATCGTTTGTCAACACCCGTTCCAATCTTCTTCCTGCCGATTTCGTTCCATCAGCCAGACAAACCATTCCGGAATGAATAGAATAGCCAATTCCTACGCCACCGCCGTGATGTAAAGAAACCCAACTTGCTCCGCCTGCTGTATTTAATAGTGCGTTCAAAATCGGCCAATCTGCAATGGCATCTGAACCATCCATCATGCCTTCGGTTTCACGATTTGGAGAAGCAACCGAACCTGTATCCAAATGATCACGACCAATCACTAAAGGTGCATCAACTTTTCCTTTTTTTACTAACCAGTTGAATTTCTGACCCATTTCAGCGCGTTCGCCATATTCTAGCCAACAAATTCTAGCTGGTAAACCTTGGAAATGCACTTTTTTCTGGGCCATTTTTATCCAACGCTGCAAATGTTCTTTTTCAGGAAATAATTCCAAAACAGCTTTATCGGTTCTATAAATATCATTTGGATTTCCAGAAAGTGCGGCCCATCGGAACGGACCTGAACCTTTACAAAATAGAGGACGAATATATTCTGGCACAAAACCTGGAATTTTAAACGCATCAGTAAGTCCACGTAAATCAGCGACATGACCACGAATATTATTTCCGTAATCAAACGTTATCGCACCTTTTTCCTGTAAAGCTAACATGGCTTGAACGTGTTCAACCATGGAATCCAAAACCAAATCCTGATAGGTTTTGAAATCTTTTTCGCGCATTTCAGCGGCTTTCGCCAAACTCATTCCTTTTGGCAAGTAACCTTGTTTTAAATCATGAGCAGAGGTTTGATCGGTTAAGACATCAGGAACGATTCCTCTTTTTACTAATTCTGGTAAAATTTCGGCTGCATTTCCGACTAAACCAACTGAAAGTGCTTCTTTTTTGTTTTTTGCAGCTAAAACAAGTTCAAGCGCCTCATCTAAATTGTAGCATATTTTATCACAATATCCAGTATAAATACGTTTTTGGATGCGGGTTTCATCCACATCTATTCCTAAAAAAGCTGCGCCATTCATGGTTGCGGCTAAAGGTTGAGCGCCACCCATTCCTCCGAGTCCAGCTGTAACTACCAATCTACCAGCTAAAGTTCCGCCAAAGTGCTGAACCCCACATTCTGCAAACGTTTCATAGGTTCCTTGCAAAATCCCTTGAGTTCCAATGTAAATCCATGAGCCAGCGGTCATTTGTCCGTACATGGTTAAATCCATGGCTTCCAAACGACGAAATTCATCCCAATTTGCCCAACGTGGCACTAATTGAGAATTGGAAATCAACACACGAGGTGATTCTTTATGCGTTTTGAAAACGCCAACAGGTTTTCCAGATTGAATAAGCAGGGTTTCATCGTTTTCAAGACGTTGAAGTGTTTTCACAATCGTATGAAACGATTCC
>CAZNTR010000162.1:0-8942 GCA_964575925.1 uncultured Chitinophagales bacterium
TTTGTTCAAGATCCTCAACAAAAGCTGATTCATGTTTACGGATTGTCGAAAGCTGGTTTTTATGAATATTCACGGACATTTTTATTTGGCATATTTTTGCATCCTACTGAAATGACATTTAATGCAAGTTCACTTCACCCACATACTAATCCAAATTCGTTTTGGTTGAGTTTTCAATCGGCAGAAATGGATAAAAGTATTGATGATAAAAAGTATGTTCAATTCGTTGGTGAAATTACTAAAGATGGAACTATTGTTGCTGACAATACTCATTATTTAAGTGTTTCTGATTATAAGTTAACAGATTTTATTTTAGGTGGTAAACAAAATTTGGAGGTACCATTTGGTAAAAAATATGATTACAGGGTAGATGATTCAGGTATTCTATGGACTTCAGATTCAGGAAAAGGAACAATTTCGAAGGATAATAAAGTAGTAGTTGATCTAAGTGCATTAGTACAAAGAAATGAAGTAAAAGAGGCCGATTTAAAACGATTAGATGAGCAACAAAGGAAAGATTTTAGTGGCAGCATTCCAAATCAAAAACCCTATTTTTATAGGTTTAAGCCAGTCTCAGACAATCTTATTATTATAAATACCGCCGACGCTGAAAATGATAAAACAATCCTTTTTATGAATACACAAAATGAAATTCTAGGCAGAATAATATCAGATATTAGTTTATATAATGTAATTTCTTTTGAAAACAATATGTTAATGTATTCAAATTATGAGAATAATGAGCAAATTGTTAAAACATTGAAAGTTGCTTTTTAAGGGTGAAAATCTACAAATAAACAAAATGAAATTTATTTAAATTAAGAAAGGCTGTTTGGTAAAGCTAAACAGCCTTTTTTTAAACGCGTTACAATAAACTAATAAATAATCGGATTCTATTGCAGTTTGAACTCACTTCACCAAACTAACTTTTGCTACTTGGCGAGAAACTTGCCCGCTTCCCAATTCGGTTCCAATGGCTTCGATAAAATAGGTTCCTGATGGCAATCCCGAAAAATCATACATAAATGAATGAGTTCCGGCGGAATAACGAACATCTTTGTGTTCTAAAGATTGAATTCTGCGACCAAGAATATCATAAACCGAAAACGAAATGGAAGAAGAGTTTGCAACGGAAAAAGTTAGGCTTGTGCTTGGGTTGAAAGGGTTTGGGTAAGTGGATGAGATTGTAAATGATTGTTTATTTGCAAAATTGTTATGCTCAATAGTGTTTAAAGTAGCATAAAATTGTATTGTTGGAAAATTGAACTGTTTCATTTCTTTAATTAAAAAATAACTATTTACGCCATTATTAAAAATTTTTCGTCCAGGAGATGCATTCTCATAAACTTCAGATACTAAATATTGTAAGTTTTCAAATAAATCTATATAACGTATTACGAAAGCAACAATACTTAAAGAATCAGATTCTTTAGTTGATAATGTGATGAATTCTTCATTTAATTGATTAATAGTAACCACATTATGCAAATAAGGCTGTATTTGATAATTTTTTAAAGAGGATTCACTGACATTTGAAATCATTGATTTTTTTGATACCAATCCAACAACATAAAAACTTCTTTGTAAGTCAATTGATTTTATTACAATATTAAAATTAGTTGCAATCGTTATTGAATCGCTGCTAATTTCACTTCCATAAGTATCAAAGTTCTTTACATAGGGTTCGCTTAATTGCTCTTCTTGGTCACTTAAAGCGTCATGAAACATAAGACTAAACGAAGTTTCCGGAGTAAGTGAAAAGTGTAGGTTTACTTTACTTCCCGTTTCATTAGTAGTCAATGTCGAGGTTTTAATCTGTATAGAATCCTTTGGACTCATGATAAAAAAATTAAAAGGAAGCGAATCCGAAACCCAAGGTGAAATACGTAATGTATCGGAGAATTGAAGTGTCAAATACGCATCACGCTTATTCTCTGAAATAACTAATGAATCAGAAACGGAAAGCGTTTGAGCAATTGAGGAACTTGCAGAGAGAATTAAGAGAGAGAAAAATAGTAAACTTTTCATAAAAGCGCCTTTGATAATTAGATTAAAGTTATTAATTTATGCTAAAGAGTCTTAGGGCTTAAACTATAAAAACACAATTAATAAAACAAGGGTCAAGTATGTTAAATTTTAAAATACACTCATACACTCATACACTCATACACTCATACACTCATACACTCATACACTCATATAAAGTAATATTATCTGTATTTTTATATATTTTTGTATCGAGTTCTATTACTGTATCTGGACAAGAAAATACTGGCTATCATTTAGTTAATATATATGCAAAATACCCCTTAAGTAGTAAACAAGATGTAGTAAATTACATTTCTTATAAAGATAAAAGCATTAAAAACACGGTTAGTAAAGAGTTAAACAGTGTTTTGAAGGGGATGAAGATAGAATTAAAACGATCTATAAATTCAATTCCAATAAACACAAAGCTTAGGAAAAATATTAGAACAAAAAAAATGGTTACTTTAAAAAATGATGCTAGTTTATTTTACCAAATAAAAATTTACTCGTATCAACCCAAAGAAAAGATTGTAGAATTAATATCAAAATTAGCTTTTGTTGAACGAATAATAGAAGAAATTGAACCTATCGCAACTTCTAATCCAAACGATAATTTATTTAACTCTGTAGGAAGCCATTACTTTAGTCATGCTTCTGGGCAATGGTATTTAAAAACCATAGAAATTGATAAGGCTTGGAGATATACACTAGGTAAATCGGCTATTAAAATTGCTGTACACGATAATTTTAAACAGGGGAGTACTAACAATTATGAACATGAGGATTACAAAAATAATACATCTACAACATCAATAACAGATAATGGTAATTATTATGGAATAAATCATCCCGACAATTATATTAATCATGGAACTATAACATCAAGCTTTATCGCTGCAAATTATAACAATACATTTGGAGTAGCAGGGGCTTTACCAATTTCCAATATTGAATTAAAGTATTGGTCAATTTCTTATTTAGATTCTCTAGTTTATAATGCGAATCCGCCAGACATAATAAATATGAGTTGGTTTAGACAATATTATTCAACACAGCTTGCAGACATTCTAGATGATGCATTAAATAGAGGAATTATTTTAGTTGCAGGAGCTGGCAATGATTTGGACGCTCAGTTTGGTGGGATTGCACAAAAGAAACTTCCGTTCGCATATGTCGCATCAAATAATGCAGGGCGAGTAATTGGAGTAGCAGCAACAGGATTACAATTTGATACTACAAAATATTATAATGGCGCACCATATACTTATACACAAAATCACCCAACTTTAAGAGAGTATGTGATGGATACCGAAGCAAGGTATGGAGCCGCAGATCAATACATAAGCGGACCTTCTCTAGCGCCTTGGAATTACTCTCTTAGTATTAATGATATTCAAGACAATACCCCAGGATTAACAGATTCCTTTGTCGATCTTGCTGCACCTGGTTTACAAGTACAAGGAATAGATGTCAGATATTCATATAGTGCTTATCGCTATTATTTAGGCACATCTTTTTCAGCTCCTCTTGTTTCAAGTGTCGTAGCCTTAATGTTATCAGTGAATCCCGATCTTACACCAAATGATGTGTATTCTATTTTAACAAGAACTACAGATCGGACTGTAGCTTTACCATCAGGAGAACAACTTAACAATCTTAATGATGGAACAGGCAGAATTTATGATAGATTTACTGGGTTCGGTCGAGTAAATGCAATGAAAGCGGTAATTGAGTCTATGCCAACCTTGCAAACAATTACTTCATCTATAACATTAACAAACTCGCATTATAAAGTTCCAAATACAATTACTGTAGAAAGTGGTGCAATTGTAACAATTCCCGCAGGCACAAAGATATTCTTAGGTCAAGATGTTCAAATAGTATTCAAACCTGGTTCTAAGCTAATTGTACAAGGAAATGCACAGAATAAAGTTGAGTTTAATAGATTGTATGAAAATTTGCAATGGAAAGGAATTTGGCTACAAGGGAATTCTAATAGTATAAATTACGCTGTATTTGATGGAGGAAAACACCAATTAATGATACAAGCGGCAAATAATACTATTACTCATTGTTCTTTTAAAAATGGTTGGAGAGGTATAGATTCTTATGCCAATCAATCAACCCCTGGTACAAGATCTTCAATAAATACATTTAGTGATAACAAAATTGAAAACATGAGTTCTACGGGTATTATGCTTTATAATACTGATGCTACTACCATAATTGAATCCACTTCAAATCAAGTGAGTACTGCTGGGCTGTATTTGTGGAATTCAAATGTTTATGCTCTAAATAGTAATAAATTTAGTAATAATAGCTATGGTATTTTGATTACTTATGGTGGAAATTTAAGTGTTCAAGAGTTTAATACAAATAATGATATCACTAATAACTCTACAGGTTTTCAAGCTTCAGGATCTGTAGCGCATTGGTTGGGTGATGATATGTTTGAAGGACAAAATGCATTCAAATCGAATACGTCTTATGATATAAAAGCACAAAGTGGAGCATATATACTTGCGAAGTATAATTATTTTTACCCTAGTGCAAAAATAAGTGGGAATGTAGATTTTACACCAACTTTGACGAGTGACCCAGGCAATAATGCAGGTGCATCGTTTCAAATGAATGGGAAAAATGAGCGAATCGCACAAAGTTTTGATGATAAAATGGCGTCACTAGTTAGTAAAATTTTTGAAAACTCTTCACATTCAGAAAAATCTTTATTGTTATTAGTAGCAATGAATCATTCTGTTAAAAAAGACGACAAAGTCAAATCTGAAAAGATTATGAAAGAGTTACGGAAAATTGCCAAAGAGTCAATTAACAAGTTAAACTCGAGCTTAATTGAACGAGCAAATTTATTAGTATTGATAGAAGAAAATGAAGAAATGGTAACCGAGAATTCGCTTATTGATCTTGAAGCGGTAAGGCAAAAAGTAACGAAAGTAGATATTAAAAATGAACTCGATCAGTTTGAAATTAGTGCCTTAATTCGTTTACAAAAAGAGGATAAAGCTTTAGAAAAAATTGATAAAATGTTAGCTTCTCAAAGTAAAATTGGTGAATTAGAAATTCAAGCACTTCGTGAACTAAAAGAAGTTGTCGAAACTCAAATGGAATTAAATCCTAAATTCAATGAAGGAACTAATAAGCTATTTGAAAAAAACAATAAAGTAGCAGAAAATGATATTGTTTCTTCAATTACTACTTACCCAAATCCATTTAACCCGACTTCTGTATTAAAACTAAATTTAAAAGAAAATTCAAATTTAACAATTCGAATTTATGACCTAGTTGGAAGATTAGTTTCCACCTTACATTCTGGAGAGTTAACTAAGGGTGAACATTCCTTTAGGATAGATGCTTCAAATTGGTCATCTGGTTTGTATTTGTATTCAATACAGAATGGATCTACTTATTTAAGTGGGAAATTAACGGTAATTAAATAAGCATTATTTAAGCAGATTACTCATTTGAGTAATCTGCTTACTTTTGAAAGTAATTTTATGAACTATTTCATTTTTATTAGCAGCATTATTTTAGGATGTATTTATTCTCCAAAACTAGTAGCTCAAACTACTGATAAACAAGAACAATTAAGATTAATGATCGATCCTATTGACTCTTTAGACTCATGGAATTCGATTGAATTTAAACCAAATCAACTTTCAGGATTAGAATTACTTAAAACAAAGAATGCTTCGAATCTAAATTCAATTAAATATAAAACGAGTGTACTCACTTTTACTAAAATAAACGAAAAAGACTTTGTTAATAACTATGCAGAATATTATTCAAATACGATTGAACAAGAAACAATATATGGATACCCTGATACGCGACTAATACTACGAAAAACAGTAGATACAGATTCTTGGTACCCTGAAACGTTTACACAAATATATACACAAAGTGATACTCATTATGTTCGAGACCGTTTTGTGAACTGGGACAAAAAAAAAGAATTTTTTCAGAATAGCACAAAAAATGATATTTATCATTATAGCGGAATTGTCGATTCAAATTTAACTTCATCATGGTCTAGCTTCGATAATTCACTAACCCAAGGCGCTGAAAAATGGAAATTTGATTCATTATCTAGATTAGAAATCTATAGGTTCTATGTGAAATTTGACCCTAAATATTCTGGCTCAGATAAATTCAATTTAAACCATTTTGATTCTACCTATTATTATGGAACCGATACAGCCGCAACAATTCAATATTATGAAAATGATGGAATTATTGGAACCTTACATGTTGATATTGTTATCACTAAAATTGTAGATGATACCTTAAACATAATAAATATTGGTTCAAGAGGAGTTTCTTGGAATTTAATTGAAACTAAAAATTTCAAAGAAATGATAACTTATGATAGTGTTATTACAAAAATTGTAAGAGAGCGAAATTATCTAAATGAGAAAACGTATTACCGAGATTTTTGGGGGGATAAAAATGAGCCATTAAAATTAAAGAAAATTTATACGAAAGATTTAAGAGACGCAAAGTATAGATATCTAGAAGAAGTATCTTACAGAGATGGAGAATTTGAAGATACTAACCGCGAAGAATTGTATTTTACAAATAACTATTTGGATTCAGTAAAATATTATTACGAAGATAAAACAACTGGTGGACCTATTTTAACTGCTAAAGATCAATTTTGGGCTGTTTCTTTTTATCAAGATTCAGCTTACTCAAAAAGATATACTGTAGATGGATCAATTTATACTGAAGGTTACCATCATCTTAATTATGAAAGAGAATATCCAAGAAAACTTCCAAATGTATTTCCTCTTCTTACAAGTGCAGAGAATAACACAACTATTGAGTTGCCTGAAACAATTATCTTGCATCAGAATTATCCAAATCCATTTAACCCAAGCACGGTAATTCAGTATGAAATTCCACGAGCAAGCCAAATAAAATTAGAAGTGTATGATTTGCTAGGTAGAAAAGTCGCGGAATTGGAAAATGGAATCAAAGCAGCAGGTACATATCAAGTACAGTTCGATGCATCACAGTTAAGCAGTGGAATTTACGTGTATCGATTAGAATCAGAAAAGTCAGTAATTTCAAAAAAAATGCTATTAATTAAGTGAGATTTTTATTCTTGAATCAAATAATTAAGAATAGGATTGAATTCGATTTTTAAAAACAGTTACCATTTTAGCGCTAGATATTGCTTTTGTAATTGTATCCCAGTTTGCATTCAAAAAGCTTATAAGTTCGTTTATTCGCATATTTCCTAAGCGTAAATAAATTACTTTTGGCGGTGGTTCATTCAATAAAATCCTAAAGTAAAAATCTGAGTCTTTTGTAACAATAATTAGGTTTTTCTCTTTTGCGAGATTCCAAACTTCTGTATCAGATAAGGACTCGTCAAAATCTGCAACATGTAGATAGTCATCACTATTCCAAATGGAAATATATTTAGGCAGGTTTGCATCAATTAGAAACATCATAATTAAGCAACATCATTTAGTTCTAAAGAATTTCCAGCAATTACAGCTGCAAATTCTAGACAAGCTTTTATATCATCTGAATTCAATGTTGGATAATTTGCAAGTATTTCTGCTTCAGAATCTCCAGCAGCTAGAAATTCTAATATGGTTTGAACCGTAATTCTTTTGCCCCTAATTGTAGGTTTACCGTTACATAAATCTGGTTTTATGGTTATTCTTTTAAGTAAATCAGACATAATAAGTGGATTAAGTATTGTGTAATCTAGTTACAAAAATCGATTAATGAAAGTATTAGCAAAGATTTTGCTTTTAATTCTAGCAAAAAAAAAGCTGCCAAGTTTTCACCAAGCAGCCTTTTTTAATTAAAATCTCAACGAATTCTTACTCTTCAACAGAAGTAGTCTTAGTTGGAATTACATCATAAACACCCAAATTTGGCTGACGTTTCATTGGATACACTTCTTCGAGTGTATTTCCATTGTACAAACGTCCGTTCATCATAACTTGATTTACAGTGTTTGTATTACGAATATTCTCAAGTGGGTTTTTATCCAAAATGATTAAATCGGCCATTTTTCCGGCTTCTAATGAACCAACTTCTTTTCCTAATCCGATTTGAGTTGCACCCATAATCGTAGCCGTTTTTAAAGCTGAATGATTGTCCATTCCGCCACTTGCAACAGACCATAATTCCCAATGGAAACCAAGACCTTGTAACTGACCATGTGAGCCAATTCCAACTGTACCGCCAGCTTCAACAAGATTTTTCATGTTTTTAGCGTGTTTTTTGAAAACGTGTTCATCTTCACGGAACCAACCTGCACGACGACGAGTTTTTTGAGCCAATTCATCGTAAGGAGTGAAGTGTCTCAATTTTGCATCATCATAAGGATTTTCAGTTGCGTAATAGAAGTTTTCTGCCCAAGGTCCGCCGTAAGAAACTAAAAGTGTTGGGTTTACAGCCATTCCTGATTTAGCAATCGTTTGGAAAACATCATCATATAATGGATAAATCGGTAAGGAGTGCTCATGACCAGGATATCCATCAAGCATTTGTGTCATATTCAATTTGAAATCCAAACCGCCTTCTGTTGTAGGCATAATGTTTTGCTCTTTCGCAGCTTGAATAATCCACTGACGTTGTTTACGATTACCAGCCAAATACATTTTGATGGTTTTGGTGTGATAATATTCGCTGTACTGTTTCATCACATTTTGTGTTTGCTCTAAATCTTTAAGATTGTAGAACCAGAAACCGAGTCCAGGACCAGTGCTATAAATACGAGGACCAACCATTTTGCCCGCGCGAACCATATCAGAATAGGTTAACACGTCGGTTGATGAAGTCTGTGGATCGCGAGTTGTTGTTACGCCATAAGCCAAATTAGCAGAATATTGCCAATCTTGATTTTTGTGGATTTCCCAAGTTGGCCACATGTG
>CAZNTR010000163.1:0-8886 GCA_964575925.1 uncultured Chitinophagales bacterium
CTCCAATTTATGAAGCAGCCCAAATAAAAGGGAATTACTTATTGATTCACGGAACCGGAGATGACAATGTGCATTTCCAAAATGCAGTTTCAATGGCGGATGCGCTTCAACATTATAATATTCCATTCCAAACGATGTTCTACCCAAACAGAAATCACGGAATTTACGGTGGCGAAACGCGAAGACATTTATATTCTTTAATGAGTATGTTTATCTTTGAGAAATTGTAATCAACTCAACACTGTACAATTTATTCTTTTTCGCAAAAGGGAGTTTTTTAGACAATACTCAAAACCCAGACTCCCTCTCTTTTGCCAAGAACTAAATTGCTAAAAAAGATGAGAGAACTAAAAAGAGGGTACTTTCATGGAAAAAGTATAGTTTTACCTAACGTATGAAGTGGAGTATTTATTCAAACTAAGCCTATAAAATAATGACTTTAAAACCTAGTTCCATTAATCCAAATGTACAAGCAAGTCTATTCTAAGTAACAAGTGCTTCATTTGACCTTAAATCGGCTGAAATTTTCAAATTACGAAGAGTCATTCCAAAAACAAGCATAGTTAAATTCTGATTAACAGCTTTAGTAACCAATTCTTGAAGTTCTGGCTTAAAACTGAGTTCCTTAATTACGGATCCTCACATCACAATATGTAATTCTATCGATTTATGTTGAGCTTTTAATTCATTTCCTGTTTTGATAGCTGCTTTTAAATGCTGCGCAGAATTGACTAAAACGCCATATATCCCGGTTGATGAGATAGATTCTTCAACTTGTTTCGGTGTTAATTTTTGCAGTGCATTTGATGATTGTGCGAACAAAAAACAACATTGCGAATAAGATTACTATATTTTTCATTTTTAAAAAGCGGAATTAGATGGAAATTTATTTCTGAAAATAAAGGAATCATGATAAGTTGACTGTTACACGTGTTACGTAAACGATAAAAAGGTACTCTTATCAATACTATTGAAATTCTCCCAACAAGCTGTAAGAAATTACTTTTATCAATAACTATCAGTGGCCTTTTTGCAAAATTAATAGATAAGGAAAAAACAGTGATCAAAATTGGGATATATATAATGTATTTCTTCAAAAAATAGATTTTACTTTTAAGTGATTAATCGCAGATTACTCTTTGTGACATTCGATATACTCATAAAAAAATGGAACTTATAACTCAATACTCGACCTTGAAACTTTTGTTTAGTTTCCAAATAGCACCTGTTGTATCTAGTTTAAAATGTGTTTAGTTACAATAATACTCAACGCCGATATCAAGTTTAAGAGCATGGAATGACCGTTTTTTACTAAGATAGTATGATAAAATATTTTTTTTCGGAGGGGCTGAGTTGGGTTTAGAATATCCCTTATTATTCTAAGGTCAAAATCGAACACCGAAAGGTGAACTAATAACCTGAGTTCGGGTTAAGAAAACACACACACCGGTAAATATTAATTTTCGTCTTTTTAGGCTAGACCAAGAATCTATGCGAATTTTTGGATTAAATTCGAGATTCGATTGCGAAGTAAATGATATTCTACACTGTTTATTATGGGTTTAGATTAAATTATTCTTTTAAACCTTAACCCGAACTCAATTTAATGGCAATAAGCTATTGTAAGATGCAATTAATGAGTATTTAAAACAAATTTCAATTTTGAGCGTACTCCGAAAAGTAGTTTTTAGCAAAATATGCGTCGAATGCGTAGTATTTTGAGTGGTATAAACTTAAAGAATTGACTTTTTGAAGTGGACTCAATTTTTGATAAATTATGTTTCTTGATTTATATTATCAACGACCAAGAATCTAGACTTTTAAGTATGAAATTTAAATCGGTTCATCTTTTACCACTATTTTGCTTTTTTGTTAGTATTGTTTCATTAAAAGCGCAACAAACATACAGAACAGATTCAACAGCTGTGTATCATTTTATGGTAAATGTGGATGCTTCGATTGACAAAGCCAAAGAAGGAAAACGCTACGATCCTTTTCGAAAGTTTTTCAATATGGATCAGACAAATTTTATCTATAATCATTATATAGAAGTACTTAGCGATTCTGGAGGGTTTAATTTTTTTCCAATTGAACGGTTAAAAAAAAGAGATAAAAGAGATCGTTTTTGGGATTACCCACAATTGTCGAAAAAGAAAGCGGTAAAAAGCAAAAAAGCGGCCTATTACATGTTAATAAATTTAGAATTTCGTCGTGCTGAAATAGAGAATGGCATCAGTTATAGTTCAAAATCAGAAACCAATACATCCACAGGTCTATTTGGAAGTAAAAATTCAGTTGAAAAAACACCTATCGAATTACGAGTAAAATTTGCTTTATTTAATGCCAATGGTGATAAAGTAAACGAATTTAAAACTTCAGTAATTTCAAAAGGAAGCATTGGCTTCGAAATAGATAAAACAAAAATTGGTAAAGTTGAAGGAACTTCAAGAAAATTTATAAAAGAAACCGAAGATGAATTGATAGACCTGATAAAAGTTAGTGCAATGAGTGTAATTGCCAAATTGAATTAACTTTAATTCAATTTGCAAATAAACAAGATTGTTTTTTAAGCACTTTTGGATAATTTATTAGCTACAAGTTAATTTACAATCAGTTCTATTTGATGTTATATTGAAGAATAAAATCGTAAAAGAAAGAAATACTAATTACATATTTACCTAAATAACTCCAATTCGTACTTGGATTTTTTGTAAAGTTTATTAATTTTTAAGAAGGTTCAATTTTTCAAAATAAATAAAAACCATAACATAATCGCAAAATAAAGTTCTTATTACACATACGTCATTTCGTTATGCTGAATCCCGATCCAGCATCTCAGTCTTAGAACTTAACCTATTCAAAAGAACTAGCTTATGGTCTAAAAAAATTTGTACAGAGATAGCACTTCGTGGTTCTTCGAATCGTATCGGGGTACGGGATGACCTTTATTTTGCAAAAACCAGTAAAGTTTGCTTAGAAAAGCAGTCCGAATTTGAGTAAATAATTGATTAGCATTAGGTGATTAAATGAACTTCAACTCCTTCAAATCCAAACTTTCAAATACGAGTCAATCTGCGAAAAACAAGTTCTCAGACTTACGCCAAAAAGTTGATTACTCGTCTGTGCTAAGCGTACTTAGTGTAGATCAATTATTAAACTGGACGGAAAATATGACGAAATCTGCATCCACAATCTATGATAAAGCTATGGATGCCGAATACTTGAAAACACCTATTGGAGGAGGAAATCACAGAATGTTTGATGGAGGCCATGATCTCGATGGAGCTTGGGTTGCCATAAAGAATGCTTCTCCCGATGACAATTTCGTGCAAGAAGTACTAGCCTATTTTCAAGCCTTATGGAAAGACCTAACAACAACAAAAGGTTTACCTTTTGATACGTGGAACCAAGATAGCTACGAATCCTTTGCGAATTGGATATCATCCGTAATTCCGGGAATTGATAAAGAATGGGTATATGATTTACTTAGTTTCGATGCTCTAGAATTATTCGGATCCACTTTAGGAGGCGTTGCCGCATTTTTTGCACTCAAGGATGAAGATACCAAACAACTTTCAGAAATTTTAGGTTCTATGGGAATCGTAAGTGTGATTTCCGCTAATCCAATTATGGGAATGGTAATGGTGATTGTAGGTGGATATGCTTATTTCAAAAAGAAAAAAGAATTAGATAAAGACAGTCTGATGAAAGGAGCCTTTACAAGTGGCGTAGCAATGACGTTATTCGCCGTACTTGGATTCCCAATTCTTATTGAAATCATTCTATTAATCGTTATATCTATGCTTATAAGAAAACATTGGCACCGAAAAGTTGATTTAATCCCAATAATGCGAACGTTTTACGAGGATCGAGTTTTATCACCGCTTAAACAAGGATTGTTACGTTTTAATGTGAATAGATAATTATTTATCTCTTTTAGAAAAGTGATTCATATAAATAGGTACGATTATCTGTATATTGAATCTTTATTTAAACAATTTGGTTTACAAAATGATACGTTTTGGTTATTTCTCAGTTTTTTTTTATTGAGTAGTTGCAATCTCGGTGAAGGTATTAACGGTTCACCTGATGACGATAATGATGGCGGTGGTTACTATTATGGCTCTCCAAAACCTTCCTATATTGATAAATTATATCTAACTAAAACCGATTCTCTTTCAACGGTGATACAGTTTTGATGTATGTTCAATTAAAAGACACTTTAGATTCAAAGAAATTTACCTACTCTTGGCAACTTAATTACATTGATAAATCTTCGCAACAAGAATTATGGGATGCTCAATTTGTTGATATGGAAGCGTTCGAACAAGATTCGATGAATAAAAGATGGAAACTTGAAGGTGCAGATTCTCTTTACTGGATTGTACTCAATCACGAAGCAGTTAAGCTTCAAATAAATGTAGATGTTATTAAAACAGATAGCATAAATTTATTTGAAAGAAGAAGTGCTTCCTTAGCTCACATAAATGTATTTTACAGAAGTTTTATTGAACGAATAGATGGGATGTCATAGTACAATATGGATTCTATGGCCATCATAACGGAACCTTTTGCAAATATTAAACCAGATGAAGAATCACACAAACAATTTACGTATTGGAAACCCTTTATTGTAAGTGCAAACGGGGATACTTCTTAAAATTTTAGTGTAGAAGAACCTGATTGGCTAGATACGTTAGATGGATTTTACAAAAGTGATTTTATTAACACGTGTATAATTAATGATTTAGAGTTAAGCGATAATCAAAAGTTATATGCAACATTAATTGTAAGTGCCAATGTATTTCATGCTATTGCAGATACCTTAACCCAAGAAATTGTAATTGAATAGATGAGTGTACTCAATAAATTAGTTATTAGCAAACTATTCGTCGAATTCGTCGAATTCGTCGAATTCGTAGGATTTGGAAGGGTGTAAACCGATATAATCGACTTTTTGGAGTGGACTCATAGATTATTGTTTTTAAAATTTTAGCTCAATTTGAAAAATGACTTGGTTTACTTCATTTCAAGTCTGTATTATCAAATAACAATTAACTGAAATATACTTTTTATAAGAAAAGTGATATTTTTTTTGTTTTTGCAATAGTACAATATATTAGTTGTCTTACATTGAATTAAACATACTTACTTCTTATTTCACTTTAATTTAAAAACGAGCTTGATGGAACATAATCATTTAATCTCTTTGCGATTAGGGTTTTCAACCACAGAAGCAGAAACTATAAAAAAAAATGGTGTTGCTGACTTTATTTCTAGGCAACTAAAAGCTAATCATAGGCTTGAAATACCTGATTTTATGGCAAATGGTCCTAAAAGTATGATGGAAATTCAACAATTAAAAAAGGCGGTTAAGAAAGTTCGGAAAGAGATTAACAAAATTAATTTCCAACTGAAAAAAGTAGGATTTCAGTGGAAGGCATTTCTGATACAACGCTGTTTTGAAACGGAGAATCCTTTAAGAGAAAAAATTAATCTGTTTTTTCACAATCATTTTGTGGTAAGTTTAGAAACAGTCAGAGTTCCTTACTGGATTTATCAACATTACGATACCATTAATTCACTCTCAATGGGGAATTACAAAACTCTTGTTAAAGAAATGATCTATTCAAACGCCCTGATTTATTTCCTCAATAATGATAAAAATAGAAAAGGAAAGATAAACGAAAATTTAGGGCGTGAATTATTGGAGTTGTTTACTTTGGGAGAGGGTCATTATTCGGAATCTGATACTAAAAACGCTGCTTTATCTTTAGCAGGGCTCGGAATTGGAAAAAATAAAGGTAAATATTTGCCTAAATTTAAAGACAACTCAATTAAGACCTTCATGGGTAAATCAGGAAATTTCATTATTGATGATGTAATTGATATCATCTTTGAGCAAGAGAACACCCCATATTTTTTAGCCGAAAAAGTGTTAAAATGGTTTTATTATGATGATTCAAGTGATGAGTTAATCAAACAATATGGAGATATTCTCAAAATGAATGATTTTGAGTTAAAGCCTTTTTTCGAAGCCCTGTTTTTAACAGAATCTGAAAAGACAAGCGCAGGTACTCATATTAAAAACCCTCTAGAATATACTATTCAGATTTATAAAGACCTTAATATGGATCCAAATTTTAAATTTATGAGCCATTTTATTAAAAATCAAGCCATGGATTTGTATGATCAACCTAACGTAAAAGGATGGAAGGGTGGTAAAAATTGGCTAACCACACAAATTTATGCGGATAGAAATCAATTTATGGATATCATCATTAATGGAAATAAAAAGTTCGAAGAGCAACTCATGAAAAAGCTGAAGAAATACGATATTGGCACCATTCAATTTAATCCAAAACTTGATATTAAAGACAAAACGGATGCTGGTTCTATTCTACATGAATTAACTCAAAAAATGATTTTTCAAACCAATGATGATATGCTAGAAGATCTTGATGAAATCTTGAAATATGATTTTGATCCTACATCTGAGAACGCCGATAAAAGTATCTTAAAAGTCTATCACTATTTGGCTAAAACCGCTGAATTTCAACTTATATGATAGTATGAACCGGAAAAAATTTATTCAACTAACTGCTTCTGCCGCCAGTGGTTTTCTAGTTCTTCCGAGTTTCTTAACCGCACAAGATTTATTGAGTTTCGAAAGTGATGAGTCAAATGAAAATCGACTTGTATTCATTCAATTAAATGGAGGAAATGACGGTTTAAATACGTTTATTCCTTACGAGAATCCACTTTATTACTCCAAAAGACCCCATATTGGAATTTCTAAAGACAATATTATTAATCCTATTAATGGCATGGCATTTCATCCTGCATTAAAAGATTTTGGAACTATTGCTCAAGAAGGAAATCTAACTGTCATTCAAAATGTGGGTTATCCAAATCCAAATCGATCACATTTTAGAAGTCAAGAGATTTGGCAAACTGCTTCAGATAGTAATCAATTTCTTGATTATGGCTGGCTTGGGCGCTATTTAGATATTCAATGTAATGATGGAATGTTGCCATCGGTAAATTTGGGATCTATTGATAATTTGGCTTTGAAAGCATCAATGGCTAATGGAATAACGTTGCGGGATGTTAATAGAGTAAAAAAGAATCCACTCATAGAATACGAGCGTAAATTAACAGATAATCCTCAATTAGATTTTGTTAGGAAAATACAACAAGCGTCTATTGAAGGGATGAATGAAATAAATCAAGCATACAAAAATGCTAAAAAATATAACGAACCTTATGCAACTAGTGGTTTAGCAAAAAATCTAGAATCAATCGCTAGATTAATTAAGGGAAATTTAGGTTCAAAAGTCTATTATACAAGTTTAAGTGGTTTTGATACGCATACAAATCAAGCACAACAGCATAACAGGCAACTTACAGTAGTTAATGATGCCGTTTATTCCTTTTATTCAGATTTAAAGACAACTAACTTACTTGATAGAGTTACTTTAGTCCTATTTTCTGAGTTCGGTAGGAGAGTTCAGGAAAACGGATCTGGAACAGATCATGGAACAGCAGGACCTATGTTTATTATTGGCGGTAAAAATAAAGGGAATGTACTTGGGAAAAATCCTGATTTAGAAATCCTAACTAAAGGAGATTTGATTTATGATATTGATTTTAGAAGTGTTTATGCATCTTTATTAATAGATAAGTTTAATTTTGATCCAACATTAATTAATATAAAAAACCAAGCTTTAAAAGGAATCTTTTAAAAAAAATCGTCTTTTCGCTCACGAGGTGCCTTCAGTATCGACCGAAGATGAGCCAATGTTTTAAGTTCAAAATCATGAAATCCATACGAATTGAATTGGAGAGATCTTCGCTACAAAAAGATGAATGAAAAATGGGCATGAATAGACCATACCTAATATTTGATTATCAATTGAGTCCACTCCGAAAAGTATTTTTAACCTGAGTTCGGGATAATAATTGTGGCATTTTTTTAATATAAAACTAGAAAAAACGTCATTTGGCTTCGTAGAGTGCAATCTTGAATTTAATCCCGAATCGGGCTGAGATTTCAGGTCGAGCCTTGAATGACGATATTTATTTTTACCTTCATTATTATTTATTTCTTATCCTGAACTCAGGTTTTTAAGTAAAATACTCTGTGATTTCACTCCATTTGCAAGTCTGTAAACCAAAAAAGTCGACTTTTGGGAATTGAATCAAAATTACTTTTACCAAAACTAAACAAGTCTGTATTTAATAGGTTTCTCATTAGTTCGTTCAATTATCCCTCTAGCTTCTAAATCTAATTTTACAGTTTCTCCATACCATTGTACGCCACCTTCAAAAGTATCTTTAACCCTAGAATATAATTCTTCCATAAGTTCGGTATGAGTTAGCTCTAATGTGGACAAAATGCTAAGTAGGTTTTATCGGATGATCTCATATTTCTCTAAAGCAATTTTCTTGTTTGTTTTACCCTCTATAGGATGTAAGGTTTGGATGGATTCTTTTTTCATTTTGTAATTCGCAAAGTAAATATTCTAGTAATAGTAGATAACAATTAGAAAAGATTCAACAAAAACATTCACATGAGGGTAATAATATATTGAACTAATTTCGTTCAATCTTCGATATAAATGGAAGTTGAGTTCATTTTTTTCCAAAAGGCAAGTAATTCACAAGAATTTAAAAAGAAAAATATACCAAACTAAAAAAGAAAGTTTTTGAGCAAAAATAATTACATTCACTAGAATATTTGAGGTTTCTAGTTGGCTAATTTTTATAATAAAAATACACTTAAGGGTATAATAAATAAGTATATAACTAGTAAATGACATAATAGCAATCTCAACTTTCGGACTTTAAATTATGGGCTAAAGATGTAAGCAAACAGGGTTGCTT
>CAZNTR010000164.1:0-8771 GCA_964575925.1 uncultured Chitinophagales bacterium
TCTAACTTTATCAAAGATCGCTTAGATAAAGAAGCAAGAAACAATGTTGCTATTTTGATTGAAAACACGGAAAGCCCTGAGGCTTTTAAAGTATCTGGACGTGGTGAGTTACAATTAGCCATTTTGATTGAGACTATGCGTCGCGAAGGCTTTGAGTTTGCCGTTTCACGTCCTGAAGTTTTATTCCAGACTATTGATGGTGAATTATGTGAGCCAATGGAAGAAATTATCATTGATGTTCATTCCGATTACAGTAATAAAGTAATTGATAACTTATTAAAGCGTAAGGCAGTTATGATGTCGATGAACCAAGAAGGTGAAAATAACAGAATTTCGTTCTCCGTTCCTTCTCGAGGTCTTATCGGTTTCCGTGGGGAATTGATGACAGAAACTAGAGGTACAGGTTTAATGCATCAACAGTTTGCTGGTTATGAGCCACACAAAGGAGAAATTCCTGGACGCAGCCGTGGTGCTATTGTAGCGATGGAAGATGGTGAAACGACTCACTATGCTTTAGAAGGTGTTCAAGATAGAGGTCAGTTTTTTGTAGAACCGGGAAATTCTGTTTACAAAGGAATGGTAATTGGGCAGTATAATAGAGCAGATGATCTATTAGTAAATATTACTAAAAAGAAAGCCTTGACGAACCACCGTGCATCCCAAACTGCTGATGCAGCTAAAGTTTCAGTTGCAAAAAAAATGAGTTTGGAACAACACATTGAATTCTTAGATACAGATGAATTATTGGAAGTAACTCCAAAATCATTACGTCTTCGTAAATTTTATTTAGATGCTAACGATAGAAAACGTTACAGTAAAAAATAAAAATAATCACTAAACTTTGCATAATAAGAACTATGCCAAAGTTAACTTTGGCATAGTTCTTATTAAATTCAAATATGGAAAGCATTGAGCGACTTACCTATATTTTAGATGACTTATTTGAAATCCCAGTCATCAAACGCAGAGTTGGTTTAGATCCGATTATTGGTCTTGTTCCGGGTTTTGGGGAACTAATTACGCTAATGCTAAGCACAGTTCCAATTTATTACGCTCTTAAAGAAGGAGCACCTCTTCGGGTAATTTTAAGAATGTTGTTAAATACAACTATCGATACGGGTATTGGACTCATCCCATTTTTAGGCGACATTTTTGATTTCATATTTAAGTCGAACCGTAGAAATTTGAATTTATATAAAGAGTGGCGCTTAAATCCGAAATATGTTGCAAAAAAAACAACATGGATGTTTGTTTTGGTTTTAGGAATTCTCTTTTTGATTTTGACAGGTTTTCTTTATTTAAGTCTTGTGGTAATCAAGGAATTGGGGGTATTTATAAGTTCTTATTTCTGAATTGAGTTGACACGAGTGCTTACTCGCAACTGAAATTCTAGCAAATTCTAGTTCGAGCATCTACTCGTGCTTCGCAACTCTAGCGCGAGCGTCCGCTCGTGCTTCTAATTGCCGCTCGTGCTTGTAATTGTCACGAACAGACGTTCGCGCCAGAAAAAAAATGACGATTGTAAGTTTCCGCTTACATCATTCCAATCATTCAGAAAAAACGATTTCTAACAGACCTTTTTTCCCTGCATAATCTCGTGCACTACTATACAACCAATCATCAGGATGTTCAACAAACCCCGCTTTAACTGGATTCTCATGCAAATAATTCATTTTTGGTCAATTATTTGGTTTCCTTCCAATTCTATAGGATGATTGCTATTTTGCCAAATTTGCCAATTTAAGGTATTCGCTTTTTGTTTATCTGGTCGTAGAAAAATTGGGAGCATCCATTTTTTTCTACTTTCCTGAATGTTTGAATTGATTTCTTCTCTTAATTTTCTAGAAGTAAAGCTCTTAAAATCTCTCAAAATATCTTGCATTGGCGTACTTTTTGTTCCCATGATTAAGTGGAGATGAGAAGGCATAACGCACCATGCATAAAGAATTAATCCTTTATTTTTTTGACAAAATCGTAGACTTTCTAGTAAAATTTCAACATAATTAGGTCTTACAAAAACGTCAACCCATTCGACAATAGCAAAACTTAGAAAATAAGGTCTCGTTTGGTCTAAAAATTTATATTTTCTACTCATTTTTTTATAACTAAAGACGTTAATTTTCGCTGATGTTTTACTGAATAATATAATGGTTTTTGAACTCTGTGGTAGAACCGAATTGTCACGAATGGACGTTTGCGCCAGAAAACGACAACTCTAGCGCGAGCGTCCGCTCGTGCTTGTAATTGTCACGAACGGTCGTTCGCGTCTGAAAACGACAACTCTAGCGCGACTGTCCTCTCGTGCTTCTAGTTGTCACGAACAGACGTTCACGCCAGAACTAAAGTAATTTTATTTTAATTTCACAAATTCAAAACCTGATTTAACTAGTTAAGTGAAACAAAAATTTTCAGTATCCGTCAAGTAACAACTTTGTCACAAACGTTTGACAATCATTCATTTCATTTTACAATCAGTTTTTAGAAAAATTGGTATCCTTCAACAAATCAACAAATCAACAAATCAACAGATCAACAGATTAAGAGTTAAATATTCGATTCATGCACAAAAAAAACATCATCATTTCAGTTGTCGTTAGTATAGTTGTCGCTTTATCTTGGTATGGTCTTTCAGGAGATGAGCAAAAAAACACTGAATTAATTGTTGCTCCTATGCAAGGAGATTTCGAAGTTAGAGTTACAAATACGGGAGAATTAAGAGCTGAGAATTCAACAAGTATTATGGGACCTGCTCGTTCACGACAAGTTGGTATTTGGAATTTAAAAATTCAACGCTTAATACCTGAAGGAACGGTGGTCGATTCCGGTGCATTTGTAGCTGAATTAGACCGTTCAGAATTAATGGGGAAAATTCAAGATGCGCAGTTGCAATTGCAAAAAGTTGAGTCGCAAGTAACTCAAGCACGGTTAGACTCCACGCTTTCCTTATCCGAGGCTCGAGATAATCTTATCAACCTAAAATACAGTGTAGAAGAACGCGAATTAGCAGTTCAGCAAGCTTCTTATGAATCACCTGCGGTGCAAAGACAAGCTGAAATTGATTACGAAAAAGCAGTAAGAGCTTTGAGTCAAGCTACAAAAAATTATAAAACAAAAGTATTGCAGTCTCAAGCAAAAATTAAAGAAGTAGAAGCAGATTTATCAAAAGAGCAACGTAAAATGACTGATTTACAAACGATTATGGCAGAATTTACGGTTTATGCACCAAAACCAGGAATGGTAGTGTATTCTCGTGAATGGAATGGCAAAAAACGAAATGTTGGAAGTACCGTAAGTCCTTGGGATCCAACGGTTGCAGAATTACCTGACTTAAGTGTAATGCAGTCGATTACGTACATTAATGAAGTAGATATTCAAAAATTAAGAGACGGCCAAGAAGTAACAATCGGTCTTGATGCAAATCCCGATAAAATATTGACTGGAAAAGTAACTTCAGTAGCAAATATTGGAGAGCAAAGACCAAATTCTGATTCAAAAGTTTTTGAGGTCATGATTCAGGTAAACGAAAGTGACACTACTTTAAGACCAGCAATGACAACTAGTAATTCAATCTTAGTTAAAAAATTGACAGACGTTATTTACGTAGCATTAGAAACCATTCACTCAACAGATGATCTTTCTTATGTATTTAAAAAAGACGGACTTTCAGCGGTTAGGCAGCAGATTAAGATAGGAGATATGAACGAAACCTCGGCTGTAGTCATAAACGGTGTTAAACTTGATGATAAACTCTATTTGTCAATTCCTGCTGATACAACTGGTCTGAAGTGGGAGTTTTTGAATGAAGAACTTGCAGAAGCTACAACTGAAGAAAAAACAATTACTACGAATTAATAAAAATCAGGTTAACTATCTGTAAGTACATCAACTATGATTGAAATCATTCGGTATAATCTGCTCATTGCACTTGAAGCAATTGTTCAGAATCGTTTAAGAGCCTTTCTTACCTCTTTGGGGATTATTTTTGGAGTTGCTTCAGTAATAGCGATGTTGGCCATTGGAAAAGGCGCAGAACAGCAAATACTGGAGCAAATGAAATTGCTCGGAACAAATAATATTATTATCCAGCCTGTTGTTGAACAAGAAGAGGGTAAAGCCGACGATGATGATAACAAACCACAGAACAAACGATATACTCCTGGCTTAACCTTAGATGATCTTGCACAGTTAGAAAATGTTATCCCAACCATTAAAATGAGTACGCCCGAAATTATTGGGGATGTACTTTTTGTGAGAAATGGTATCAAAAAAACAGGAAAAATGATTGGTGTTGATACCGATTATTTCAACATAAGTGCAACGGAATTGGAATCAGGCACTTTATTCTCAGAAGTGAATTATGAACAATCGATGTCTGTTTGTGTGATTGGGAAAAACGTAAAGACAAAATTTTTTGCCGGTGCTAATCCAATTGGGAAACGTGTTAAATGCGGGCCGCTTTGGTTCACAGTAGTTGGCGTGCTAAAAGAGCGAGGCGGTGCAAATTCGAGTATGCGCCATTTGGGAATTCGCGATTTTGATATGGACATTTATATTCCTGCCACGACTTTCTTATTACGATACAAAAACAGAAATCAATTAACTGCGAGAGACATTAAATCAGCTAACTCTGAAAATAATAACAATGAAGAAAATGCAGATGTGCAAAAAAAATCGGTTAATTATCATCAGATTGATCGGATGATTTTACATGTTGAAGAATCGGCATTTATTGCATCAACAGCTGATGTTGCATCTCGATTATTGCAACGTCGCCATAACACAGTCGTCGATTTTGAAGTGATTATTCCAGAGTTATTGCTAAAGCAAGAACAGCGAACCAAACGGATTTTCAATATTGTACTTTCTTCCATTGCTTCAATTTCATTACTCGTTGGTGGTATTGGGATTATGAATATCATGTTTGCATCGGTTGTTGAGCGATACAAAGAAATTGGAACGAGAATGGCTATTGGTGCGCGGAAACTAGATATCAAAATTCAATTCTTAACCGAAGCTTTGGTGATAAGTTTAAGCGGAGGGTTTGCTGGTGTTTTTTTGGGCATTTTATTCAGCTATCTCATTGAACAAGCGACTGAGATTAAAACTTTAGTCTCGTTGATGTCGATAATTATATCATTCGGAGTTTCTATTTCTGTTGGCTTGGTTTTTGGAATTTTTCCTGCCATAAAAGCAGCTGAACAAGAACCCGCTGATGTGTTGAGATATGAATAATAAAAGTGTTATTTACATTAAATTTTTCTTTTGAGCATCGTGTTTAAAGTCAGCAAAGAATTGAAAAATAGCACAGGTTCAATCACATTAAACTCTTTTAAATTAAACTTACAATGAATAGATTAAAAAAGAATAGCTCCTTTTCTCGAAGAATCTCACTTCTGATTCTGCTTTTCTTGTCTATCACAGCGCCTAATAGTTTCGCTCAAGATTTAACGCTTACGTTAGAAGATGCTGTAACTATTGCACAAACAAATTCTCCGATTTCACAAGCTGTTAGAGCAAATCGTAGATCTTCGTTATTTCGTTATAAAGCTTTCCGTGCTGGTTTATTGCCCAATATGAGTTTGACTGGAGATGCTCCAGGATACATAAACTCTATTAACCCTATAACCCAACCTGATGGAACGGTTCGTTTTATTGGTCAAGAGCAAGCTACGGTTTCATCTTCTATTGATGTGAGTCAGGCTGTGCCTTATACCGGTGGCCGCTTCGAATTATCTTCAGGAATTAATCGGGTATTTTTTTATGATGGGGCCGAAAATGAATGGTCCTATTTATGGCAATCCACGCCTTTAGTGTTGAGTTATATTCAGCCGATATTTCGTTTTAATCAGATGGCTTGGGATCTTCAATTAGAACCGATTCGGAATGAATTATCCCGTTTGCGTTTTACTGAATCGATGGAAGAAGTGGCTTTAAATGCAACTAGAAGCTATTTTGATGCCTATTTAGCAAAAATTAACAAAGAAAATGCACTTTTTAATGTTGGAGTGAACGACACGATTTATCAGATTTCAAAAGGGCGTTTTAATGTGGGGAAAATTGCTGAAAACGATTTATTACAGTCGGAATTAGCTTTATTGAACGCACAATCCAATTTTCAAAATGCAAGTCTTTCCTACGAAAAAGCCCTTCAAGATTTGAAAATCCAATTAGGTTTATCGGTAAGAAAAGAGATTCTTGTTGATGCTCCTGAGAATCTAGGTGTAATGAGTATTGATGTGGAACAAGCTTTACAATTTGCTCAGAAAAACAGTAGTTTTTTAACGGATATTAAACTTCGAGAAATGGACGCTAAAAGAGCGGTTGAACAAGCTGAGAAGGAAGCTGGATTTAATGCAAACCTAACGGCTCGATATGGATTAAACCAAACTTCAAAAGCGTTTTCAGATTTATATTCAAATTTGCAAAATAGAAGTTTTTTAACGGTTGGATTCCAAATCCCTCTTTTAAATTGGGGTCAAAATTCGGCAAACATACAATCAGCAAGAGAAAGTGCAAAAGAAGTCGAAAATCGTGTATCGGTTGATAGAGAACAATATTCTATTGATGTTGAGTTTCGAGTTAGGCAGTTTTTATTGCAACAAAATCAATTAGTTATCGCTCAAAAGTCGGACACTATTGCACAAAGAAGATATGAAGTAACACGGGCTCGTTATTTGATTGGGAAAGTAGACATCACGAATTTATTGATTGCCCAAAATGAAAAAGATACTGCAAGAAGCGGCTTAATTAGGGCTCAGCGTGATTATTGGTTATCATGGTATGAACTAAGACGAGCGACCTTGTTTGACTTTATTAAGAATGAACCCATTCAGTATGGAGAATTTTAGAATTTAGGCAGAAGCAGGACTGTATTAATCTCAAATCTAGCTTATAATTCAAGCGCAAGCGACCGCTCGTGATCAATCTAGTGCGAGCGTCCACAATTCTAGTGCGAGCGTCCGCTCGTACTAAACCCAAATCTAGCTCCCTCTAAGAGCGAGAAACTTGATAAGATAGCCCATCGCACCAAATTCAAACCCCGCTCTAAAAACATCCCCCTACACCAACAAATTACACCAAAAAGACAAATCGTACAACGAAGGGTGACAAAAGTTGGTTGTAAACTCGAAACGTTTCGGTACTAATAAAACATCAGATCTGGATGTAAACTAGAAAACAAAATTTCACATTAATCATTGCTCATTTATCATTCATTCGTTACACCTTCCTAGCCCCCTTCGATAATCTATCATCAACATATTCAATTACTTAGCCAAAAAGGGAATTGGGGTTCTAAACTCCGTACAAATTATAGCAAAACTCCAAACGAAAACTCGCACTTTTGCCATATAAAGATGCAAAAAGCCAACAATTGGAGCAATAAAGGGTAATTTATAAGCCCAGCGCTTCACACTAAAAAAACAAAGCTTTGCTTCAAACCCAATTGCTCATTTCTCCATAAGCAATCTCATTTTTTTAAGCCTATACCCACAAAAACTTTTAATATTTATGTATATTATATGACTATAACCATAAATTGTCAATACGTTTCTATTCAATATGATTACTAGAACTACCTATTTAGACAAAATCACTCCTTTCATCAACAAGCCATTGATAAAAGTAATAAGCGGAATACGTCGTTCTGGAAAATCGACCCTCTTAAAGCTCATTCGAAATAAACTCATTGAGGAAGGCAATTTAGAAAATCAAATTCTTTATATCAATTTTGAAAGCTTTGTCTTCTCTGATATCACCAATGCAAAACAATTGTATAATTGGGTTCTAGAACAAAAACATCCAAGTTTGAGAACGTATATCTTATTAGATGAAATTCAGGAAATTCTAGACTGGGAAAAAGCCGTTAACTCTTTTATGGTAGATTTTGATGTAGATATTTATCTAACCGGTTCTAATTCTCACTTACTATCATCTGAACTATCTACCTATTTAACAGGACGCTATATTGAAATCCCGATTTACCCACTAAGTTATAAAGAATTCATAGAGTTTAACGAAGCTTTACACTTGTCCATTCCCAAAGAAGATACGCTGAACTATTACATTAGAATGGGCGGGTTTCCAATTATTCACCTCATGCGAAATGATCAAGAATCCGCTTATAAAATCATAAGAGATATCTATTCATCTGTCATTTTACGCGATACTATTCAACGCTTTGGTATCCGTGATGTTGAATTACTTGAACGAGTAATAAAGTATGCATTTTCCAACATTGGCAATACCTTTTCTGGGAAAAATGTAGCCGACTATTTTAAAAGCCAACAACGGAAATTAGATATCAACACAGTGTATAATTATTTGAATGCATTGGAAAGCGCCTTTATTCTCTATCGTGTTCCAAGGTATGACATAAAAGGAAAAGAGTTACTTAAAACACAAGAGAAATTCTATCTTAGTGATGTGTCACTGCTTTATGCAACAATGGGATACAAAGACAGATTAATTGGTGGAGTTCTTGAGAATCTCATTTTCTTAGAATTGAAACGCAGAGATTACTCGGTATCGATTGGCAAATTTGATCAAACAGAGATAGACTTTATCGGTGAAAAAGATGGCTTAAAAATCTATATACAAGTTGCCTATCAACTAAAAGAAGAACAAACCATACAACGTGAATTTTCCAATTTATCACAGATCAAAGATCACTATCCGAAGTATGTTATAAGTATGGATTCTTTTTGGAAAGATAATATTGAAGGGATAAAACATGTGTATCTATCAGATTTTCTATTAGCTGATTATTGGTA
>CAZNTR010000165.1:0-8714 GCA_964575925.1 uncultured Chitinophagales bacterium
TGGAGAAATTTTAGATAAGTAATAATATGGCTGAAGCAAGATTAAACACTTACTATAAAAACGAGATAGTTGTTAAACTCAAAGATGAATTCAACTATACTAACGTTATGGCTATTCCTAAATTGGAAAAAATTACCCTTAATGCAGGGGTTGGTGAAGCCGTTTCTGATCGTAAAAGATTAGATGATGTTGCTAATAATGTAACTCAAATAGCAGGACAAAAAGCAGTTCTAACTAAAGCAAAAAAGTCTATTTCTAACTTTAAGCTTCGCGAAGGAATGCCTATTGGGTGTAAAGTGACTTTACGTGGGAAAATCATGTATGAATTTTTAGACCGATTTGTAAATCTTTCACTTCCAAGAACACGTGATTTTCAGGGGGTACCTGATAAAAGTTTTGACGGAAGAGGAAATTATAACCTCGGAATTCAAGAACATATCATTTTCCCAGAAATAGATTCTGATAAGGCTGATAAAATTCATGGTTTACAATTAACATTTGTAACGACTGCCAAAACTGATGAAGAAGCTTACTCATTGTTAAAACATCTGGGTATGCCTTTCAAGAAAAAGAAAAATCAACAATAAGGAACAGTAATGGCAAAAAAATCCTGGATAGCTCGAAACGCTAAAAAACAACGTGTAGTTGAGAAATACGCTGAAAAACGTAAAGCTCTTAAAGAGGCAGGAGACGTTGAAGGTCTTCAGAAATTACCTAGAAATGCCAGTCCAACCCGTGTTAAAAACCGTTGCTCTATTACTGGTAGAGCTAAAGGTTACATTGGTCGTTATGGCGTATCTCGTATAAAATTCAGAGAACTTGCTCTAGAAGGCAAACTTCCTGGTGTTCGTAAAGCAAGTTGGTAATTAATTCAATAAAAAAATGACGGATCCAATCGCAGATTTACTAACAAGAATAAGAAATGCCCAACAAGCAGGACACAGAATTGTTGATGTTCCAGCTTCAAAAATTAAAAGGGCTATCGTAAAAATTCTTAAAGATAAAGGTTATATACAGAATTTTCTGAATATCGAAGATGGTAAACAAGGTTTACTACGTTTATCTCTTAAGTATGATAATCTTGGTCAACCTACTATTAAAGAAATTGTTCGTGTTTCAACACCTGGGCATAGAAAACATAGTAGTTCTACTGAGATACCTAGAATTAAAAATGGCTTAGGCATTTCCATTATTTCAACATCAAAAGGCGTTATGACTGATAAAGAAGCGCGTACTTATGGTGTAGGTGGAGAAGTACTTTGCTACGTATATTAATACAAGGACTGTAGCACATGTCAAGAATTGGTAAACTTCCTATCGCTCTTCCTAGTGGTGTTGATTATACTGTTGATTCTAATAATTTAGTAACTGTAAAAGGTGCTAAAGGGACTTTAACTGTACAACTCCATTCAGAAATTATACTGGAAAAAGTTGAAAATGACATCTTGGTAAAAAGACCAGATGACTCTAAAAAATTTAAAGCATTACACGGTTTATACAGAGCACTTCTTCAAAATGCTGTTATCGGTGTTAATCAAGGTTATAGTAAAACACTCGAAATTATCGGTGTTGGTTTTAGAGCTAGTATGAATGGAAATATCTTAGAGTTAGCTCTTGGTTATTCTCATCCATTCTTCTTTATAGCACCTGGCGAAGTAACTTTAGAAGTTGATACTAAATCAGCCAAAACGCAAAGAATTATTGTTTCTGGTATTGATAAAGAAATCGTAGGTCAAGTAGCAGCAAAAATACGCTCATTAAGACCACCTGAACCTTACAAAGGTAAAGGTGTTCGTTACTTAAATGAAGTGGTTCGTAAAAAAGCTGGTAAATCTGCAGGTAAGTAATAAATTATAATTATGGCTTCAAACGATAAAAGAAATAAAGTTCGCGCAAGAATCAGAGGTATTATTTCCGGTACTTCTGAGCGCCCTCGTCTGAGCATTTTTAAAAGTGATAAACACATTTATGCTCAACTCATTGATGATACACAAGGTATAACGATTGTATCTGAGTCATCTATGGGTAAAGAAATTAGAGAATTAACTGCTGGTAAAACTGGTGTTGAAAAATCTGTAATTGTTGGTGAAAAATTAGCTCATAAAGCTGTTCAAGCCGGTATCAGTTCAGTAGTTTTCGATCGTGGCGGTTACAAATATCACGGAAAAGTTAAAGCCCTCGCTGATGCTGCCCGAAACGGTGGACTTCAGTTTTAATCAGTTATACGTATGCCAAGAAAAAGAAAAGTCTATAACATTAAAGCAAACGAATTAAATCTTGAAGATCGTTTGGTTCACATTAACAGAGTAGCTAAAGTTGTTAAAGGCGGTCGCCGTTTTAGCTTCAACGCTATTGTTGTTGTTGGTAATAAAGACGGAGTTGTAGGTCACGGTTTGGGAAAAGCAAACGAAGTAACCGATGCAATTTCAAAAGGTGTTGATGATGCTCGTAAATCATTAATCCGAGTTCCACTTGCTAAAGGCGGAACTATTCCTCACGCTGTTGTTGGAAAATGTGGTGCCGGCAGAGTTCTCTTAGTTCCAGCTGCAGAAGGTACTGGAGTAATTGCAGGTGGTGCTGTAAAAGCTGTATTAGATAGCGCAGGTATTCATAATATCTTATCTAAATCACTAGGCTCATCGAATCCTCACAACGTTGTAAAAGCTACAATTGATGCTTTAAAACAGTTAGAAGATCCATCTGAAGTCGCAGCTCGTAGAGGTGTTTCTCTTAAAAAAGTTTTTCAAGGTTAACATTTAATTAAGACCGACAATGAAATTACATAATATAACCGCTCCAATTCCTAATCAAAAAACTGCTAAAAGACGCGGTCGTGGTGAGGGATCTGGTTTAGGTCAAGAGTCTGGTAGAGGTCGCAAAGGACAAAAAGCTGGTTCTGGTTTTTCTAAAAAAATCGGATTTGAAGGCGGTCAAATGCCTTTACAAAGACGAGCTCCTAAATTTGGCTTTAAAAATCCTTTCAGAGTAGCTTACCAAGCCCTGAATTTGAGTAAAATAAATGAAGCAATTGAGAATGGTAAGTTAACAGATTCCATTTCATTAGCAGATTTGGTTGACGCAGGATTAGTCAGAAAAAATACATTGGTAAAAATTTTAGGTTTTGGTGAACTAACTAAAGCTGTTTCTATTGAAGCACATAAAATTAGTTTAACTGCAGCTGAAAAAATTAAAGCAACCGGTGGATCATTTTCTGAATTAACAAAATAGTTAAATCAACAAAATTCGAATGAGCCTGATAGAAAACTTTCAAAATATCTTCAAAATTGAAGAGCTAAAGCAAAGAATTTTATATACCGTAGGAATACTTGCGGTATATAGAGTGGGAAGTTATATAACTCTACCAGGAGTTGATGCTTCTCAATTGGTTGATCAAACTAGTCAGGCAACAGATCTTCTAGGTCTGTTTAACTTGTTTGTAGGTGGTGCTTTTGCACGTGCTGGAGTATTTGCTTTAGGAATTATGCCATATATAACAGCCTCTATTATTATTCAGTTAATGGGAGCTGTTTTACCTTACTTTCAGAAATTGCAACGTGAAGGTGAAGACGGTAGAAGAAAAATTACTCAAATGACTCGCTATGGTACTGTATTTATTACAATGATACAGTCAATAGGTTTTTCATATAATTTAATGGCAACTACCCCAAATGCAATTGTCGTAAATAGTGTTGGATTTGTCATCACATCTATGATTGTACTCACAGCAGGTACTATGTTTGTGATGTGGCTTGGTGAACGAATAACAGATCGTGGAATCGGGAATGGTATTTCTTTGATTATTATGATTGGAATAGTTGCTGCTTTACCAACTAATGTTTTTAATGAATTTAGTACTAGAAGCAACTTTTTTATCTTTTTAATTGAAGTTGCGATTCTAGTTCTTGTAACAGCTAGTGTTGTTTTACTCACTCAAGGTGTTCGTAAAATTCCCGTTCAATATGCTAAGCGTGTTGTTGGAAGAAAAGTATATGGTGGAACCATGCAATATTTGCCATTACGTGTTAATGCAGCTGGTGTAATGCCAATTATCTTCGCACAATCTATAATGTTTATTCCAGGAACAATATCAACCTTTTTCCCAGATAGTGAATTGATACAATTCTTGACATCTTGGTCAAATGATTTTACTGGAACTGCGTATTCTGTAGTTTATGCACTAATAATAATATTCTTCACTTACTTTTATACTGCTATTGCCATTAATCCAAAAGAAATGGCTGATACTATGAAAAGACAAGGAGGTTTTATCCCTGGAATAAGACCTGGTAAATCAACTATTGAATTTATCGACAATATCTTAACAAAAATTACCCTGCCTGGTTCATTTGCTTTAGCATTTGTTGCCATTTTACCTGCTTTAGCAGTTAAGATGGGTGTGACTCCAGGGTTTGCTATGTTCTATGGTGGTACAAGTTTATTGATCATTGTAGGGGTAGCGTTAGATACTTTACAGCAAGTTGAAAGTCACTTGTTAATGAGACATTACGACGGATTCATGAAATCAGGTAGGATTCGTGGAAGAAGTAGAATGTCATGATATTTCTCAAAAGCGAAAATGAAATAAAAAAGCTTAGAGAAAGTGCACAATTGGTTTCACTTACTTTGGCAGAAGTGGCAAAATATATGAAACCAGGAAATACAACTTATAAATTAGATCAGATCGCTGAGGAGTTTATAAGTAAAAACAACGCCAAACCTGCTTTTAAGGGTTATGGTGACCGGAGAAATCCTTTTCCTGCAACATTATGTATATCAATTAACGAGCAAGTAGTTCATGGTATTCCAGGAGACTACAAATTGCAAGTTGGCGATATTGTTTCTGTTGATTGTGGAGTAAACAAAAATGGCTATTTTGGTGATTCTGCCTATACTTTTATAGTAGAATCTGTTAAGCCTGAAGCAAAAAAATTGTTGACTACGACTATAGAGTCTCTCTATAAAGGCATCGACAAATCTATTCATGGTAATAAAATCGGAGATGTTTCACAAGCTATTCAGCAACACTGTGAAAATTCTGGTTATGGAGTAGTAAGAGATCTTGTTGGACATGGTCTTGGAAAAAATCTCCATGAAGAACCATCAGTACCTAATTATGGTAAAAGTGGCACCGGACCTAGGCTAAGATCAGGTATGGTGCTCGCCATTGAACCTATGATTACGTTAGGATCAGCAAGAGTAAAAACACTTTCTGATAAATGGACAGTTGTTACGGCTGATGGTTCTGTATCTGCTCACTATGAACATGATGTTGTTATCAGAGAAAACGAAGCTGAAATTTTAAGCACTTTTTCGTATATTGAGGAGATTACCGGGATTCAACTGGATACTTTCGTTTAAAATGGCTAAACAAGACGCAATTAAGCAAGACGGTACCATCCTTGAAGCATTACCTAATGCTCAATTTAAAGTAAAACTGGATAACGGACACGAGTTATTAGCTCACGTGTCTGGTAAAATGAGAATGTTTTATATAAAAATTCTCCCCGGTGACCGTGTGGCTGTAGAAATGTCTCCATACGATTTAACTAAAGGCCGAATAACTTACAGGTATAAATAACCGATGAAAACCAAATCATCTGTACGCAAGCGCAGTGCCGACGATAAAATCGTTCGTAGAAAAGGTCGCGTTTTTGTAATTAACAAAAAAAACCCACGCCACAAACAACGGCAAGGATAAGAAATAAGCTCATGGCTAGAATTTCAGGTATAGATTTACCAAAAAATAAAAGAGGCGAGATTGGCCTCACCTATATCTATGGTATTGGAAAAAAAAGTTCACAAAAAATATTGAGTGACCTTTCAATCGATTTCAATACTAAAGTAGGTGATTGGACAGATGAACAAGTTTTACTGATCCGTAAAAAAATTGAAGCAGAGTTCAAAACTGAAGGAGCTCTGAAAAGCCAAGTTACCACTGATATTAGACGATTGATGGAAATCGGTTGTTATCGTGGTCTTCGACACAGAAGAGGTTTACCAGTTAGAGGGCAAAGGACTAAAACCAATGCGAGAACTAGAAAAGGTAAACGTAAAACTGTGATGAATAAAAAGAAATAATACTAAAACTTTTCTTATAATCTAATGGCTAAAAAACAAACTAAAGCAGCTGCTATCGCTGCTGCAAAGAAAAAAAAGAAAACAATCTCTGACCCTAATGGTTTAGCTTATGTTAAAGCAACCTTTAATAATGTTATTGTAACTGTTACAGATACTGAAGGTAATGTATTATCTTGGTCTTCTGCAGGTAAACAAGGCTTTAAAGGCTCAAGAAAAAACACACCTTATGCTGCTCAGTTATCTGCTGAAGATGCTGGTAAAGTTGCTTATGAAATGGGACTTAGAAAAGTAAATGTATTTGTAAAAGGTCCAGGTTCAGGTCGTGAAGCTGCTGTTCGTGCTTTAGCAACTGCAGGTCTTGTAGTAGATACAATTCGTGATACTACTCCAATTCCGCACAATGGTTGTCGCCCACCTAAAAGAAGACGTGTTTAATTAATTTAGTTTAAAAAAATGGCAAGATATAGAGGCCCCAAACAGAAAAAAGCTAGACGTTTCAAAGAACCGATTTTTGGACCTAGCAAAGCTTTAGAAAGAAAACCATACGGCCCAGGCCAGCATGGTAGATCAAGACACGGTAAAAAGTCTGAATATTCTGTTCAATTAGAGCAAAAACAAAAAGCAAAATACACATATGGTCTTTTAGAGCGTCAATTCAGAAACTTATTCGAAAAAGCTTCTGCTAAAGATGGTGTAACTGGTGAAAACTTAATGATTTTCCTTGAGTCACGTTTAGATAATACAGTATTTAGATTAGGTTTTGCTAGAACAAGAAGACAAGCTAGACAATTAGTTGCTCACAGACATATTACTGTAAATGGGCTTATTGTTAATATCCCTTCTTACATGTTAAAAGCTGGAGATATAATCTCAATCAGACCCAAATCAACAGATTTGTCAATAATTACTGAATCTATTGATAACTCTCAGAAAAAACGTTATAACTGGTTAGATGTTGATAAAAAAACGTTAACCGGAAAATATCTCAATGCCCCTGCATTGGCTGATATACCAGAAAATATTAATGTTCAACTAATTGTTGAATTGTACTCTAAATAATCCATAAGATTAAAGAAATATGAGTAGTGTTAACCTCCAAATGCCTGATAGTCTCGTAATTGAGGATGTAAATGATTCCTATGGACGTTTTGTTCTACAACCACTCGAAAGAGGATATGGTGTAACTATTGGTAATTCATTTAGGAGAATATTGCTTTCTTCATTACCAGGTCATGCTATCACAGCTGTAAAAATTTCAGGTGTTAAACATGAGTATTCTTCTATAAAGGGAGTTGCTGAAGATGTATATGAAGTAATATTGAATCTAAAAGGTGTTCGATTTAAACAAGTTGAACAAAGCAGTGGTATAATCACGGTCAGAAAAAAAGGCCCTGGGGCATTTACTGCAGCCGATATTGGTGATGCAACTGCAGATTATGGAATTCTAAATCCTGATCATCACATTGCTACCTTATCAGATGATGCTTCTATTGAAGTAGAATTACATATTGGTAGAGGTAAAGGTTATGTACCTGCAGAAGACTTTAGTATTGACGATAATGACATTGAAGTTATTCCAATTGATGCGATTTTTACTCCAGTCAAACACGTAAAATATCATGTTGAAAATGTCCGTGTTGGTCAACGTACTGATTATGAGAAATTAGTAATGGATGTTACTACAGACGGTTCAATAAATCCTAAAGAAGCGCTAACAATTGCGGGTAAAATTCTCAAGGATCATATTGAAAAATTCATCACTGAAAAAATTGATGAACCATTTGTACAGGAAAGCAATGAAGTTGATGCTGAAAAAATGAGAATAGGAAATCTTCTCAGAACAAGTATTGAGGATCTTAACTTAAGTGTAAGAGCTTATAATTGTTTAAAATCAGCTAATATTGCTACCATAGGAGAACTCGTTTCCAAAGAAGAAAGTGAATTGTTGAAATTCAGAAACTTCGGTAAAAAATCTCTAAATGAACTTATTGAAGTCGTTGAAGAGAAAAACTTACTATTTGGAATGGACATTAAAAAATATTTAGACTAATTCGTAAGGAATTTCTATGCGACATTCAGTTAAAGGAAGAAAATTAGGTCGTACTTCCGCACATAGGAAATCTACTATGCGTGCTTTAAGCATCGCATTGTTGAAACACCACAGAATCGTAACTACTTTAGCTAAGGCTAAAGAATTAAGAAGATATGTAGAACCTGTTATTACTCGTGCTAAAGACGATAATCACCATAATAGAAACATACTGTTTTCATTTTTACATAATAAAGAAGCAATAAAAGAACTATTTGCTACTGTAATGCCTGTTGTTGGTGAAAGACCAGGTGGCTATACTAGAGTAATTAGAGTCGGTAACCGTCCTGGAGATGGTGCTGAAATGGCTATTATAGAATTAGTTGATTTCAACGATGTTAAACCGGAAGGTGCTAAAGCTTCTAAAAAGAGAAGAACCAGAAGAGGTAGTAAAAAAGCTAAAGCTGATGAAACTACAAATTCTAGTGACATTTCAGAAAATTAAAAAAAGGCTTCTTCAGAAGCCTTTTTTTTATTGTTAATCTATTTATTACATCAGGAGTAATCTACGGACGAAGAGGAGCGGCGCAGCAGTTAGGGCTGCGAC
>CAZNTR010000166.1:0-8648 GCA_964575925.1 uncultured Chitinophagales bacterium
GATCTATAGCCGTAAATGCATAATGGCTACAAGTCGGTTCAAACCGACAACTTTTGGGAAAAAAGGGTGAAATAAACCATTGATAAAGGCGAATAATTGCCAAAAGGAAATATTTCATTTGTTAAGTTCGAAACCGTTTATAAAATGAAGGGCAAAATAAGATACAGTCATGCGGTAGTTGAATTTTGGTCCATAATTTGAACTATTCGCTGTATCATGGTTTCGTAATCTTGATTAAGAGCAGTTATATCGGCTGAAGGTTTAGAAACCATAAAAGCGGCTTCAATAGAATAACCTTTGTCTATTACTGAATTCAGCATCAATCTGTGATGTCTATAAACTTCACGTAAAAGCCTTTTCAGTCGGTTTCGAAGCACCGCATTACCCATCTTTTTTTTAACGATAAAAGACATGAGTTTGTGCGGAGCTTCATCCTTATAAAGTAAGAACCGAATGCTGGAAACTTTGCCATGCATTGACTTTCCATGTTGGAAAAGACGATTAAAAGAGACTTTTCCTCTCAGCACCTCCTTTTTGGGCAAGCTGAAAGTAAATCCTTGCGCTAAATTAAACTTATTTCGCTCCGCGTGGTTCATCACTAATGGTCAATTTATGACGACCTTTAGCTCTACGACGTTTAAGAACCTTACGGCCGTCGTGTGATTTCATGCGTTTTCTGAAGCCGTGTTTATTGGCGCGTTTTCTTCTACTAGGTTGAAATGTACGTTTCATTGTATTTATTAAGAATTTCTACATTCCTGGTTTTTTTTGACAGAAAATAAATATACAGAAAATAACGGATTAATCTAAGCAAATAAATTAGCTCCTATAAAATTAATTACTTTCTAATGAAATATTCTGTTTGCTGGAATCCAATAACTAACTTTTGCTGCAATCACGTGATCACCAACTGCTTCAAAGGTATTAAATAAATCGCTTGCACGCGATGTTCTTTCCAATAAATCGTATTGTCTTCTACTTTGCTGCCAAACAAAAAACAGGGTTGATCCAGGAATCCATTCGTACCGAATTACAAAATTACTTCTGAAAGAAAGTACTCTAAAATCTGGGTTTGAAATTTCAAAACTATCCATACCATCCATTGCTACAAATGTCTCGGAATCAATTTTTTCTAAACTAGTGTTTTGCGTTTCTCCATAAACCGCTATTTGATTGGTTTTACTTTCTGCAAGTTCACCTATTCGGCTGAATTTTCCATCAGAAACAAACGGTTCTGCATATAATTCTAACGACAAATCAGGCGTAATTGCCAAATTCAACCTAGTTTGAAGTGAAAACGTAAATTGCTTTACTTCTGAAAAGATATAGCGAGTTCCAAATGTAGTTGTACCGGTAACTCGATTAACTTGGGTTAAATATTGGCGATTATTTCTGCTGTAAGAATAGCGAGGCCTTATCGAAAACTCCCATCTTCCGCCTAATAAACCTTGTATTGCTGGGTAAACACCAAAACTTTCGCCCCCATCTTCACTTCTATAATAATCAGTTGTAATTCTTGATGTTATCGAAGCCCCTCTATTGGAAGATATATTCATGTTAATATAATTTCCATAAGGTCTTTTCATTACAGGCCCTCCTCTAGTTCTATCATCACTGAATGCATTAAAACCATGTTCATAATAAATAGAAACTCGAGAAAAACTAGGTAGTGTATATTGAAAATCGAGAAAAATGGATCTATTTGTGAGTACACCTCCGTAATTCCATTCATTTCGCCCTCCAATATTAACTGAGATTGTATTAAAATAATCGTTTTGATTCAATGATCGGTAGCCAAGCTGAGCCGAAATACCCATATCATCTGCTGATTTCAACACTCCCAAATCGTTTAACTCAAATTCAGGACTCTCTGTTGAATACGATAGGTTCCATGTTAAATCTCCTTCTACTTTAGATAGACTCAGCGAATTGGTGAATCCTGTTAAGGAGGTTCTTGATGAATCCAATGAAATATGAGTAGCATCAGGTCTTTGAAAGTAACGTGCACTTCCAGTTTGATTAGTCAGAATAACTTCTTTGCTTCCCTGAACTGAGCTCAAACCGAAATTCCCTCTAAACTCATACATTCGTTTATTTAAACGAATCATCCAATCTACACCCGTTGAATAGGCTTGTCTATTTAAGATTTTATCTAATGCTGAGTTTTCATTCATACTTCTAAACACTCCTGTAGAAATAAAACCTATTCGAGAACCATATTTACCAAACTCTTGTTGTAATCTAACAATTGAATAATTGGTAAGAGGTTCACTTAAAACTCTATTTTTTTTATCATTTGAGATAGAATACATAGATGCATACTCATTTCCAGTAAGAGCAGATAAAACTCCAACTGACAATCCATTAGAAAAGCGCCCTGTAACTTTTGATGCTCCCAAAATAGCAGTATTTGTACTCATTTTAACATAGTCGGCATCAGGAAAATAATGAGGTGTTGCGCCAATTCTTCTTGAATAAAAAAAACGAGAACCACCTCCATTAAATAATGACGCTCCCTCGGTAAAAAAGGGTCTCCTTTCAGACTGAATCACTTCGAATTGGGACAAATTCACAAAAGCAGGATCCGCTTCAACCTGACCGAAATCGGGATTTATCGTTGCATCAAATGTTAGATTACTTCCAATTCCCATTTTAATATCTCCACCAATTCTATTCGTAAATGAATACGAATTTAAAAATGGATTATCGGGGTCTGGGTTTCCAAAACGTTTTATATCGCCCGCGTAATAGGGTAAGATCTCTGTCCTTTTTGGATTTCCAACACCATTTATTCCCGTAACTTCGCCAAAATGTGATGCCCAACCGGCTTCGTTTCGAGGAATAAAAATCCAAAAGGTATCTTCATTAGTGCTTGGTGAATAATGATTTACATTCAAACCAAAAACCAATTCTTCTGAACTAGTAAATCTTAATTGGGAAAATGGGATTTTTGCTTCAAAGGTCCAGCCTGTTGAATCTATAGTTGTTTTTGCTTCCCAAACTGGATTCCAAGAATGATCTCGATCGAAAGCATTATCACTTGGGTGGTAATAATCTAAACGAACAGCTGAGGCTGTAATACCAAATGAGTAGGAAGTAATATTGTCCTTGAATGTATCAAAAGAAAATATTACACGTTCCGAATTCGCCGAATTATCTCGTCGTGAAACTACACTTTGAATATCATCTTTTGATTTAAAAATTTTTCCTGCCAAATAAAGTGCATCTTCAGAATAGGCTATAAATCCTTCAAACGGATAAGTAGCATCCCTTCCCTGAAATGGTTCAGATTGGATGAAATTAAAAAGTAAAGGTTTGGTATTCCATACTTTCTCCGTTAATTTGCCATCTAAATTAATAGCAATATTTTCAACTCGAATTGCTCTTACTTTTCGTTGAGCAGAACTATTTTGAGGAAAAATATTAATTAAAAAGCAAATAAATATAAATACGAACGCTTTTTTTCGAGTAAGCAAAAAAATTTCCAAACTACCAATAATTTCGAATGACGGTGCTAAATAAGTCTAAAATTACTCTGAACTCTTGTAAAATTATTGTAATCTTTCAGGATTATTTAAGAGCGTTCGTAAAATTCGTTTTAATTATTTTAACGCTTACTTGTTTTAGTAATAAAAAATCCGTTTTTGCACAAGTGGGTGCAATGAACTTCTATAAAGTTTCAAAATCAGGAAAAGATAAATTAAACATTAACAACAGAGAGAATGCCTTATTGAGTATTGCTTATTTTGAAAAAAAAAACAATGCTTTTTATGAGAAATTCTGGGAAGAACAAAAATTTACATCACCCCGAGACATGTATCTCAAAATTACAGAATCTACCCTTCATGAAGACGGGCTTGTAATCGTTTTTGATGTTTCTCCAAAAGTTGTAAAAGCAGATACTGGCTTTACTATTCATCGCAGAATTGCCTATATGCTTGCCGACCACTTAAATGCCAAATTAACCGAAAATGCAGCAAATACGTGGATTCAATGGATGATAGGGGTTAATAAAAATTATGGTCCTACATCAAAAAGAGACTCCTTAAAATCTAACCTATTTAAAGCAGCTTTTTATTATATAGAACCTAAAGGCGGAGATATTGCAACTATGGATCAGGCTAAAGGAAAAGCACGAGGAAGAAAACGCATTACAACTCGAGAATATGCCATGATTTATTTAAAACCAATAATGGATGATATTTTACCTCTTTACAAACAATTCTTACAACTCAATGCAGTTCAATTATATGAAAACGCCGATTTAGTAATGGAACCTAGTAAATATGATCCTGATGTAATCAGCATTGTCTATAAAATTGACAATACTACACGAATTAATGACCCGGGTTACAGCCAACTTAAAAGCTTAACGAAAACGTTGATCCCTTTTATTGAACGAAAAATAACGCCAATTAAAACGGAATGGCTTAAAGTTAGAATCGAAGTTGAGCCGATTGAGTCACCAAGAGATAGAACGGTATTGGGTGAAACTCGTTTGGTCTTACCAAGCGATAGTTTAGTACAAACAACCATGCCAATTGATCAATCTAATTAAGCCGAATTTGTAATTTTACAAAGAGACTACATAAAAGTGAATTTCTATATTTTAGCCCGATTCATATTATGTAATTTAGCAAAATAGTGCATTTTATATTATTGATATTATTATATTTAATACTAATTTTATATTCCCAAATTCCTGCTTCATGATTACAATAAAAAAGCCCCACCTTTTGAATGGGGCTGTATTAGAATTCGGGGGTATTATTTAATTAACATCATTTTTTGAATCGCTGTAAACTCCTTCGTTTTAAGTTGATAGAAGTACAAACCACTGTTTAATCGAGCTGCATTAAATGCTACTTGATGCGAACCTGCCGATTTAACTTCAGATACTAAAACAGCAATTTCACGGCCTGTAATATCGTAAACAGTAAGATTTACCTCGCTAGTGACTGGTAAATCGAAGCGTACAATAGTACTTGGATTGAATGGATTTGGATAATTTTGATACAGTTTGTGTACGAGTGGAATCGGGTTATTTCCTTCTGTTGATGAAGTTATCGGTGTAATTACCGAAGAATCGACAGACTGTATGGTTTCCTCTTCGTTCAATCGCAGACTTGAAAGCACTACATTTGTGCCTTCTGCAAGTATTGTTCCTGTTTTTTCGAACTCAAGTTGTAAGGCATCTCCTTTTAAAATTACCCCTGTTGATGATGCCCCAATGATTTTTATATTTCCATCAACAGCATTTACTTCAACTTGATATTCTTTTAGTATTTCTGGCAATACAATTGATTTATAGCTTAAGTAAACCGGATCGTATTTTACCATTGCAGAAAAAGCGTATAGCTCATATTCTGTTTGCAAAGTTATTGGAACAGTTACCAGTTCATCTGCTAATTCAAGCGATTTTTTCATGCTTGCCATTCCAGAAACTTTTAAAGGTTGTTCGGTATGTGGTAATTCATAAATTTTACCTACAACATATTGAAGAATGAGAGATGCATCATAAGCACTAACTTCCATGTCTTGACTTACATCAGCTAAAACCATTTGAGCTTCATTTAATTCTCTACTATTTGCCAAATATTGTAAGATATAACCCGCATCTTGAGCTCTTACATCACCATTCATACTAACATCACCCATTGGGAAAATAGAAGTTTGAATGATTTCAATTGAGCTTGGTTCAATGTAGATATTGAAATTAACGTATTCATTAATTACTGGGTCGAATGGATAGATATTAGCATATTGATTCATATCATCTGTAATTACAAATCGTAATTTAGCAACAGCCTGTTCATCTATAAACCCTTTAATACCAGTTGTTGCCAAACGAACAGAATGAAGGTCATTATTAATATTATAATCAATTGCCCAATTATTGAAACCGCCAAAGATTCCGATATTATCTACACTTATTAAGTCTAGATTCCAATCGAAATTATAACTGATTTCAACAGCCTGAATTTCTTCACCACTATTAGAAATTGCCTGAACAAAAACATCGACTGTATCTCCAACTAATCCTGAGGCATGAGTTAAACCAATGTTGAAATCAAATGTAGGTAAATTATCTACTCTGTATATTTCAGGCTTCATGTTTACCTTTAATGTTTTCCTTCCATCCAAATTTTCGGGCTCAGTGCCAGTTAGCATAAACCTTCTATTATCATCACCTTCCCAGTCAATGATAGATGGATCATCCCTGAAATCAACCAATACAAATTTATATTCGAGTTCAATAGGTGTAACCAGATTTTTCACATAATAAACCATATTAAACACCATCGGATTTAAGGAGTCTGCATTTATTGAAATGTATTCTGCATCAAGTGAGAAATGCCAACCTGTAAAGGAGCCAACAACAGCTGGAATCTCCATTTTAGTAAACATTGAATCAGGATTAAATCGGCCAGCGCTAGCCAAGGAAGACATATCAACAGTGAATATTAATTCGTATTCTGGATATTCTATATCCCTTAAATCTCTGAATTCTTTATTGAAAACATGTTCTAAATAAAGTGCTGTATCCACAAAAACTATTCTATTTTCGCCATCTTCCCAATCGAATTCAACTGCTTCTGCAAAGAATTTATAGGCCATTTCGCCTTCAGGAACAAAATAAGTATTTTGGAAAATTCCATCATTATCGGGATCAATCAATGGATTTGTTAAATTCCATCCATTAAATGAGCCTCTAACGTAAACAGATTTTTCTGTAGGATTAAATTGTTTGTATTCAATAGCCAAACTCATATCAACAGCAAAGGTAACTTCATGTAAAACCGTATCATGAGGAATAAGATCACTTAGACTATACACTATTAATTGACCTGCATTAAAAGCACCTAAGACTCCAGTCATATCGAAACTAAGTCCTAAAGGTGGATTTTCGAACAATTCACTTTTGATAATACGAACTTCGAAACTGTTACCTTCTTCATCTGTTGCTACAATATTATAAGCAAATATTGAATTAGGAATTAAAGGGCTACTAAGCTGAACATTTGGGATAAAGACTCTTGAGCCTTGTAGTGGTGTATCTACAATAAAATCTGTACCATTTACTTGAACAGCATCTGGAATGGGCTGATTATCGCCCATGTGTTCAACAAAACTTGGATTAATTTCTAATAATCCATTATAAACGGATGTGGTTCCGTTCAAATAAACAAGCATTCCTTGTTCAACTCTTCTGAGCGTATCAAAAGAGACTGTTATTGGAGTTGAACTATAAATGTTTATACCTGCGGTGGAGTCCTGAATAAAAAAAGCGGATCCACTTGTACCATAGTCAGGCGTTGTGACAACACCAATTACCGAGACTTCACTACCCAATTCCAGTTGTCTAACATCTGCAATTGAAAACAACTGAGCCTTGAGAGAGGTGGTAATTAGAGTAAACGCCAATAATAGAAGAGAGTAACGTGTTTTCATACTTACCTTTATTTTGGGCGTTAGTAAGTGCGACTGTCAAGTACAGTCGGCTTTCTGAACGTATTATGTGAGAAGATATTGAAATAAATATAAGACATAAGACTCTTATGTCAAATAGTTTTTACATAAATCTCATTTATTTTATAGAGATGAGTGTACTCCGAAAAGTAGTTTTTAGCAAACTATTCGTCGAATTCGTCGAATTCGTAGGATTTGGAAGGGTAAAAACCGAAAGAATCGGCTTTTTGGAGTGGACACAAAGTTTCAAATTTGTTTTGTTTCCTTACCAAACTGCTCTTTATTATTGATTATTATTGATTTTTTTTTTGATGTGCAGTCTTTCAAATGATTTGAGTTTCGAATGGTACAATGAAACCCATTTCACCCCAAACGAGTTATTACCACTCCTACAATTGTAGTAAAAGCACCAGCATATTGAAAATAATTCAAGTCTTCATTTAACAATAGTACTCCAAAAATTACTCCAAATACAGGGGCTAGGTTTTGATAGGCGGAGGTTCGAACAGCGCCAACGAGTTTTAACCCATGATTCCAAATAAAATAGGAAATTGCAATGGATAACACGCCACTATAAATTGCTCCCGCCCACGCCATTACCGATATTGAAGAAATATCGGTAGTAATTAAAGCTGGAAACCCTGCAAATACTATCCAAATTCCACCGGCTGTCATGGCAATAGTTGTAAGAGCGGTAGTGTCGTACTTTTTCAAATACTGTTTTGAATACAAAGTATAAAGTGCAAAAGAAAAAGCTGAAGTTAGCAACATAATATCTCCCCAAAGACCTTTAGAGCTCCAATGAAAGCCATCATTTCTAAAACCAATAATTAGACTTAGCCCAAGAAAAGCAACTATAATTCCAACTGTTTTTTGTCTATTTAATTGTTCATCAAAAAAGAAATGGGAAACAATTGCTATCCAAATCGGAATAGTTCCCAACATAATTGCCGCATTTGCCGCTTTAGTAAAACTCAAACCAATAATGAAAAAAACTTGATAGATTAAATGACCCAATAGTGATAAACCCATTATTGACCAACGGTCACCTTTTATTATGTTTACTCCTTGTCCACTTTTCAATAAAATTATCCACATTGTAATAATGGCCATAGCATAACGAACAGCATTAAAAAAGAAGGGGGTCATTTCATGCAAACTGAACTTTACTACTGTAA
>CAZNTR010000167.1:0-8548 GCA_964575925.1 uncultured Chitinophagales bacterium
ATTTCTTATCAGGATCTTCAAGACCAAATCAAGGTTCTGGAACATCATTAACTGCTGAATCGAGTTCAGGTGTTTTTGATTCTGTTTCAGTAGATGCAAAAGCTTTAATAACCTTAACGCAAGGTTTAGGTGAGCATGCCGTTTATGTAAGAGCTCAAGATACAGATGATGTTTGGGGCATTCCATATCCTTCTTTTGTATCTATTACAAATCAACGAATGATACAGGGCGTTTTAAGTCAAAATGGGACCGTTCTTGAATATAAAGAAGTGTCTTTATATTTGGATGGAACCTTTGTAAAAAAAGACACAACTCTTGATTATGGCTTGTATTCTTTTACAGATGTTAGTGCTGGAAGTTATGAAGTTAGGCTAGATACAGATAGTGATATTTCTTTAGGTAGAGAAATATCAAGCTACGGATCAACAGGTTCATTTAGTGTTTCTGAAACTACAAACCAACTTGCTTATAAAGACATTACCGTTATTGCGCCATTACACGTTAATGCTGTTACACCAACAAATTACGACTCTAGAATACGTTTAAATAATCCAATTGAATTAAGTTTTAACGGTAAGTTTAAACCCTCTACAATTAGTAATGAAGATGTAAGTCTTATTTCAGATTGGAGAGGGAATTTACCCTTCAATGTTTCTAAGCAATCAAATGATAGTGTTATTACCATAACTCCGTCTATTCAATATTTACCTGGGGAAAAAATTACAGTTTATTTGGCCACAGCTTATGAAGCCGCTGATGGACGACAAGTTTTACCTTTTACCACTCACTTTAGATCACAAGTTTCTAATGGTGGAACAACTTTTGCAGATCCTGTTGATATGTTAATCCCACGTGATAATCAGTATCCACCTGTTTCAAAATCTCTTTTAGTCGCAGATATGGATAAAGATGGCGACTTAGATTTACTTCATTATTCAACACATAATTATACTGATACTTTGTTGATTTATTATAATAATGGAGATGGTGTTTTTAATGACATCCAAAAGAAAAAGCTAATTACACAATTAAAAGAGAATTTTGAAACACAATATTTTAATAGCTATATCTTTATTGGAGATTACGATCGAGATGGTGATATTGATGTAGGGGTTTATCATTACGACCAATCTACATCAAGTTCTAATGGTAGTTTTACTGTTTATAAAGTTCAGCTGTATTTATATAAAAACAATGGAACTGGAACGTTAACTTTAGATGGTAAATTTGAAGTCGACCGAGCTTCAGTAGTTGAAAATACAAAGTTTGTCTACGATAATTATTCTGGAAAGCCAAGTATTTTTGTGCCTGCAAGCAGATATGATGAAAATGCTTTATTGTTAGGAATTGAAGGAGATGCAGAGTTCACCGAGACTAAACTACCATTAAATGTGTCTAGTAGATATTTTGTAAATTTTGATGCAAAAGATATAACTGGGGATGGACTTCTAGATCAGATTCCAGTTACTTATAATTTGAATTCACAAACATTTTTTGTTGGCGATCAAAATGCCCCTGCTGATTTGTTTGTAAATGAAAGAAGTTACCAACGAGTTAACGATGTCTATCATCATATTTTTGAAGATTTCAATAGAAATAATAGACTCGATATTGTCACTTTGGGGATAGGGAATACAGCAAGTTTTAGTTCTGATGAAAGAAATGCTGAATACATGGGAACTCGTTCTAATTTCTCATTATCTAGTTTTGGTACGATTAATGGTTATTCGGTTGGCGATTTAAGTAATAATGGAAGATTAGAGCTTGTTGTAGCTCGTGGGAATAGAATTGATACCTATTCTTATAATGCAAGTAATGGATTGATGGCTTCGCAAGGAGAAATCGCCAATTTTACATCCGGATATCATAGTTTTCCAAGTCTTGCGGATTTAGATGGAGATGGAGATTTGGACTTGGTTTATAAAACAGAATATGGAAACCTTTCTAGAATTCATGTTCGCATAAATAGTAGTGTTTCTACAAATAATAAACCGACTGTTGCGAATACAATTACCGATAAAGATTATCGCTTAGATGAAGGTGTTCAAAGTATTTCTATAGAAAGTGTTTTTAGTGATGAAGATAGTGATCCTTTGATTTACACCGTTCAATCGAGTAAAACTTCTGTTGTTACTGCCGAATTAACTGGAACAGATTTAGCCTTAACTCCTGTTTCAATTGGTAATAGTACGATTACTCTTTCGGCAGATGATGATAAAGGTGGAGTTGTTACAACGGAGTTCATTATCTACATCAATTCGCCAGATAATTACACCCCAAGATTAGCAAGCCCCATTTCAGCTCAAGAATTAAGAATCGGTGATGATTCAGTAAATGTAAGTTTAACAACGGTTTTCACCGATCCAGATGAAGGTGATGTTTTAACGTATTCCGTTGAAAATCCAAATTCCTCAGTTGCTTTGGCAACAATTTCTGGAACTACCTTAACCATAAAAGCAGTATCTGTGGGTTCTGTTACGATTACCGTAATTGCTAATGATGGTAAAGCTTCTGCTGAGAATGACGTTTTAGTAACTATTCTACCAAGAGAAAACAGAGCACCTGTACTTTCAAGTGCCATTTCTAACGTTTCAATAAATCTAGGCGATGCTGCACTAGAAATAGATCCAACACAGCATTTTACGGACCCAGATACAGATGAATTGATTTACTCCATTGAAACAAATAATACGAATATTGCCAATGGATCCTATAATTCAACTTCCAAAAAAATATTAGTTACTGCAGCTGGCGCTGGTTCAACTACTTTAACAGTAACTGCAAAAGATCCTGGAAATAAAGAAGTCCAAACTAGTTTTAATGTATCTGTAAATGCAAAACCACGGCAAATTGCAACACTGCCAAAAATATTCTTAATTGTTGGAGGGCAATCTGCATCATTCCAATTAAACGAATTGTTTATTGATGATAATGGTGAAACAATGACTTATGAAGTTTCAACGGCAAATAGTAGTATAGCTTCTGCAGCAATAAATTCATCTGGTGGAAATAGAATTGTCAGTTTTACTCCATTGTCTGAAGGCCAAACAACGGCAAGCTTAAAAGCAAAAGACGCAACCACTGAATCGGAAGTCATTACAGTTGAAATAAGTATAAAATTAGAAGATTTTGCAACCCAATCCTCAAGTGATGGAGATTCCTTCTATACTGATGGTATAACAGTCAAAAATTGGTGTTTATTTTCAGTTCCAGGAACGGGCGTAAATACGACTCCATCCACGTTATTTAATGGAGCAGTAGGAACAGATTATAGGCTTTTTGTATTAACTAGTAGTGGTGAATATTCTGATCAATCTAATGAAGCTGGATCGGTTTTGAGTCCAGGAAGTTCAGCATGGTTTAAAACGTTAGCCTTAGATCAAGCATTTACACTTCAAACCCCCGCAGGTAAACGAATAAAAGAACGTGAATATGCAATAAATTTTTCACAATGGCGATTTATTTCAAATCCTTATGAAGTAGATGCGTTTTGGTACTCCTCAGATAGTAATCAATTGATTTGGAAGTTTTCACCAAATTCACAAGCTTGGTCTGCTGTAGCTAGTAATGAAAAACTAAAACCGTGGACAGGTTATTTAGTTTATAATCCAGGATCAGCAAGTATTTTTATTACACCAGATAAAACGCAATCTACAGCATCAGCTCTTAAAACTGAAGCTGCTTCGCAAGAAGAAATACTTACAACAATTGATGCTCAAATTTCTGTTGGAAATCAAACATTAAGAATTTCAAATAACTCTTTATCAAAAGATGTGTTTGATAAATTTGATAGACCTTTGCTTCCTGGAACACCAGATCAAAAAGTTCAATCTGCGTACATAAAAAATTCAATGGTTGCCTTAAGTGATGATTTTCGTCCTAATAGAGAAACAGTGGAAGAACAAGTGTTAGACTATAGAACGATTGTAGTTCCTAAAGGAAACGAATTTATTACTTGGACGAATTTATCAAGTAATGAAGATCATGTTTTAGCGCTTGTAAATGATGAAACTTATCGCATTTTAGCTCCTGGCGATTCCATGAAAATCTTCCAAAATGGTAAAGAAAGAGAGTTTAAGGCATACATTGGAACAAAAGAGCAGATTGAAGCAAATGTTCTCCCAGAATCTCCACTTTTATTTGATAATTATCCAAATCCATTCAACCCAACATCAACTATTCGCTTTGCACTAAATAAAGCGGGAAATGTAAAATTATTAGTATTTGATGTATTGGGAAGAAAAGTCTCAACCTTAGTGAATTCAAGCATGCAGCAAGGATATCATACTGTTCAATTTAATGGCATTGGATTATCAAGTGGAGTTTATTTGTATCGCTTACAAGTAAATGATCAGGTCGTATCTGTTAAAAAAATGACCTTAATTAAATAAGTATCAAACAAGTAAATACATCATTTGTGGTATTTACTTGTTTGATACTTATTTTTTTCTTTATTAAAATTTTCAAAACATATCCATTCACAAATCATAGAGAAATGAGATCTATTTTTGCCTTACTATTTTTAGTTTTTATATCGTTTAAAACCCAAGCACAAACCACGCATATTGTCGATAATAATGATAATGGAATTGGTGATTTTTCAACATTATCTGCTGCAATATCTGCCGCTTCTTCTGGTGATATTCTTCTATTAGTTCCTTCGGTAGATTCTTATGGCGATTTAACTGTATCGTCAACTGGTAAACAATTGACAATTGCAGGGGGAGGTGCAAATGGTGGAGATGCATCAACAACCTTATTAGGTGCTGTGAAACTGGAAGGTGGAAATACTGCCAATACAAATCTTGATGGTTTTGTATTAGGAGGTTTTGTCTGTAAATCTGTTGATGTAAACTTTGTTGATAATGTTAAAATTAAAGCAGTTAGAACAACTGAAGTAATAACAAGTACTACTGCTCATATTAGAATTAGAAATTCAGAAAACGCTGAGCTAGAGTATTTTTCATCTGGTTCTATTCAATTTAATACTACTCCAGGGTTAAAAGTATTTCATGGTATAGTGTATGAAGCTACTGGCGCTGCTATATTAGATATAGCTTCAACTGATAATTTTATAATTTCGAACTGTGCATTTAATGCTATTTACTCTGGTTCTATCAATTCAGGAACTACATGGTTAAATATTGATGATAATTCAGTTGGAAACTTAGTGCAAAATATTGTTGGAGCTAATAACAAAGTCTCAAGAGGAGTAAACTTTGGACCACATACAAATATTACAAATACTATTTTCCTAGCAGTGCATTTAAGTGGTGGTGAGCAAGGGAAAATGGTACTTTCAGGAGGCAGTTCATTTCAGAATAATACTTTTTTTGTTGGTAGTTATGGGGGGTTTACAAATAATACTACAGGTGGTATTTTAACAATTTCGAGTACAGAAGATGAGGATCATAATATATTATCTAACCCAAGTATTATTGATTATATCTCTTTTAAATTACCTGAAAATTCAACTGCTAAAGATTCAGGGTCTGGAAATGACTTAGATGGAACGGTTGCAAATCGAGGTATTTATGGAGGATTAGACCCAATGCCAGAAGAAGTGCCAAGTATTGCAATTGGCGTCTCAGTAGTTCCTACCATATCAAAATTACGTTTAAGCCAGCCTACTGCTGTTACTGGTGGGAAAGTAATTTTAAAAGTAACTGGTAAAGCAAAAAAGAATTAAAGTTTTACTCAAAAGGTGCATAATTAAATTTATCGCACCTTTTTTGTAAATAAGAGTCAAATCCTCAAAGTCGATATTGTTGGTTTACACTCGTAAAGATATTGTGCAATCGCCAATTAATTTGCTGTATTACACTTTTATGACTAAACTCAAAAGTGCTTATGAATTTACTCAATCTTAGATAGTATAAATTTGTGAATGCTAAATTTATTAGAGTTGCAAAATGTTGATTAAAGAAGTTTGAATATCTAGAAATTTTTTTATTCCATTTTTTGTAATTGATTAGCTAATATCAGTTAAAAATGAAATTGATTAAATAAACTTATGAAATGATTCTTTTTTAACTGAAGTATTAAATCTTTCTAGTTTTTAATTAACAGATAAACCAATACATATCATGAAATTTCACTCTTTAGTTATATTAATTGTATTCAGCTTTTTAAGTGTCAATGCACAAACAACACATATTGTGGATAATAATTCAAATAGCATTGGTAATTTTGCAAACTTGTCAGATGCAATAAGTGCGGCTTCAGCCGGTGATATCATCATCTTAGTTCCTTCTTTAAAATCCTATGGTGATTTATCTTTAAGCTCTACTGGAAAACAATTGACTATTGCTGGCGGAGGATTTAATGGTTCAAATGGCTTGGTAACTAAACTTGGGATCATTTCATTAAATGGGGGAAGTTCAGTAAATACTAACTTAGATAATTTTGTTATAGGTGGATTCGAATGTAAATCCATAGATGTAGACTTTGTAGATAATGTTATAATAAAAGCTGTAAAGACAACAGAAGTAATTAATTCTACTAATTATGAATTGCGTGTCAGAAATTCAGTTGGTGCAGAAATTAACTATGTAACTACTGGAAATACATTTTTCTCATCTAATGATAATTTCAAAGTATTTCATTCTGTTTTTATTGAAAAAGTAAATACTACTGCGGTTGAAATTCAAACTACTAATGGATTTATTTTCTCCAATTCTTTTATTGGTTACGAAACAAATACGGATGTTCATTTATTCTTAGTTGATGAAAGTACAACTGGTGATTTTAAAAATAATGTTGTTTATAATAATCTAATCGTTTGGAAACGCTTAGATTTCGGTGTTGGAGTTACTGTTACCAATAATATAATTTACAATGCAAGCTATTATAATATCGAGATCAAAAACGGTCTTAAATATGTAAATAATACGTTTTATGTACCTCAAGGTGTTGATAAATTGGTTGTTCCAGAAGGTATTATTGATGTAGATGGAAATAAATTTGAAGATCCAAAAATGGAAGTAATTACAAATTACACAAATGGACTCAATTTGACTCCAAAAGATGGTTCTCCGTGTATCGATTCAGGTTTTGGGAATGATTTAGATGGTTCACTTGCAGATAAAGGAGTCTATGGTGGTTTAGATCCAATGCCTTCGGTTTTGCCAGTTAATGCAATTGGTGTTTCTATTGTACCAAGTATTACGAATATGTCTCTTTCTTTGCCTAATGCAGTTACAGGTGGAAAAGTAATTTTAAATGTGAGTGGGAAAGCAAAAAAGAATTAATGGTATTTTTTAAAGTTAAAAGTGAAATAAACTTTGCTTAAAAAAGGGCTCAAATATGAGTCTTTTTTAGTTTTATCAATACGTGTTAACCTAAAACCAAACAGCATATCCTAAATTGATTCCTCGAAAAATTATACCTCCAAAATTGAGGCTTTGATAATTTAAAACAATAGCAGACTGTTGAAAATGATAGCGAAGTCCCGTTTGAATAAAATTGGAAGTTGTATTTTCGTAAATAGTTCCACGCCAGTTAAATTGAATAGAAACAGGCTTAAACCAATAATAGTCCGATTCAAAGCCGACTAGAAATCCTTTATAAGGATTACTTTTTATCGTTGTTCGTTCAAATCCCAGTAAAAAACCAGCTTCTGCATTAGGGAAATACCGCAATTTGCGTTCAATGGCGAAATTAAATTGATGCCTATAGGTGTTTGCTCCAACTTCATCCCAAATTCTGTAAGCAGAATGAAGTCCCCAATAGCCGTGAGAATATTCCGCAGAAAATCCGTAATTCGTATCCCAAGCTATTAATGGTGGTCTCGATAAATCTAAACTCAAGGTAAACGCAGAATTCTTTGTTGAGTTATAATTTCTTAAACCCATTGAATCGTAACCATAAGGATAATAAGGGTATGGATTATAGGTTAGGTAATTCTCAGTAGGATAATCTTTTTCGATATAAAACCACCAAAGGAAAAAATCACTAAATAAAACATCCATAATAAACTGAGCCGCACCTTCTCCCATTGAGTTTGCTGATGATGAACCTGAGGCATCACCAGTTTCTTTCCCTTTTAATTTATCTTCAACTTTATCTGTTTTTGATTGAGTGAATCCAATTATTGGGGAAGTGAATAATAAGATCACTAAAACGGTGAGTTTAAACATACGATTAGGTTTATGTTTAGTATATGTTGAATCTAAAATTATATGATTCAAAAACTATAATCTATAGCATCTTCATGTGAAAGAAGTTAAAGATTCTTTCTACTGATTAGAATTTAAATCAAAGCTAGCATGAAAACGTAAATATTGTCGCGAGTTAACATGTAGTCGAACATATTGGTAGTTAAATCGAGTATAATAGACCATTCATTTGTTGCTACAGCTGGTATTAATTTAGCTGTAAAGGCATCAGCTGGGAAAGATTGAGAATACGGGGTGGATTTTGCACTATTTGCCAAACCACCATAATAAGAAATCGAATCAGGTGTCCCGTCTTCATTCCTGTGATCGTGTTTAAATAGTCGTTGCTTAAAAACAATATAAGTAATTGATAATATTGGATATAAATTGAC
>CAZNTR010000168.1:0-8474 GCA_964575925.1 uncultured Chitinophagales bacterium
CAGACCTCTGCCTAGCCACTCGGCCATGTCGCCTTATTTGTACGCCCGACAGGAATCGAACCTGCAACCTACTGCTTAGAAGGCAGTTGCTCTATCCAATTGAGCTACGGGCGCTCAACAGGCTACGATTAGTATTCTTAACCGAGCAACCATAAAATTCACTCATTCAATAATTCAAATAACAAAATGCTTTCGCATTGGTGTCGGGGCGACAGGATTTGAACCTGCGACCCTCTGCTCCCAAAGCAGATGCGCTACCGGACTGCGCTACGCCCCGAAATCTCTTTAAAATTTTTCAATCTTTAAGAGAAGCGAAATATACGAGCCTTTTTTGTTTTAGTCAATTAGATTTTGCAAACTTCGTGAAATAATTCTTCCCCAAATTGTTTCCAACTAAATTTTGCCTGAACTTCAGCCATATTTCCTTTAAAAAAGTCAAGTTTTTCTTGGTTTAAGTTTAATAAAATACTTGCTAACTCATCTGAATCTTGTGATTCCATTATAATTCCAGATTTTCCATTGTCAATAAAATCTGTAAACCCAGGTTGATTAGTGGCGATAGCAGGTAAATTATAGGCTAGTGCATCAGCGAGGACTCCGCTTTGCGTTGCTGATTTATACGGTAATACCAAGATATCTGATAAACTTAACACTTCAGCGGCTTCTGCATCAGTCAAAAAACTGTTTTTTATAAGAAACTTATTATTAAAATCAGGTCTAATTTGTTCTTCATAAAATATTTGAGATTCATAAAACTCTCCTGTTACCAAAAGAAACGCCTCCGGTCTGTTTTCTGCAATTTTATTAAACGCTTCTATCAATAAACTTAAGCCTTTGTATTCTCTTATTAAGCCAAAAAATAGTATTACAAATGCATTCTGTGGAATACCCCACTCATCCCTTTTTTCATTTCTATTTATGGCATTCCCATTCTTTTCATATATAGGATGGAATAGTTGTTTTACTTTTTCTACCTGCTTGGGGAAGACTTGCATAGCCATTGAACCTTGAGTCGATAAGGTTATTAATCTGTCCGATTTAGAAAACAGCGTTTTTACCAATAGTTTTTGAAATGGAAACTTTTCGTGTGGTAACACATTGTGAATTAAACAAGTTATTGTCACAGATGGATTATGCTTTTTAATTTGATTTATAATCGCTATTGTGGAAAGTGTAAAAAATGGATGCCAATGTGAACAAATTATATGAGAACATGATTTTTCTAACTCTTCTCTATGTTGAAACCATGAGAGCGGATTATAAGAATGTATTAATGGAATGGATTCGTGATCAACTGCATTCTTTAATAATTGCGTTTTCCCCGGAAATAATAAACTTGGGTATTGTTTTGAATAATTTACGGCTAAAACAGAATCATATTTTTTCAACTCTTGAAATACATGGTCGCTAAATCTACTAATTCCACCTCTAAAAGGAGGGAAAACACTTAAAAAACAAATCATAAAGGAGTTTTATCTTTTCAAATTTGCAGAAAATAAGCAGTGCAACACAATTAAACTTTATAATTTTCATTATTTACTTCTTAAAGATTAAGAGATTCACATATTTCTACAGGTTTAGCTTTTATTGTCGATACTTAAATGTGTTAATCAAGAATTGCAACTTGTATTTTATGAATCATCTCATACAACGATTTCGGGACTATTTAATGGTAGCATTTTTATTACCAATATGGTTGCCACTATTTATTTTTGTAGTGAGTTTAACTTTAATTAGAGATGGGAGACCTTTATTTTATTCCCAAAAACGGATAGGTTTAAATGGAAAACCATTTGAAATTTTCAAAATACGGACAATGTTAATAGACACTAGGCTTGTTGATGATTTACGAATTACAAAAAATGGTCATTTCTTGCGTGAATGGAGCCTTGATGAGCTACCTCAGTTACTAAATATTTTAAAAGGTGAAATGTCATTAATTGGCCCACGACCTCTACTTTGGACATATAAAAAGGAACTTGACCCAGAAGTAGAAAAAAAGAGGCATTCTGTTAGACCAGGAATTACTGGTTGGGCACAAGTAAATGGAAGAAATGAATTAAGTTGGGCAGAAAAACTTATTTATGATCAGTGGTACATTAAACGCAAATCACTTCTCTTTGATTTCTACATTCTAACTAGAACACTCCCAGTTTGGCTAAAAAAAGAAGGAATTTACACTAAAGATGGGAAAATGATGCCTGAATTAAAAGTTAGTGCTGAATCAGAAAAAAATAAATCCCAAAAGCAGATTAGTTTTTCGTAATCAATACTTTTTTAATTCGATTGTTTTCTACTTCTAGAACAGTGATTTCTACATCTTTAAAATGAAGTTTTTCGTTGTTTTCTGGAATCCTTTCTAGGATATGATACACTAAACCTGCGAGGGTTTCATATTGATCGTTTTCACCAGACAACTGAGTTTCTAGAATTTCTTCCGCTTCTTCTACATTTATTTTTGCATCGAATGAAAACGAATTGTCGCTCATTTTTTCAAATAATTGTTCTGGACTACTTGTTTCATCCCCAATATTTCCAATTATTTCAGCTAAAACGTCATCTAGGGTTACTAGACCTTCGGTTCCCCCCCATTCATCTACAACTATTGCCATGTGAGTTTTTTCTTTTTTGAATTCCTTCAATAAATCATCCAGACGTTTAGTAGTCGGTACAAATAAAACTTTTCTAGCTATTGTTTTCCAATTTATTGCAGTGTTTTGAAAATCAGTCTTTAAATAGGGTAATAAATCTTTAGCATTGATAACCCCTAGAATATCATCTAAATCGTCTCCATATAAGGGCATTCGAGATAATTTTCTAACTAAAATTGTATCAATAACTTCACCAAGTTCATCATCTAATGAAACAGCAACAATATCTACTCGAGAAGTCATAATTTCTTTAACAGCTGTTTGGCCAAACTCAACAACATTTTCAAATATCTCTCTTTCATCACCTTTAAGAGACCCTTTTTCCTCTCCTACTTCTGCAATAGTTAAAATATCTTCACCAGAAATTTCATGAGATTTATAGGGTAATTTACTTTCAATTGAGTGAGCACTTTTTGCAATTAAAATGGATATAGGTGTCATAAGGATATAAAATCCATAAATAATATGATTTAATCTAACTGCAGTTTGTAATGGGTTTTTAATTGCGATTACTTTTGGAGTTATTTCACTAATAATTACAAGAATAAATGTAACTACTAATATTTCGATTACATAAATAAAGACTTCAGGAAAATGGAATACACTAGCTAATTGCCCTGTTATTACTGCTGAAATGATTGAAACGATAATATTAGCAAACGTATTTCCTATTAAGATGGTCGATAACAACCTTCTTGGGTTTTCAATCATTTTTTTGATGTTTCCATGAATGGAAGAGTGATTTGCTAAACTATTTAATTGATCTAACTCAGATCCTTTAATTGAAAATAATGCAACTTCAGCCCCTGAAAAAATAAACGAGAAGGCTAATCCCAAAATAATGACACATAATTCTATCAGTAAAATCTGAAAAAACTCGGCATTTAGCTGTGTTATAAATGTGAGTGATACTAGAAAACTAGGTTCGGGGTCCAAGAATGTAAAATTAGTGAATAAAAAAGCGGGACTTATCAGCCCCGCTTAAAAATAGGTGTTGTACAGTAAATTACAAAATGTCAAAATGGTAAAACATCATCGTCGAAATCGTTTATTTCATTTGGCATTTGAACTTCATTGTTTGGTTTTGTTGTAAATGAGGAAGCTTTCGCCTTATTTGCATTAGAATCTCGTGCAGGTGACTGAGCCTCACCATCATTTTTTGGCTTCGAATCTAACATTTGTAATACACCTGCTTTAATTTCAGTTGTATAACGTGTTTGTCCCTCTTTATCTTGCCACTGTCTAGTATGTATGGAACCTTCAATATAGACTTGTGAGCCTTGTTTGAGGTATTGTTGCGCAACCTCAGCTAAACGGCTCCAGCAAACTACTCGATGCCATTCTGTTTTTTCTTGCCAATCGCCATTACTATCTTTGTAGCGTTCACTAGTTGCCATATTTAAAGTTGCAACTGCGGTATTATTTTCTGTGTAGCGTACTTCTGGATCTTTTCCAAGTCTGCCAATTAAAAGAGCTTTATTTAGTGAGCCCATATTTTTCTCCGTTTGTAGTGATAATTAATTTGTTTTGAAGATAAGACGCTTGAAACTGAAAAATCTTACAAGAAAAATGATTTTTTTTGATTTTTTTTTGACTAACACGTTTTATTTGCATTAAAAACAAACCCTAAGAATATATTTTTAATGATTTTATAAGAATTTAAAATTTATGATTTTTTTTTGATTTTTTTAATCGAAAAAGAAATAAAAGATTCATTTTCTGATTATTTACTTATCAAGACAACTAATTTAATGTCAATTAATTACTTCTTTTATTTTCTATTTACGACTTAAATCTCAAATTCGGACTTGATACTTTTTTGAGTTTCCAACTTGCAGAATGTAATCTGTTACTTAAAAAGCACAACAAGATCAAATTCGCAATAGGTTGGATTATGTTCAAACTCTTACATTACGACGAGTTACCACTTCGTGGTTCTTCGAATCGTGATAGAACACAGGATGAGCATTTTATGTTTAGATTGTATCTTAAAACAATTTTTTCGCTTTTTGCCGTGGTGAACCATAGAATATCCTTAATATTTCCGAGGTCAAAATCGAACTGCGAAAGTTGACTTAAATCACTAACTCTTTTGGTCATCACTACAACAATAATTTTATTTCTTCAATATATCGAGTGTTCGCCTGTCTCATTCTAGATTTTTGGGATTCCAAGCTGATTCCTCTTTCCACTCAATCGGATTTTCTGAGTTTGCGACACAATATAAAACATTCGTAAAGGACTCATAAAAGCGTTCCAAGTAATTATAATCTAAACTTGATGACTCATCTGCTAGTTGATGATAATATTTATTGAGCTCATCGGTAAAATCAGTGAATCCTAAAGAATAGGATAAAGTTGGAACCCCTTTTTTAGTTAATATTATGTTATCACTACGTTCAAATAAACGGAATTGAGGAACAGGGTCTGCTAAAACCTTTATTCCCATTTCAAGAATTGGTTTTATAAACAATGAATCATTTTTATAATTTGAAAGTCCAATCAAACTAACAATTGAGGTATCGTTATAACCTGCATTATCTAAATTTATTCCAAAATAGGTGTTTCTGAGTGGAAAAAAAGGATTTTCAGCGTAATAGCGACTTCCTAATAGACCTTTTTCTTCACCTGTAAATGCTACAAATAAAACTGGTCTTTTGACAGTCAACTTCTGGAGTACTTTAGCCCCAACTAACATAGCAGTAACTCCAACGATATTATCACGTGCACCATTATAAATAGAATCCTGATCTGTAGGAACACCTTTTTTGTAACCTATATGATCATAATGTGCTGTTACCAAAACTGGATTATTTTTAAATTTCGAATCGGAACCAGGGATATAAGCAACAATATTTTGATCATTTAAGGATTCAAATCGTTCAGATTCTGAACTAATTTTAACAACTTTTGCTTTTTTTAAGTCCTTTCTACTAACATATTTACCTTCTACAAATAGAACTGGTGTTTCATTTTCCTCATCAGTTAGCGAGAATATGGATCGGTTATATCTATTTATTATAGAAGTCCATTTTTTTTTCGTTTCTGGAAGTAAAATAATTGCAGCTTTCACATCTGCAATTACAATTTTTGAATAAAAAGAATCTAACCAAGTTTGAAAAGTTGAGTCTGACGAGCTAAATAATTCATTTTCACTTAATCTGTAAACTATAATTTTATCACGATATTCCCATTTAGATGCTTTTTCTTCATCCCAATCGGACATAGCAGCCACCTCAGATTCGATATTTAATGTTCTTACTTGTTTTAAACCAATGTCTTTAGTTGGTGTTGTAAGATTCAGACCTTTACCAAATTTTATTGACGCACGTATCAATTGAGGTGTTTTATATATTGTAACAGCTTGTGAATAAGATGATTTTCCAGGATAATAATGAGTCCCAATAGTTTCAAATTCATCCATAATCATTTGAGCGGCGTATTTGCTACCCAAGGTACCCATTTCTCTTCCCATCATTCTATCATCCGATAGATTTTCAATAATTGGTCTAAAAAACGATTGTTTAACGTTTTGCTTTATTTTTTCAGGTATGGTTTCGCATGAAAATAGGAATACGAGAAGAGCAACAAAAATAAATGATTTTTTAAATAACAACATATTTAAAAACTTTGTTAGTTGATTACTTTCAATAATTTACATCTGGCAAAATAATAAAATCTTTTGCCATTCGAGCACGTTTCTTTTTGTATTTGAATACATATTTGTAGGGAAAACCTGCAAAATATCCACTTACACCAAAAACGGTGGCAAAACCCAGAGAAACTGCTTGATTATGTTGAGACAGAAATGGCTGTGTGGGTTTGTCTAAGACACCAAGATTAAACGCTAAATAACCTAACGTGTACCCAATACCTAAACCTACAATGGACCCGACAATTCTACTCCGATAAGAAATTTTAGAAACTTCTTTAAGTGGAACAGAGATTTCTTTTGTTCTAAATCTACTATCGTACCAGGTTACCCGATACTTGTTATAATGAACATAATAACCTTCTTGAAAAGTAAGAAAATCATTTTTAAATACTTGTGTGGATGTACCCATGAATACATCAACGGTTCTAACTGGTTCTAAACGATTGCTTAAATCTTCAATATAAATGGTCTTTGTACATGCTGAAAAGAAACCGAATCCAATAATGATTAAACCCAACTTATGGGAAGTTAATAATTCGCACATTCTATTCTTTTGGCTTTGAAACATCATAAATGATACTCATTTCACAAGGTGATTTCAATCTAAATACGTTCTTATTTTGATTTGATAATGGAGAGTGTGTTTAAGCATCTTTTTTATACGCTGAAGGCTTGTATGAGGTGCCCATTTAAAGCTACTAAAATGATTTCAATTAGTACTACACAATTGATTACGATTCGGTTTATTTGATGGGAAAAATTGACTAGATTAAAATTAAAACTGATTTCAGTGTATATGCTTTTTTTAAGCATAATCGAAGGCTTGCTCTATGGATTGTTAGTTTGTTTTAGCACCAGCGGACGCTGGCGCTATAAATGACACCAGCGGACGCTGACGTTTAAATGACACCAGCGGACGCTGGCGCTATAAATGACGCTGGCGCTATGGAATTGACTTTAGTTTTTGATGTTTATCTAAAAAAATGAGTACTTATTTAATTATTTATTTATTAGTTAAGCTTGAAATACCTGGAAGAACTTTACCTTCTAAATATTCTAGACTTGCACCACCGCCAGTTGAAACATGAGTAACTTTATCACTTAAACCAGCTTTTTTAATTGCTGCTGCTGAGTCACCGCCACCAATAATAGTAATAGCACCTTTAGTAGTTGCTTCTGCCATCGCTTCCGCAACTGCAACTGTTCCTTTTGAAAAGTTATCCATTTCAAAAACACCCATTGGACCATTCCATAAAACTGTTTTTGCATTACGAACTGTGTCAGAGAATAATTCAGCAGATTTTGGTCCGATATCTAAGGCCATATATCCCTCTTCAATTCCATATTCATCAACCGTTTTGAAAGGAGCATCATTACTAAATTCCTGAGAAACAACTGAGTCAATTGGTAATAATAAATTCACACCTTTTGCAGCTGCTTTTTCCATTAATTCTTTAGCTAGAGATACTTTATCCTCTTCTAACAAAGATTTTCCAATTGGTAAACCTTTTGCTTTGTAGAAAGTGTAGGTCATACCACCACCGATAATAATAGAGTCAACTTTATCAAGAAGATTTTCTATAACTCCAATTTTATCAGAAACTTTTGCACCGCCAAGTACAGCAACAAATGGTCTTGCTGGAGAGTTAACGGTTTCTTCTAAATACTTAATTTCTTTTTCAAGTAAGAAACCTGCAAGTGCTGGTTTTAAGAATTCGGTAACTCCTGCAACTGAGGAGTGAGCGCGGTGAGATGAACCAAATGCATCATTAATAAACACATCTGCTAATTCTGCGAATTGTTTTGACAATGCAGCATCGTTTTTAGTTTCGCCTTTATAGAAACGTACATTTTCTAAAACTACAATTTCGCCTGGTTTAGCCGCAGCGATAACTGCTTTTGCTTTTTCACCAATTGCTTCTTCAGAGAAATGAACTGGAACTGAAACTAACGTTGCTAAATGATCTGCAACTGGTTTTAAAGAGTATGCTGGATCAGGACCGTCTTTTGGACGACCAAAGTGTGAAGATAAGATGAGTGTTGCACCTTGTTCAAGTACAAAATTGATACTTTTCAAGGCTTCTACAATTCGGTTATCATCAGTAATAACACCATTTTTGTAAGGAACGTTAAAATCAACACGCATTAGGACTTTTTTACCTGCTAGG
>CAZNTR010000169.1:0-8400 GCA_964575925.1 uncultured Chitinophagales bacterium
CGTTTAAAGTTTCTAATTGAGTTATTTCGTTAGTTTAAAGCGACTTAAGTTGAAGCTTAAATTTGCGATGGTTTAAATCTCTTTGAGAAGTAAATCAAAGCAAAAGAAACAGATATGTACAAAAATGAAAATGCGAGTACATTATTTTCAACTGCATCAAAAAATAAATTTTTGTAAATGTAATAGAGAGGTATAAATTGAGTCAAAATTAGAACCCATTTTAGAGGTGTAATTAGTTGTTTGTTTTTCATAAAATCCCTTTTTGATTTGCAGAAATATTAAATAAGAATAAGTAGAAAATCAACATAAGTGATTTAAAGAGTCAAAAAATAGCAGATGTACATTACAATTAGTGATTAGGGGTAAATTGAAACTATTGATTGATCATAGAGATAGGATTTTGAAATTTACAAGTCCTTTAATTAAAAAAAAGAAGGCTATTTCGATAATTAATAGGTCTTTCAAAATTGAATAGAAAAAAAATGCAATCACAAAAGCCATTGAATACTAATTGATTTGAAATTCCAAGCACTGAATTTTGTTTATCTAACAATAAAATGAAATTTCATTTCCAAAAAATGTTATATTTACCAATTAATGGAAATGAAATAGTTAAAAATGAATTACTTTGCATTTCAAAAAGTGTTTTCGAATGAGCACTTAATTCCCATTCAGTTTTTGCCTTTAATGGGAATTTCATTAGATCGTAGGCGATTAGTTGAATGGCAAAAAGCGGGTAAAATTGAGCGGATAGCTAACAATTGGTATTGGTTTGAAGAAAATCAGCCCAATGAAAGTGATTTGTTTTCATTATCAAATAAAATTTATTCGCCATCTTATATCAGTTTGGAAACGGCTTTGTCCTATTATGGAATGATTCCTGAACAGACTTTTACTATTCAGTCTGTTTCAACTCGTAAACCAAAACTGCTTACCTGGCGGAATCATCATTTTGTTTGGCAAAGTATTCAAAATAGATTGTTTTTCGATTATCAATTAATACTTTTGGGCAAATTCCAAGTAAGTATTGCATCACCAGAAAAAGCCTTGTTGGATTTATTGTATTTACGAAAAGACCTTAGAACTAGGGCGGATATAGAATCCTTGCGTTTGAATGAAGACTTTATGAAAACTAATTTCAAATGGGAAAAAGTTCACCGATTATTAATAATAATGGGCAATAAAACGATTAATCAGACTTTTGAACATGTAGAGGAGTTGTATCGTGATTGATTTACAAGAAATCAAAAAACAAGTTGAACCTGAAATTCAAAACTTTGATCGATTTGTAATATGCGAATATTTGCAGCATAAAATTCTGGAAATTATTTATGCTTCAGATTATGGAAAAATGCTCATCTTTATGGGTGGAACCTGTTTGCGAATTGTTCATGGCAACAAGCGATTTTCCGAAGATTTAGATTTTGATAATCGAGGTTTAACAGAAGAAGATTGGAGTTCTTTGACTCAATTCATTCAACGAGAACTACAAATTTGGGGAGTTGAAGCAGAAATTAAAGAAGTGAAAAAGAATGCTTGGCATATTTATATTCGATTTCCAAAACTCCTCTATGATTTATCTATATCAGGTTATGACACAGAAAAAATTCTTATTCAGGTTGATGAAGAGTTTCAAGACGCCGATTATCAAGTAAAGCCTCATTTGTTGAATAAATGGGATGTATTTCAAATGATTCAAACGGTTCCTTTGCAAACACTTTTGGCACAAAAAATTTATGCTTTAATAAACCGGAAACGAGAAAAAGGGAGAGATTTGTTTGATATAGTTTTTTTGATGGGTTTGCAGATTAAGCCTGATTATCACTATTTGGAGCAAAAAATGGGTATTAGTTCAAAAGAATTACTCAAAACAGCACTATTAAATCGGTTAAGTAATATCAGTTTGGAAGAAATGTCTAGAGATGTTCAAGTGTTTTTATTCAAACAATCAGATGTTAAAAAAGTTCATATATTTGATCAAGCTGTTGAATTTTATGCTTGGTGATGTGATTTTTATGTAATGTATCTTCAGGCCGAGATTCCGTGTCGGAGCACGGAATGACGAAGCAAAATTTGCTTTTTGATCAAGCTGTTGAGTCTCATGCTTAGTGATGTGTTTTTATGAAATGTATCTTTAGGCCGAGATTCCGTGTCGGAGCACGGAATGACCTAAACTTCATTTTCAGAAATAATAAAAGCCACACTCAATTAAGAATGTGGCTTTCAAAATTTAAGTAGTAATAAAACTTAAACCGTTTCAGCTACTTTCTCTTTTGATGAAGGTTTTTTATTTATTTTATCGAAGTTTGGTTTTCTTGTTGATGCTTCAGAAATACATCCGTCTTCAATCCAAGTAACACTGTCTTCAATTACGTCTAAACCTAATTTGCGTTGTTCGCTGTCATAATTTTTAGCGAGTTCGTCAAAGTTTTGGTCAATACGTTGTTTCGCGAACGTGAAATAGGATTCCATTATGCGTGTTATTGATTTATCATTTGGATTTTGTTTCATCAAATATCCTGCATAAGCTGCCGAAGCTGCGATGGAGAATAAATCGGTTCCAATATCAACCAAACGACCTAAAATGCGTTGTTTGAACTCTAATGCCGCCACATATTTATTCATTTTATGGAAAATGGTACGAGCTAATTTTTTGCTCATTTTTCCAACATATTTATAGTATTGATGTAGTTCTTTAGGTTCATTTGCAAATGATTCACTTGGAACAGATGGAACATAACGACTTACGTACCAAGGAGCATAGAAAGCTCCTGCTTTTACTAGCGCAACGAGTTTTTTTCCAACAGAAACTTTAGGATTCAATAAATCACCACCTTTTTTCAAGTGAACATCTAAGGCCTCACGAGCTAAGAATAAGTGCATGATTTCAGTAGAACCTTCCAAAATCCGATTGATACGCATATCACGTAACATTCTTTCGCAAGGATAACCGGGCTCGCCTCGTTCGCTTAATGAAATCGCAGTTTCGTAGGCACGTCCGCCACGCACTTGAACCATTTTGTCTAATAAATTCCAGCCATGTTCAGTTGTGAATAATTTGGCCATAGCCGCTTCAATACGAATATCAGCTTCGCCTTTGTCTGCCATTTGAGAAACAACGTTGGCAATCGCATCAATAGCGAAGGTGTGGGAAGCAATGTAAGCAACTTGTCCTGCAACAGCGTCGTGTTTACCGATAATTTGCCCCCATTGTGCACGCTCAGAAGCCCATTTTCGCACAATTCGAGTTGCTAATTTGCCCCCTGCAGCAGCTGCAGCAGGTAAAGTAAGACGACCTGTATTTAAGGTTGCAAGCGCTAATTTTAAGCCTTTATTAATTTCGCCGATTACATTTTCACGAGGAATTTTAACATTGGTAAAACGTAATAATCCGTTTTCGATAGCACGAATTCCCATGAATTCACAACGGTGAACAACTTCAAATCCAGGAGTGGTGGTTTCAACAATAAATGCTGTAATTCCAACTTTTCCCGTATCGGGATGAGTTGTTTTTGCCATTACGACTAATAATTCGGCAATAACTCCATTCGTAGTCCACAATTTATCACCATTTATAATCCAATGTTTTCCATCTGGAGTTAATTCTGCGGTTGTTGCAAGACGAGCGGGATCGGAGCCTACGTCAGGTTCTGTTAATGCAAAGGCAGAAAGTGCACCTTTTGCCATCATTGGGAAGTATTTTTCTTTTTGAGCTTTCGTCCCGAAATATTTTAATGGTTGTGGAACACCAATACTTTGGTGAGCCGACATCCAAGCTGTTAAGGAACCGCAATGAGACGCAACTACGATTGCCGCTTTTGTAAAAGCTAACTGCGAAAATCCAAGTCCACCATATTCTTTAGGGATTTTCATATTGAATAAACCGAGTTTTTTCAGTGCTTCAATATGATGTGGAGGAATTTTTCCAGTTCTGTCGACTTCATCAGCATCGTAATTATTTACGAGATAATCGTCTAATTTTTTGCAAAAAGCATCAGATTCTGCTTTTTCTATCGGTGCTAAATCGGTGTAAGGTAACATTGGGGATGCATTGAAATTCCCCATAAATAAGCCACCTGCAAAGGATGGTTTTTTCCATTCTGTTTCACGAGCGGACTCAGCAACTTCGCGAGAAGCGTCTGCACTGTGTTTTGTTTGTTCTTTCATATCGGGTTGTCCGTTTATTTGGTTAATTGCTTAAAAAAGTCGTTAATAGGTAAAATGATTACTTAGTTTTTAAATCAGCATTTAATAGTACAATACACTATAACTGCGAATTGTATGAGCGTTTGAGGCTGGTCCCATCACTTTTCTAAGTGATTTTTCCACGTATTCGATATGATCAATCACTTGAATTCTAGCTTCAGATGGATTTTGAGCTTCAATTGCTTTTACAATTTGAATCAATTGACCAATAATAGTTTCTCGTGATTGAGGAATACTTTCCAATTTAATTCTTGAAAAGGGAAGAGCTCTGCGAACCATATCTGCAATAGATTCAATAAAGTGCGAAAACAACATATTGTGTGAACTTAGCGCAAGATGTTTGAAAAAACGACCATACGCTTTTTCCACTTCAATATTTTTTTCAGATTTTTTGGTTATTACTGAGGTTACAAGATCAAGTAAGCGTTTAAACTCTGCTAAATCGTCTTCTGATCGGCGAATTGCCGCTAATTCTGCTGCCGCTGAATCCATGTGTTTTCGAATTTCTAAAAGTTCCCACATTTTTTCAGGTTCAAATTCTAAGAGATGTTCCATCATATCACGGAATTGAGCAGGAGTAGCAGATTTTACATAGGTACCTGAACGCGGTTTTATTTCGAGTAAACCTCTAGCTTGTAAAATGGTTAGAGCCTCACGAAGTGAAGGTCTAGAAACCATTAACTGTTTAGCCAAATCTTTTTCAGATGGCAATTTTTCACCAGGTTGAAACGTGCCGATGGATATGAGTTCAATCAATCGGTCGAGAATTTTCTCGGTAACACTGGGTATTTTATCAATAGGATGGATATGTTTCATATCGCGACTTAAGTGCTAATAAATCTGGTCTTACCAGTTTGCCTATTAATACCGCTTTATTTTGATAAAAGCAAGAGAGTAGGAAAAAAAAGGTCAAATAATTTCAAAAAAGGGCTTTTAATAGATAATTTAGGAAAAGTAATACATAGAATATGTGGTCTGTTCAGATTCAAACTAATCTGAGTTAATCGTAAAGATGTCAGTAAAGACTCTATTTAAAATCAATTAAATTGTCATTGATTTGACAATTATTAAAAGACATATAGATAAAAAGGAGATGATTTCTTATTTCATAGATTCATTAAGTATAATTTTTTTACTATTTGAGTCCAAGAAAAAAACAGTTTTGCAATTTTAGAGGTTTTAATTCGAGCACACTTAACGATTATTGTGCTGAAATTCCTTTTCAAGGAAGTTTAGAATTAAAAAGAAGAGAAAGGAATTTTATTAAAAGAGAAAATATTCGTATTATAAAGAGAAATAATTCACTTTAGGAGCTAAAATGAAAAAAGTACCCAAAAACATATCAGAAACAGAAACAGCAAATGACCCTGCAATTGCCTACAGCAATATGAGTGCACCACTTTTCTTGGTAGAAAATGCAATATCACAAACACGTGTTGGTTTAAATGCGTCACATTTGCAACTTATAAGAAAACAAACTGAGCTAGAATTACAAGATTTAGCCAAAATAACACAAGTCACAACACGTACGTTGCATAACAAGAAAAACGATGAACCCCTTGGTACCACTGCTTCAGAGAAACTAATTAGTTTGATGCGTTTGTTTAAAAGAGGTACAGAAGTCTTTGGAAGCGAGCAATCGTTTAAAAAATGGCTCAAAACTTCTCTTCCCGTTTTAAAAAATGAAACACCACTTCAACAATTAGATACTGTATTTGGTTTTGAATTAGTAAGCGACCTACTTGGTAAAATAGAACACGGAGTTTTGGCTTAATGCAGGTTTATCGAATTGCACATCCTAGATTTGCACAAGATTTAAGTGGTGAAGGTGTACGACTTTACGGAGGAAGATGGAATGCAAAAGGGTATGCGTGTTTGTATACTGCTGAACATCCTGCATTAGCCTTGCTTGAACTTGCGGTTCATTTTACAGCTCAATCTCTTCCTGATTCTATGAGTTTGGTTGTAATCTCTTTTCCAGATGAATTCCTAACAAAAGCGGATTTTATTAAATTACAGAATGATACTGATATTCAGGATTACTCAGAAGAATTAGGCACTTCCTGGTTGAAAAAAAGATCTTCTTTAGTTTTAAAAGTGCCTTCTATTGTTTGTCCTAAGTCGTTTAATTATTTGATAAATCCTGCTCATATTTCACACCGAGATGTTTTCATTGAAGAAGAAATCTCTGTGATTATTGATGGCAGAATAAAATCATAGACATTATTTACCCGAGTATTGTATGAGAAATATCCATTGAAAATCGATAGTAAACACTAGCATCATTTGACTTCGCAACGCCTTTAGTATCACTAAAGGTTGATGTTTTGGCATAGATTTCGTTATCCAATGGAATCTATGCACGTATAGAGTCGTGAAAGACTCAATCCACTATAATGACTTGCACGCTTATTTTTTAAGGGAATCTACTAAAAAATTGAAACCTTGATTATTTATAACCCAAAATTTTCAAAATTTGATCTGCTTTTTGCTCGGGGGCGAAAAGATAATCTGTCAAATTTCCATTTTCGTCTTTGTCGATAACAATGTGTTTAGGCGTTGGAATCAAACAGTGCTGCAAGCCGCCAAATCCACCAATGGATTCTTGATATGCGCCTGTATTAAAGAATCCAAGATATAAAGGATTGTTTTTATCATATTTCGGAAGAAAAATAGCATTAGATTCTTGACCGGAATTGTAATAATCATCGCTATCACAAGTTAAACCACCTAAAAAACAACGCTCATATTCTTCATTCCAGCGGTTGATAGGTAACATTAAAAATCGTTTACCGATTGCCCATGTATCAGGAAGTGTTGTAATGAAAGATGAGTTAATCATATTCCATTTTTCGCGATCATTTTGTTGTTTTTGATAAAGTACTTCGTAAACAACGCCGGCGCTTTCACCAACGGTAAAGGTTCCAAATTCAGTAAAAATATTTGGAACTGAAACCCCAGCTTCATCACATGCTTTTTTAATTTGTTCAATAATAATATCAATCACATACTCATAATCAAATTCGAAAGAAAGAGCGTTTTTTACTGGGAATCCGCCACCTATATTTAAGCTATCAAGACTTGGGCAAACTTTTTTTAATTCTATGTAAACGTTCACACTTTTCAGTAATTCGTTCCAATAATAAGCTGTATCTCTAATTCCAGTGTTGATGAAAAAGTGGAGCATTTTTAATTCTATATGCTTTTTTTGTGCGATTTCTTTTTTGTAAAAAGGAACAATATCACGATAACCAATACCTAAACGAGAAGTATAAAATTCAAAAGTTGGGTCTTCTTCAGAAGCAATGCGCATTCCTATTTTAAAATTGGTATCAATTGCATTGCATAAGTGATTTAATTCATTAGAATTATCAATAATAGGAATACAGTTTTTGTAACCTTGTTTAATGAGTGTGGCGATATGTTTAATATAATCGTCCATTTTATATCCATTACAAACTATAAAAGGATCTTTTTGAATTTTACCTTCATTGATTAGCGAAAATAAAATATCAAAATCGAATGCAGAAGAGGTTTCGATATGAACATCATTAGATAAGGCTTCGTCTAAAATAAACTTGAAGTGGGAGCTTTTGGTACAATAGCAATAATTATATTTACCTTGATAATCATGTTTGCTAATAGCTTTTTCAAACCAAGTTTTTGCTCGATTAATGTTATTTGAAATTTGAGGTAAATAGTTGAATTTAAATGGTGTTCCGTATTTTTGAACCAAATCCATCAAATTTATATCATGAAAATTAAGCTGATTGTTTTCAAGTTTAAGTTCAGGCTGAGGAAAATTGAAATTTTGCTCAATAAAATCGATGTATTTGTTTTTCATTTATAGATAATTCGGAAAGATTAAAGAAAATCGTTAGGATTTTAACCTCTTTTAAAATCAGTTTTGCGACCTTTTTACTTGGTAATGAAGCTTAATACGATAGCTTTGCTGAATTCTTTGAAGCGCTCAAATTTACTGAAAATATATGTTTCTACTTGATAAAATGTATAAATGAAAAAGCGCTTGTAGGACTCACAGTCCTTCAAGCGCTTTTTCATTTATTTAAGTTGGTCTAAAAGGACTGTGAGTCCTAATATTTAATTCAAATACTTAGCTAAAGTTTTTTTCAAGTTTACGCCTCTTAATTGTAAACCCATTGCTACAATTTTACCACTTGGATCTATTAAAAT
>CAZNTR010000170.1:0-8387 GCA_964575925.1 uncultured Chitinophagales bacterium
GAAACATAGAAAAATGTTTCAAAAAAAACTTGACTATTAACGGTATAACTTCGATACCAAAATCCCACATGTTTCCAACTATTTGTGCATAAGCCGTTTGAGCCGTTGGATAAATCCAAGCTTCCAAAGTGATTTCATTTAATGGCTCAAGAACAGAAGATTGTCCGACATTCACAGCCTAAGAAACGCCATTAAATAATAGATATGAACCGCTAGTCTGCGGTATTTCTCCTGATAATGTTGAAAATTGAGCCGATAAAGAAGATGAAACCAAATAATTAGACCGAAATCCCGGGTCGCCACCATTCATTTCAAAAAATTCTAAATGATACATTGTCCCTTGACTTAATCCTGTTACGGTAAATGTTGTATCGCTAAGATTGTATAAAATAAATTCACCTGAAATAGGTTCTTGTCCAGAACCGAATTCAGTTGATGCTACATAAATGTTTTCATCAATCGGAGTAAAAGTGGGTTCTGAATCTGCTTTAATAACAACCAATCTTTTTGCGCCATTTCCAGGTTGGAAAGTAAGTTGAACCGAATTCGAAGTTCTATTTAAAACTCGAAAATTGGATGAAATTGTGCTTGTTTCATCAGAATTTGAAATAACATAATTGTTATGATTATACACATCATCTCCCGAATTCCCAGTAAATGTAATGTTGACTAATTCGAGATAACCTTCGTAGCTCGCAATTGCCCCACCATATTCACTTCCATCAAAATAACTGGAGTACCCAAGTCCTTTTGTTAATGAGTTGTTGGTAAATGTGGAGTTTGAGATAGATAATTGTCCATTTCTTATAAAAACAGCTCCACCAAAGGCTCCATCACCTCCACTTGCAAGAGGATAGCCAAGACTTTGGCTAGTGCCATTTCCTCCACCAAAGCCTGCGGGGCCACCGTAATATCCACTTCCGCCACCGCCACCAAAACCGCCAGAACCACCTTGCGAATTAATATAAAAAGTGCCACCGCCACCAAATCCACCATTAGTTGCTGCTATTCCCTCAGCTGAATTTGAGCCGCCACCTGCATCCGGCCCGCCATGCGTTAATGGTGTCCCTCTCGTACCACCCAAATAACCACTAATTCCACCTAAATGAGGTTCTCCATTTCCTGCAAATCCATGCCCAGAACCAACACGACCTCCATTTCCACCTTTGGATGCATTATATTCAAATAACATTGAATCAAGTGAAACCGTACCATTGTTAATAAATAATCCACCGCCGAATCCACCTGCACCTCCTCCTCCTGTATACTGGTACGGATCATTATGATCAACATATCCACCACCTTGATGTAAACCATTTTTTATCGCAAAATTTTTCATAAAAACCGTTGGAGCTGTGGGATTTTCAGCAGAAAATGGGGATAACCCTGAACCTATGAAAAAAGGCTGGTATAAATTATTCCCACTAATTGTTAATAAATCTGCTCCGGGACCAATTATTTTTACCGGATAATTTAGAGGTGGAAGAGTACTCGTAACGGTAATTATGCCTGTAATGGATTTTAATACCACTATACTTTCTTCATAAGACGCATTTATATTGATTTGATCTAATACATATTTAAGTGTCCCTTCATTGCGTGTTCCTGAATACGCATCAGAAGTTGAATTCACATAATACACTAAAGGGTGTGAGCTGAACCATATCGAATCGGCATTCGTTTGAAAAGCTGTTTTTGCGATCAGCTTAAAAAAGTATGCATCATTGGAAATGGGAATATTCGGAATATCTACAGTGACCGTTGTTGAAGTTCCACTTATTGATTTATCAACACTTGAACTGTCATTCAATTGAGTGCTATAATTGCCGTATTTCAAATAATATTGCGTTGGAACACCACTTGGATTTAACGTGGCATACACCCGAGCGCCTGTTTGATAGGCACGAACAGAATCAATGGCAACATCGGGAACATAAGTCGTCATGTTCGGGATGTTGTATTTGTTTATCAATTCCGTTTCGACGAGATTTCTATCCGATTCTGATAACATTCGATCATAAACGATGATATCGGAAATATCACCAGAAAAAGCATCGACATCGTTGTATCGAATTCCAATCCAAATTGTCCCATCATTGTTAATTTGCAAATTTGATGCACTTGATCCGCCTTCGATTCTATCAATTCTGACACTAGCCATATAAGGCAGACCAACTACTTATAGCTTCACCGTCTATTGTGGTTGAAGTTCCGTTATCAGACCTAAAGTGAACGGCAATTTTATCGCTAGGAAGTTGCGCATAAACAGGGATGGTTGCGATGAACAAGAAAATGGCTAATCGGATTTTCAGAAAGTATTTCATAGCATTTCGGTTAAGTGAATGACTACCTGAAATCTATGATTCAATGCGGATGCAAACGTGCCAATTTAGGGTGCAGTTATGCCAAACGGTCTTCTAATCCTTATTTCGGTCATCTAATGGATGAATTCCAAATCTTTCTTGGTACAATTTTCTAAAGCTTTTTGCATTTCTGTACCCAACCTGATTCGCTACCGATTCTAGACTAACTCGTTTATCATTATGCAATAATTGCTGCGCTGTTATCAATTTAATTTCACGAATAAAGGTAGCAGGCGTAGTTCCGGTTTCTGATTCTAAAATTCGGTATAGGGTTCTTCTGCTTACGCCTAAATAATCAGCGAGTATTTCAGGAGAAAGATTTGAATTACTAATTTCAGTGTAAACTAATTGTGCTGCTTTCGCCGCCATATCATGATTTTCCTGAAGAGCATTTTCCTCGTCGATTACAATAGTAACGCTTTTCCTTGCATCATAAAATTGAAGTAGATTTTGAATTTTGAACTTTAATTCATCTGCAAGAAATGGTTTAGATATATAATCGATCACACCAATTCTCAGAATATCTAAGCGTTCCTGTTTCAAAGATTTAGCACTTAAAACCACTACCGGAAGGCGTTCTGTTTTTGGATATTTTCTAAGTTCGTCGATGAGTTTATGGCCATCCATTTCTGGCATCATCAAATCGGTAACAACGATATCGGGTATTGATTCTTGAATCATTTTTAGGGCTTCAATACCATTAGAAGCTAAATGGACATTCCCAATTTCATCGAGAATTTCTTTAACATAAACTTGCATATCTGCATTGTCTTCAACTAGTAATAGGGTGTGTTTTTTTTGCTTGATTGGTTCAGAATGTAGAACAAAGCTCTCATTATGTTCAACTTCATCGACTAGAGATTCTTCAATTTCATTATTGGAAATCGGCAAAATAAGTGTGAAGACTGAACCGGTAGGTTCAGAAGCTTCATAAGTAATTTCTCCACCCATAAGCCTGGCCAATTTCCTGCTTAGTTCCAAGCCGATTCCCATTCCCTCAATGTAATCATCAACATTTTCTCGAATACGGTGAAAGCGTTCAAATATTTTTTTGCGATGTGTTTCGGGAACACCTGGACCTGAATCGGAAACTCGAACTTCATATTGATTTTTATGAACTAGCGATGTTACTTCAATTAATCCACGAATTGGGGTAATTTTATCGCGTTTGAAATTAAATTATTGATGATTATTTCATATCTATCTCGATCAATTTCAATGCCCACTTGACCACCATTAGTATAAATATTGAATTCCTGATGCTTAGCTTCCGCCATGGATTGAAACGATTCTGCTAAAAGTCGAGTAAGTTTATCAGCTACAAATAGGTTTAAATTCAGCGACAAACGATATTCATCTGATTGAGAAAGGTCAATTATTTGATGAATCATATCTTTTAATCGTGACATATTCCAGTCAATTGTTTCTAGTTTTTTTGCAAAATCTGTTTTTTTTGGCGCTTCTGTCTCTAGCATTTTGTTCACAAGCCCCATACTTATGGTTAGAGGTGTTCTAAACTCATGTGAAATATTGGCAAATAACAATTTCTGATAGGAGTTTGCCTGTTGCAATTCTTCGGTCCGTTCCTTTACTTTATGATTTAATGTTCGGAGTAAAACGACATAATTTTTTGCAACCTGTAAAGTAAGTGAAAGTGGAATACCAAGATAAACCATCAAAACGGAAGTGATATAAACTAATGGATAGGTTCCGTTGACTAAAATGTTACTTAATAAGTAAATCAGTACGCCAAACATGGTCAACATAAGTCCTAATTGTATAAATCGGACTTCTTCTTTAGAATGCGAAATTCGAGCTTGTTTTAATGAAAAAAGACCATAAATAAATCCCGTAAATCCTATAAAACTATCTACATACAAAAGCATACGATGGTTAAACAAAAGCCCAAGTATGATAGAAACAGCACTAAGACTTAAAAAAAGTGTAATCCCTTTCCAATGATGTTTTAATGCAAACAATTCTCGAATTGAAATCAGATACACAACAAAGCCAAATAAAAAACTAAGTTCATAGATGGTGATCTGATACGGGAAAAAATCATACGACCAATTAAAAACAGAATTTCCCAAACCAAAAAAAGCATGAATCCCTAAAAGAATAAGGTTATAAGAATATATCGGTGATACCTCTGATTCGGGAACTGACGAGATAAAAACCCATATAAAAAAATCAGAAAAATGATTACACTTAAACAGGCTCCAAATAAATAGGGTCGTTGAATATGAATCGATTTATCGTAGGGTTTGCGTAAAATCAAAGCCAAGCGATTCTGTTTAAATCTGAGTTCTTGAAATGCATACGGAACGGTGTGTTTAGACCATTCAACGAGTAAAAAAATTAATCCTTTTCGCAATTGAACTGGATTATCCTGTGGTAATAAAGGGGCAAGTTTTTCATTATTAGCTAATTTTGAAGGATGTCCAAGTTTTGAAACGAGTACTCCATTAATCCAAATTTTAGCTGGAGTAGGTTCAAAATAAGCTAGCCACCACGGTTTGGAAGCCAATACCGAATCCACTTCAAAAGCTAATTCAAACCAACCGTAACCTGACCAAGAGGAATCCTTTTTTAATTTCTTTATTCCATATAAAACATTTACATCGCGGGAATGTATCAAATTAATTCGGTCACCAATAGAATCTGGTTTATTCGGTGAAAATTGCCATGGTTTTACTCTATACAAATCGAGTCCGCCATAAGCTGCGGTATCTGTAACACTCAGTTTAGCATAACTATGTAGTTGTTGCTTAGCTGAATCACTATCTAGGAAAGAAATTTGAAACAACAGGCAAAGGCAAATAAACAACATATAGTCGATTTTCTTTAGTCAAAAAATAGATACAAATATTTTAGTAAAAACGGAAGTTTTTCCCAAAAGGGGATTTTTTTGAGATTACCACAGAATAATTCTAAAATCTAAGTAAAAAACTCCCCCTTTAAACCAAAAATCAACAGCAAAAAAATCAAAAAGAACTACTAAGGAAGCGAGGGGATTTCCCATCGATACAAGCAAAGTTGTTCTAACCTGCAAAAATCTGCTTAAACTCGAGAAACACTTTTCAACCCAAAAAACGCAATCCCAATAAATCAATAAGAACTTGATAAAAGGTTAAGATAATTTCACTTCTAACTATCACTAAGTAATGACAGCTGTAATTAAAATGGTGCCAAAGACATAGACACCATTTTAATTTTTAATAACCGTTCCAAGTCTCAGGGCGCTGATTCTCATCATAAAATGGATTTGTATCATATTTGTCTACTTGCATATATGTTCTTTTGTAGCGAACATAATTTTCTGAATACTTACGAATTCCAGTAATTTCTTCATCAGTAAGTTTTCTTACTTGTTTTACAGGTGAACCCATATACAAATAACCAGATTCTAGTCTTTTTCCTGGTGGTACTAAACTATTTGCCGCAACAATTACATCAGACTCAATTACGGCTTTATCTAAAACGGTTGCATGAATTCCAATCAAAACTCGATCTTTAATTTGGCAACCATGAATCATGGCATTGTGCCCAATTGTAACCTCGTCACCAATCCAAGTTGGCCCAGTTTGATTCATAACATGAATGCTACTATTGTCTTGAATATTCGTTCTGCTTCCTATTCGTATCCAATTCACATCTCCACGAATAGTTACATTAAACCATACTGAAGAGTCCGCACCTAATACAACATCACCAATTATATCAGCTGAAGGAGCAACGAAAACAGTTTCGTCGAATTGTGGCATCTTTGAAAGAAATTGATAAATCATATCGTAAAATCTTAGTGAATTAAAAGAGTTAGTTAATGGAGACTAATTAAAAAAGTAAATCTAAAAATACATGATTCATGGTGAACCGTAATGGGGAAATCTCAGCTAAGTCAAAACTCTTTTCAAAAAAAAAGAGACTTCTAAGTTGAGTTCGCTATAAGAAATTAAAATAATCCAAGTAACTATTAAATTCGTGCCTTAGGTTAAATAAAAGGATTTGGAAAGGGTTTTGCTAGAAAATAAGGACTTAAAAAAAGCACACAGTTTACAGAATGATACAGGCGCATAATTACTCGTCTAAGTACAGCTTATAGCATGATTCTATACTGTAACAATTCATGCTGGACTCAGATTCCGCATCTCTGCCTAGTTTGGTTTTAAATTAAATAGGGCACAAAAAGTTAATGCAGGTTTTCCAATGCTTAAATTTATTTTGATTAAAATGATTGAACTAATCATTAACTCGAACTCAGGTTACTAGTAAATCTATAAAAATCTCAATGTATTCAAATCTAGTTCTAAATAGAATTATTGGCTTTAAAACTGATTCATAGTCTCGAGTTTTGGAACAATCTCTAACCGAAGAATCCGAGCTTTGAGTCCACTCCGAAAAGTCGATTCTGTAGGTTTACACCCTAGCGAATTCTCCGAATTCGACGAATATATTGCTAAAAACTACTTTTCGGAGTATGTTCAGCTTTATATTCTTTTGAACATAACTCCGTTATAACGATATTTTTACCAATTTTTTGTTTGAAATAAAATTCCTTGATAATTTCAAAGAATCATTCTTTTTCAAATTCAGATTAAAAAAAACCTTGATAAAATCCATTTCGAATTCTATCAAGGTTCAATGCAAGAAAGTTAAGAAGGATTATTTCCCCTTAACAAAACTAACAGTTACTCCAGCAACAATCATGGAAAGTCCAGCAATTCCAAGCATCCAAATTGCCGAATTACCAACAGCCATTAATATAACGCCACCTAAAATTCCAGCTGCGATTTGTGGAATAGTAATCGTTCCGTTAAACAGACCCATGTAAACGCCCATTTTACTTGCAGGCAAAGCCCCAGAAAGAATCGCATAAGGCATAGCTAAAATAGCAGCCCAACCAATTCCAACGCCAACCATTGAAATAAATAACATGTTTTTGTCATCAAAATAAACCATGGAAAGCAGACCAATTCCCCCTAGAATTAAGGAATACATGTACGTACTTTTTCTGCCGATTTTAGCTGCAATTTTTGGAATCATTAGTGAGTATATTGCGGCAATGAAGGAATAAAATCCAAAAATAACGCCAGTCCAGTTTCCTGCTTCGTTGAAAGCAGCAGATGTAGAATCGGCAGGGTTGGTTCCCCAAACATTCTGCGCAATTCCTGAAGTAGTGTAAACCCACATCACAAAAAGAGCAAACCAGGAGAAAAACTGAACAATTCCTAATTGCCAAAAAGCAGTTGGCGCATCTTTTAATAGAGAAAGAATGTCTTTTTTCTGGCCTTTCTCTTCTTCAGTGACTTCATTAAATTCCTCGTATTGCTTTGGTGGATATTCCTTTGTGGTAAAAGCGGTCCATAAAACAGTTGCAAATAAAATAGCGCCACCAATATAGAAAGACCAAACAACGGAGTCTGCAACTTTTTGACCTTCTGCTGGAATATTAGCAACGCCCCAAGCCGTTAATAAATAAGGTAAAAGGGATCCTAAAACCGCACCAAAATTAATTAAGAAACTTTGAACGGAATATCCGAGATTTTTTTGTTCTTCATCTACCATGTCGCCAACTAAAGCGCGGAACGGTTGCATGGTCACATTAAATGAGGTATCCATAAATAAGAGTACAAATCCTCCAAAGAAAACGGCAGGTACTAAATGAGTAAAGAACTCAGAATTTGGCATAAATAACATTGCAATAGTTGAAGCAATTGCGCCACCTAAAATAAATGGAACACGACGTCCAAGTCTTGTCCACGTTTTATCTGATGATAAACCAACAATAGGTTGAACAATTAATCCTGCTAATGGAGCTGCTAACCAAAAATAACTCAGTTCATGAACATCGGCTCCTAAAGCTGATAAAATTCGACTTGTGTTACCGTTTTGTAAAGAATAGCCAATCTGTACTCCCAAAAATCCGAAGCTCAAATTCCAGATTTGAAAAAATGATAAACGAGGTTTTTTCATAGTAAAAATGCAAAGGTTTATGATTTACCTTACTTAGATTAGAACAGATTG
>CAZNTR010000171.1:0-8362 GCA_964575925.1 uncultured Chitinophagales bacterium
ATTACACATTCCTGATAATAAATACCGCTTTTTTATGGAGTTAATCAAGAGTCTTCGTTTCATAAAAATTCCTGAGGCAATGAACCTTATTCAAAATCAGTTAGAGTTTGTTGAAGGTACTAAAAAATCAATGGAATAGGTTGAACAGCATTTGAAAGGTGAGATCACGTTAAAATCTGCAGATCAGCTATTGCATGAACTTTAATGTTTTCACCACCGATTTTTTTGAAATAGAACTTAAAAAACTCTCTAAAAAGTATCCTTCTATCAAAAAGGATTTCCAAATAGTCGTTGATTCCCTTAAAAAAGAACCTAAACAAGGGAAATCACTTGGCAAAGATTGCTTTAAAATCCAGATGGCAATAACCTCAAAAGGGAAAGGCCTAAGCGGAAAAAGTCGGGTTATTACTTGTGTTAAAATTGTGGCAGAATCGGTTTTCTTGCTATCTATTTATGGGCAAAAGCAGCTAAGTTAAACACTTATTATTTATACACTTTTTGATCAACTATCGGCTCATTTTAAAATCTCCGTTAAATGAAATCTGTTTTTTTTACAGTCCGAAAGTTGAATTTTATTTAAGTATCATCAATATATTTGCACAATACATGTTGATTATTTCAATGAAAAGAAATTTCACGTTAAGTTAAACATTGGTTTTTTTCTGTTTAAAGCATTACATTTCTCTATGAAGTTGACCATAGAATTTGAATCACCTACTGAATTTGAGCAATTTTTACCTTTGGTAGAAAGAATGAAGCTGCGCGGAATCCATATTGATTCGGTTTCTATTCAACCTTTTGAAATAAAAAGCGAAAAAAAAGCCAATCTACTACGTTTACTTGAGAATGCGCCAACTTTAAACGAAACAGAACTATTAGATTATAAGAATGCAAGACAACTGATTGATTCATGGAACCTAGCATCATTTTAGTAGACACCTCTGTTATCATTGATTTTATTCGAAAAACGAATAAAACTACCACCTTTTTTTATTCTATTTGTAGCAACTTTACTCCTGCTATTTCTGTAATTACTCAATTTGAATTACTCGTTGGGATGAATGATAGAAATTCCGTTTTCACTAATCAATTTCTTGAAGAATTAGAAATCATAACACTAGATACATCTATTTCGAAAAAAGCTTCAACTATTTATGGCGAGTTGAAAATAAAAAATAAACTCATCGGATTAGCTGATTTATTTATTGCATCATCATCAATTGTAAAAAACTACCCTTTAGCAACATTAAATGTGAATCATTTTAATAGAATAGAAAGTCTCGAGCTATTCGAAACGTAAACTAGTATCAATTACCCAATGCACGTTGATGATGGATTAAGATTTCCCGTATTCAGCGATTGCTTCGCCACCACACGAGGACTTCCCAAATGGTCTTTTAGCGGAAATTCAATGGTTTTTTCGTTGGTGTGAGTAGCAATGAGTCCGTCCTGCCCATAAATGTTTCCTATTTTGGTGGAGGTTGTTGAAAAACTCACAAACTCATTCCAAACGGATTCTAGAAACCAGAAGTTTGCTGTGAAAGTATGATTCGGGCGAGCTTGCATGAGGGAAAATATCAATCCTTCCGTAAACCACTCAACTTTATTTATTGTTAATCTCAGCAATTGCAACAATTTACCTTGCAACTGCTGTAATTAGATAGCAGTTATTCTTACTTCTAAAGCAACAAGATGATAGATTTTACTAAAAATGTAACCGATCATATTCTTTTAATATGTCATTTTTATTGTATTTTGAGTTGAGAGAAAGAATAATGTCGCTAATAACCCCTAAATTCATACAAAATGCAATTTCGGTGAGTAACTAAGAGGAAAAAAGCATTTCAATATCTTTCACATTACGTTTTAGCTAAGATATTAGACGATCATCACTTCATTAAAGGAGTGATTCAACGTTTAAATCAAAACATGTTAAAATGTATTCAAAATAATACGTTGATATGAGTTACAATTCCTTGTCTATTTATTTAAAACAAGGGATAAAAAAGTATTTAGTTCATTTTATTATGCACGTATTTAGTAGAAAATAAATGACAATAAAAAATCACTAATCTCAAATCTTTGTAGAAATGTTTAAGACGACAATTGTACCACAAAGTGAAAGTTATACTTTGGCAATCCCTAAAAAATACATTGGCAAAAAGCTAGAAGTACTATTTTATGCTACTGATGAACTGATTGATGAAAATCCGGTTTTGAATAAGAAACCTTCCGATTTTTTTGGCACATTATCTAATGCTGAAGGTGAAAATTTTCATAACTATATTAATAAAGCCAGAGAAGAATAGGACAGAAATATTTAATTGACACCAACTGCCTAATAGATGCGCAAATGATGCGTATTCCTGATAAGGGTTTGCAGTTTTTGGCCGAAGTAATCAATGAAGATTTTATTATTTCATTTGTCACTTATATTGAATATCTAGGCTATCAAAATGTCTCGAAAGCATCCCAAGATTTTATATCTCTTGCTTCGGTAATTGAAATTGATAAACCTACGATTGATACATGCATTATGCTACGAAAAGAACATAAAATAAAACTTCCTGATGCCATTATTGCTGCTACTGCACTTGTTTATGATTTTGTCCTAATTTCCAGAAACACATCCGATTTTAAACATATTGAGAACTTGCAAGTAATTGACCCTCATAATTTGTAAAGTAACGGTTTAGAAGATTTTTCGTGGTAGTTATTCAAAAAGTGTGTCTGCGGATAAAAAAGAAGGGTTGATTACATTATATTTTACATGATAATATTTATTTAAAGGTGAATCAATTTTGAATTCTTTCAATATCACCCATTCTATTATCTACTTCAAAAACAATACTTAATGTATCTATTGACCCAAATTTATTATTCTGGGATTTTAAATCAATGCTAAAACCTAATTGAACTTCTTTTTTTTCGTTCTTTTTAAATTTTAGATATCTGTAATTCAAATCTTCTTTATATGATTAATTTTTGTAAACATAATAATCAGCTACTTTAAAAAAATCATCAAACAAAGACCCTCTCTATTCATTAAAATATCTAATTGATAATTCCTTTACTTCAAAATTATTATAAAATACTTTAACAGATTTTAAATCTAATATAAATTCACTATTACTTATATTTTTTAATTTTATATTACTATAAAAATATGTTACATCTCTATGATAATGTTCAGGTTTAGAAACCTTGATAGTAATATCAATATTTTTAAAATCAGAATTTTCAGGAACATATTTTAAATGATTGACACAACCAGACAATGCAATCAATAGGACAGTAATCAAAATCTTATGTATTCGAACAATATATTTTTCTCACAATTGGAGCAGAATATTAAATAATATATCTGATAAATATAAGAAAATAGCCTCTATTAAGTCAGAAATGACAATTTCTTCAAACTAAATATAGCTGCTGTATAAATATTACTTTAACCAAACAGAAATCACAATTTTGAAAATTACATACATCGAAATACAAAATGAACTACAACTTTCTGTTTTCAAGAATTCGTCTATTTGAATTGATGAGATATTAGCACTGAGTCTTGCCGCCCGATATTATCTTCAAAGTAAAGAGAAAGATTACTAGTTTTTCCAATTAAATCATGTGGTGAAACCGAATTATCTAGAATAAGTGAACTTTCATTTTTTGATTTAAGTAACTGAAATACAAGCGTTATCTCTGATTTTCTTTTAATTAAAGGTTTTGCATTTTCCTTATATATCTCTAGTTTATTCTTATTATAATAAGTTAAAATATAAAAAGTGGTATCATTTTCAGAAACGATATAATTGAATAGAATATTAGGTTCATATTCATCCAATTCAATATTAACTTTATTTAAATGAATAAACATTTCTTTATTATCAATACTTTTGAATTTTATTTCATAAATCATATGCATAACACCTCTGTTACTATACCTGATTTTTGAATCTAATTTTAAATCACTATTCGTTGATTTATTACTTATTAAATTGGAAGAAGGCAAACATGAGAATGATACAATTAATATAATTCCAATTAATAAATAATTACCCTTAATACCGAAAAGTTCCACATACATTCCTTCCTAATTTAGCACCAAACTCAATTGTTCCAGGAGTAGAATATGGATTAAATCCAGTTATTCTATAATTCATTTGTTCAAATAATCCTTGAGTTAAAAAGGGAGCAAAGCCCATATGGGTTTGTTGATAATAATGAAATAACTCCTCAAATAAGATATCATTTAAATCATGGTTTTTAAAATCACCTGAATTGTGTACAATCAAATTATTCCCTAATGCAATTGGAGTACCTCCAAACATTTTCCACAATCCTCCTGTTCTAAAAGTTGAAGAATACTCTCCTAATCCTTTCCCAATTAATTGCATATCACTTTCTAAATTCTTCGTAGCTTTGTTAAATTTTTTATACTTTTTCTCATCGGGGACAAAGGCATGCCCAAAAGCTGCAATCTTCATAGTACTTAAGGTTGCTCCACCAATTGCCCATCTAGCCATTCCCTAAACAAGAGCATCACCCATATCTTTTTGATCAATTCCTGCACCAATCATTGCACTAATACTTCCAACATAAGCTCCTTTAAATGCAGAATAACCAATTTCACCAGCTATATTTGTTATTGAACCGGCTCCTTTTATTCCTTTAAATGCCCCAAATTCTCCCCCAATTGCTCCTCCAATTGTTGAACCAACCATGCTTCCAAGTGTGATTTCATCACCAAAAGCAAGATTTGTACCTACATTACTTGCAGTGTTTGAAAGAATATTAAAAGCCGCACTTTGTCCAAATGCTCCTAATTGGGTTCCAATCATACTAAATCCTCCACTAATTGCACCTCCGACAGCACCGTAAAGCATTGATTTCCCAAGATTATCCAAGCTGAATTTTCTAAAAGGAAGTGAAGTTGCAGTGTAAACAGCAGCAGATGTTACTGCTCCAATAGCAGCACTAACTAAAGCAGCACTAACTAAAATTGGAACTAAAAACGCAATCTCCCCATCTGGATCGGTGTAAGAAAACGGATTATTCCCGCCATATACATAAGGCGAATGATATTGCCCTTGTGGATCTACAGCAAAAAAACGACCAAGGTTATCGCTATACAGCCGCGCCTGGAAATTGTGCAAATCACTTTCATAATCCTTCTCCTGCCCAGTAAAACCATAGTGTGGTTCTCCATTGCCTAAAGTTTGCAAAATTCCACCAAACGGATGCCAAGAATACATATCAATTGCCGAGAGTCCTGTCACATTCCCATTAACAATATCCTGCTTAAGCACCACACGAGGACTTCCCAAATGGTCTTTTAGCGGAAATTCGATACGCTGAGCACCTATATGCATAGCCACGAGACCGCTTGACATTTTACTATGCTTGGTGGTGGTGCTTTTGCAGTAAAAAGACCCATTCTCAAACCATCCAGATTTTAAAAACCAGTACATTGTAGAATAAGTACTTGTTGGTGCGAGTTGCATTTTGGAAAATAACATTTATTACAAAAATTGTAATATAGAACTTAAGTAACAATTTACATCGTAATTTTCATTTTACTAAGCTTGTTGCCTAATCAATTTTATTAAAAACACCTATTTGAACATCTTTCATAACCCCCATTTTATTTTCTTTTGTTCCGAAAATGGCTGATTCTTCAACTCGTTCCAATTCAAACTAGTGAAACAATTTTTCCGGTTAAATACACTTTTGTAATTCTATATTCATCAAAAAAGGTAACACAAAATCTTTACCCCATATAATTTGCTTGACCCAAAAAATCCCCTATTCTTCTATTTCGATAATTTCTACTAATTACCGAACGCTAATATTAAGAGAACGACCATTAGAATTAGCCAAAAAATCACTAAATTTTTAGAACATGTTGTACTAATCGAGTCTACATGTGATTTTATTCACAGAAACTGATAACACCCGATTAAAACTTCATTAAGCTCTTTTCAACAGTTATTTTTTTTAAAAATTCAAAAAATCGCACCATGAAACATCTAATAGTTTATACAACAGATAAAGATTACGATCACTTTGTAGAACTAGCAAAAAATCTACATTATGTAAAAAAGATTGAAACTATTGATGGTTCTAAGGAAAAGGTAATGAAGAATATAAAAGCTGGACTCGAAGAAGTTCGTCTTTTCCAACAAGGAAAACTTAAAACAACTTCAGCAAAAGCGTTTTTGGATGAGTTATAGTATAGAACTTTCCTTTAATTTTAAAAAGGAAGCGAAAAAACTAACAAAAAAATACCCTTCTTTAAAGAAGGAACTCTCAGATTTATTTATAAAACTTGAAATTAATCCTACATACGGCACTCCGCTTGGTAACGATATTTATAAAATACGGTTGGCAATAGCCTCCAAAAACAAAGGGAAATCGGGAGGGGCAAGAGTATTATCCTTTGTAAAAGTTACAGAAACTACTGTTTTACTTTTTTCTATTTACTCCAAAGGCGAAGTTGATAATTTGACTGATAACCAAATTCAGGCGTTAATTAAGGACTACTTATAATAGTAGCCTTCATAAAATTTAATCAGTTTTATTTCTGGTTTACTTAAGTACCATAATTTGACTTCTTATATGGCTTTCAATGAAAATTCAATGGTTTTGTCGTTGGTGTGTGAACTTGAGAATACGGCTATCCCAATTGGAGACGACCAAGTAATTGATGAATACCTAAATTCAGTGCCAAAATTCATTTTGTAAAGTACGTTTTTATTTCAATCATATATTGAACACTTTTCTAGCATTTTAAGCTAGTTGGTGCAAAACTTTATTTTATTCTACAAAAATAATGAGGAGTTAATTTCTTTTGTTTTACAATCTTACATCAAAATGGGAGTTATTCAATCATTGAGATCATTTTGTAATTCATTTTCAATCTCATCAATACTTGGCAGACTCGTTTTAAGTGATTCCGGTAAGGTTTTAATTAATCGTTGTTCCCAATTTGCAACTCCAATAGGATTTTCATTATTCATTAAACTATACTCTACTACAATCTTATTTTTCTCTTTTACTAGCAACAATCCAATCGTAGCTTGGTCAGTTTCGTGCTTTAAAACATCATTAACTACATTTTGATAAACGTTTAACTTCGAAATATACTCAGGTTTAAATTCGCCAGTTTTTAATTCTATTACAATATAGCATCTGAGTTTTAAATGATAAAACAGTAAATCAATATAATAATCTTGATTTCCCAACTCTAAACGAACCTGCCTCCCAACGAAAGCAAATCCTTGCCCTAGTTCAAGAAGAAATTTTTGGATATGATCGATTAATCTTTGCTCTAATTCTTTCTCACGTTTAGGCTCTAAAACACCAATAAAATCAAATATATAAGGATCTTTAAAAACTTGTTGAACCAAATCTGAATTTAGTGATGGTAAGGTTTGGTTAAAATTATTAAGCGATGCTCCTTCTCTAAGATGTAATCCTGATTCAATTTGTATTACAAGCATTTCCTTCCCCATTCCATTTTCCAAGACTTTTTGAGCATACCAAAGACGAAGATTAGAGTCCGATAATTTATCAAGCAAGGTGATATTTGTTCTCCAAGGAATTTGTGCAACGTAGCGTTGCACAATTTGGATATCAGGCCAAGCATCTGCGAACTTCCGCATATATTTTAAATTTCTGGTTGAAAATCCATTCATTTCTGGAAATTCAAGTTTTAGGTCGTGAGACATTCTGTCGATTACTTTTGTACCCCAACCTTCCAAAGATTGCTTGTTTAAGATTGCCAATCCGATATGCCAATACATCAACATCATGTCTGAATTTGCACTCATTCTTGTTTTCACTAATTGAGAACTTATTTTGGATTTTATATCTGAAATAAATTCAGAATAACCGCTCGGCATGTTTAGCAGTGTCTCAGCTAGTGGAAAAACAACCTGCTCTTTTATTTTGCCTCTTTGCTTCCTTGCACTCATACTTTTTTTGCTAGAATATAGAGAAATAGTCCTGATTTTTAAATAAGAACGCGATTTAAGACTTATTAAAGCCATTGCAATCATACACAAAAGGGTCCGATTGTGGTGGAAGTTGTTAAATAGCTCAAAAACTCATTCCATTCTGAGTTTTGAAACCAGTTGTTGGGAATGATTGAATGATTAAGGTGAGGTTACATGAGTGAAAATAGCTTTCTTTAACAAATATATAAATTGGTATTGTCCAGAAAAGCTAACTAAAACACTTTTTTAATAACTATCTGAAATATGTTTGAAGTCCGAAAGTTGAGTTATCCTATAATGAGCTATATTTACTCAACTTTCGGACTTCAAATTATGGGCTAAAGATGTAAGCAAACAGGGTTGCT
>CAZNTR010000172.1:0-8325 GCA_964575925.1 uncultured Chitinophagales bacterium
AACTTAACCGATTTGCAACACCTTTTCTATTTTACACAAGTATAAAGACTTCACCTAAAAACGAACTCTATATATAAAAGGCATTATAAGTAAAGAGGAATTAACTTCAAAAAATCTTGTTTCATAGTCTTACTATCAAAAAAACTTCAATTTTTTTTGATAGTAACTTAAGGGTAAAATTATTAAAATCAATAATTTGAAACTCTGAAAGCACTTTTTTAAAAATCACACAAATTTATCTTTTTATAACTTGCAAAATGTAAGCGCTTTCATTATTATTGGATTCAAAGGATACTTTTTGATTATTAGGCAATGTTGGTAAAGACGAATCATATAGTTCTATTTTTGTATTTGTTAATAGTTTTACAGTTCTCATGTAGCAATGGTAAAACTGAAGCAAAAAAAAATGAGGTATTGGCTGAAATTAATAATTTAAGCCTTACTGTTGAGCAATATCAAAATGCTTACGAGTATTGGTATCGTAAAACTGGCTATGTATTAGAACCGAATTCCACAAATCGCTTGTCGGTATTAGAAAATGAGTTTAATAAATTAGTTTTGGCTCAAGTTGCGATTGATAGAGGTTACAATCAGCTTGATGATGTTAAATTTGAAGAACAATTAATTGAGCGCCAATTTATAATTGATTTGTTTCAAAAAGAGTTTATTGAAAATAAAATGGTGGTTTCAGAAAAAGATATACGTGAAGCGTTTATTATGGTAAATACTCGTTTTAATGCCTCTCACTTATTTGCTAAAAATTATGAAGATGCAATTGAATTGAAGAATCGTCTTCAAAAAGGTGAAACATTTGAAAGTTTAGCTAAAGAGGTATTTAAAACTCCTTATTTAGCAAATAATGGTGGAGATGTTGGTGATTTTGGATTTGATGAAATGGATATTGCTTTTGAGTTAGCAGCTTATGGGGCAAAACTTGATTCAGTGGTCGGACCTGTAAAAACAGCTCAAGGTTATAGTCTTATTAAGGTTAGTTCTCGTTATACTAAGCCAATTATTACAGAGAATGAATATAATACGGTTAAATCGAATTTAGAAGTTATTACTCGAAGAAGGTTATCTGAGTTAGCTAAAAGATCATTTACAGAAAATTTTAGTAATAAATTTGTAATCAATGCTGATTTATTAAATCAATTATGGTCTAGTGTCAATAAAAATATTGTTTCAAATAGAGAAGAGAATGGGAAACGACAATCAATTATTCAATTAGCTAATCAATATAAAGATAATGTGATTGGCACGTTCAATAATAAACCGTTTATGGCTGACCAAATATTAATGGAGTTGTATTTCTCTCCTAATACGACAATTGATAGGATAAACGATATTAACAGCTTTAAAAATATGATTGCTGGGTTATCTCTTAGAGTTTATCAAATTCAAAAAGTCGAAAGTGCTGAATTGCTAATAACTGAGGATATTCAAGAGAGGATAAACTATTCCAAGTTGATGAATTTGAATGAAGTGTTAATAACTAATTTAGAGAACGAAATTACCATTCCTGAGTATGATTGTTTTGATTATTATAACAATAATAAATCGTTTTTTGAAAAGCCATTAGAGTTCGATTTCATAAAAATCGTAACTGAATCAAAAGAAAAAGCACAAATAGTTCGTGATGAGTTAATTAAAGGCACAATGAATGTAGGGTCGCTGATATCAAAGTATTCAATTGATAAAGAATCAATGCTAAACGACGGAAGGACAGGTTTGCTACCTATCAATGAATTAGGAACAATGGCATTAAAATTGAATAAATTGAAAATTGGTCAAGTTTCAGAAATAATAATCAGAGAGGATAATGAATTTCACGTTTATAAGTGCTTAGTCAGAAACGAACCAAGAATGCTTAGTTATGAAGAATCAAGAAAAACTGTGGAAAACATGTTAAAAAAGCAAAATTTAGAAATTAAAAAAGCAAAAATAATTTCTGATGCAAAAAAAATGCATCGTGCAAAAATTTATAATGAAAAAGTTCAAACAATAGATCTAAAACTCAATTAATATGAGTAAAGTAAAATACATACTAATCGCACTATGCCTTATAATGGGTTTTTCAACTGTACATGTTCATGCTCAAAGTGGTAAAATAACAGGTACTGTAGTTGACTCAAAATCAGGTGAGACTTTGCCTGGAGCAAATGTAGTTATCGATGGAACCTCTCGAGGTGTTCAAACAGATATGGACGGAAATTTTCTAATGTTAAATGTTCCAGCTGGGACATATTCCATAGTAGTTTCTTATGTTGGTTATAGTTCACAACGGGTTAATGAGGTAATCGTCAGAACTGATTTAACAACACAATTAAATTTCACATTAAAAGAAGAAATTTTTGAAGGTGAAGAAATTGTTGTTTTAGCTGAAAAAGCACTAATTATAAAAGATTTGACAAGTTCAGAGGCTCGTGTAAATAGTGATGAAATTCAAAAGTTACCTGTTCAGGAATTGAATGATATTGTTCAACTTCAAGCGGGTGTTAATGTAGGCAATGATGGTGCAATTCACATTAGAGGTGGTAGAGCTTCTGAAGTTTCTTATGTTGTTGATGGTATAAGAGTAACTGATAATTATAATAGAAGTCAGGGTTTACGTGTAGAGAATCAAGCTATTGAAGAATTACAAGTTATCTCAGGTACTTTTAATGCTGAACATGGTCAAGCAATGTCGGGAATTATCAATGTTGTTACTAAATCAGGATCAAATAAATTTGATGCAAATGTTAATATTTGGGGTGGTTCTTATTTAACAGCGCACAAAGAACGATATGATGGGATTCCAAATAATGTTAGTGATTTTAGTTTTAATGATCAGTATAATTTGAGTGCTAGTGTTTCAGGTCTAATCATTAAAGACAAGTTAACTTTTTTTGCAACTGCTAGAAAATTTAGGAATGATGGTTGGCTTAAAGGATATAATGCCTATTCGTACCATGGTGCTTTTAGAGATACTTTACCATTAGGAACTGATTTATCTTCTTATAGAGATTTGTATAATCAAACAGTTAATTTAGATAATTCATGGATATCATTAGATACAATCGGACTTGGAACAAATCAGCAAATTGTTCTTAATGATTCAGGAATAAGAGATAGTTCTCAAGTAAATATGAATAATTTTGATACACAGAGTTATTTAGCAAATTTTCAGTTTTCTCCATTATCTTTTTTAAAGTTTAACCTAATAGGTTCTTACGCTAAAGAAGAAGGACGTGGGTATGATCATTCAAATCGTTTAGTTCCATTAGGTTCACCTTCTTTTTATAATGAAAACTATTCTGTTAATTTTAAAACTACACTTACACCAAGTAGCAAAACATATTTATTATTTAATGTTGCTTATAGAGTAAATACAAGTGACAATTATTTATTTAAAGATCCATATGATCCAAGATTCTTTAACTATAATAATATTGAAAAATTTGGAATAACAAATCCAGGTTTACCATATCAGTATAATCAGGTTAATTCAAGTAATAATATTTTCTCACGCGGTACTGAGTCGATAATTGCAAAGGTCGAATTGTCAAGTCAGCTATCAAAACGACACTTTATTAAACTTGGTCTTGAATATCAGGTTGATAAAGTTCGATTTGAAAATATGAACTTACAACCTTTAGATGAAACTCAAGGAATTGTAATTCCTGATTATATTCCGTCAGAATTGCGTGATAAAATTGAATTAGGCGTTGCTCCAATAAATACTAATAATTATCAAAAGTATAATAAAAGCCCAATTTATTTAAGCGCATTTATGCAAGATAAAATTGAGTATAACGAACTTATTATTAATATTGGTTTTCGATTTGACTACTTTGATCCAAATACTCAAATTGCAGCAAATCCAAAAGATCCTGATATATATAATCCTACACTAGCATCGAACTTATATACCGATACAAATAACAACGGAGTACAAGATGCAGGTGAAACAGATGTTACCTTAGAACAACGTCAGTCTTATTGGTGGAAAGACACAGATGTTAAGTATCAAGTTAGCCCACGTTTAGGTATTGCATATCCAATTAATGAAAAGGGTTTAATATACTTTTCTTATGGATATTTCTTTCAAATGCCAAGTTATGAGTATCTCTACACAAATAGCCAAATTATTCTTCCACAATCAAGTGGTGTATTTGGAGTTTTTGGGAATCCGAATTTGAAACCCGAAAGATCCATTCAATATGAATTAGGTTTAAAACAAGAACTTATAAAAGGTACAGCCTTAGAGTTAACAGGTTTTTATAAAGATTCAAGAGATTATGTTTCATCAGGAACAATTAATGAGACGTATAATCCATCTGTAAGATATGCAACGTTTATTAACAGAGATTATGCTAATTCCAAAGGTGTAACTGTAGCAGTTAACCAAGATCTTGGAGGTTCATTAACATTAGGTTTTGACTACACTTATACAGTTGTAGAAGGTAGTAATTCGAATCCTGCCGATGAATTTTTAAAAGCATTGAGTCAAGGAAATGAATCTGGGCAATCATTAACCAAATTTATCCGCCCATTGAATTGGGATAGAAGTCATGTATTAAATGTAACCGTATTTTATTCTGCTCTAACTTGGGGTGGTAATCTAATTGGAAGATTTAATTCAGGTTCGCCCTATACTCCTGGTACACCTTTTACTGTAAGATATGGTCCAACCGCTTCTCAGCGTGATTTAACAAATACTTCAAGATTACCGCAGCGTTTAACCTTCGATCTAAATCTGTACAAAAACTTTAAAATTGGCAAAACAGAAATTAAAACTTTTGCCAACATTTTTAATTTATTGGATTCTGAAATCATAAATAGTGTTTATTCTGATTCTGGAATTCCAAATACCCCATTAATAGTGCCAGCTTCAGCAAATCCAGATTATTTAGAGAATCCAGCTTGGTTCGGTGAACCAAGACGTATACAAATTGGGTTTTCTGTTACACTTTAAAGAATGTTAATTGATCAATACGAGTAATATGAAATACGTACTTTTAATCTTACAATTTATTTTTCTTTCCAATTATTCCATTGCACAAACAACTTACGAACCAAGTGAGTTTCGTGCACGTTTCCAGGAAAGAAAGAAGTCCATAATGGATGGAAATTTAATGAGGGCTACCTATCATAATTATGGTCAAGGTGGAACTGTAAACAAATCAAGTAATCCTGATGAAATTGCTTATGAGTATCCTAGAAATACTGGGCGCCAATATATGCTTTTTCAAATGATTTTTGTTGGAGCTGAAGTTAGTAATCAAGTAGATGTCGGCACCCCATTTCCATTAGTTGATGTGGCAAATCTTAGAACAAGTAATACTGGAAGTTCTTGGTCATTAAATCCAATTAGTGGTTATTCAAATTCGTCAACCTCTGAAATTGCAAGAAGCGACCGTGGGCCAGGTTATCCTTCAGGTAATACTTGGCCACCATTTTGGCCAGACAAATCATTAGATAGTGGTGATGGGTGGCCAAATTCTTGGAATGGATATTTCGGTAGAGATCAATTTAATGCGGATATTGAATTTTTTTATAGAGCAGGTGATGATTTGTATACAAGATATATAAATCAAACAACTAATAATCGTCAATGGAAACCTGATAGTACTGATGAAACTAGAGGTGGATTAGGTTTCTTAATCGATACTAGGATAATGGCTTGGGCACAAACATTAATTAATTCAACACATTTTAACATTTTTGAATTAACTAATGATGCTTCATTTGATTATGATAAAGTTGCATTTGGGATTTGGATAGCAGATTTTGTTGGAAATAATGCATCCAATGATGTCCCTCAGTTCGATGAGATTCAGGCTACTGCATATATTACTGATGCGGATCGATTATTATCAGAACCAATATTTGATGGTCCAATTGGTGAAATGGGATTGAAATTTTTGGAAACTCCCGGAAATGCAATTGACGGGATCGATAATGATGGTGATTCGTATCGTTATGATGGTAATAACGTAAATCCAGTTGGAATTCAATTATATAGCACAGAAAATAAAGATCTCTATTCATATTCATTAAGTTTGAATGGCGGTTTTCATTCACAATTAGCTTTGCGTGATTCTGTATTACCATATTTCAAATCAACAGATTTTGAATCAAAATCTATAAAACCAGGTGATAAAATTGTACTTATTGGATCGAATGATGAGAGAATAGTTACATCATACCCTAATGGTGGTGGAACAGTAGTTAGTCAAGGAAGAATAATTACATTGCCTGCGAATGGAATAACTGTAATTGAAGCTCTTGACATTGTGAATAAAACACATGCTGACTTAATTGATAATGATTTTGATGGTTTAATTGATGAAAATCAGCCAAACCACCTCGAAAAAATAATTACAAGAAATGCATCTGATACGGTTGGTTTGTCAATTCCAGTTAGATTTATAAATTATTCATATTTTGCTGAAGGGGATACAATTCAGAGAGGTTTGATAGTTCCAAATAGTAAAATTAGAGCACGCATTGTAAGTGATCCCACTTTTGCTATTTTAGTAAATGAAGATCATGACGGAAAGTTCATAAATATATACACATCTGCTCCAATGATTGATGAAGCCCGTGATGATTATTTTGATAATGATCAAGATTGGAATGCATTAATTGATGATGTAGGTCTTTCAGGAAATGAAGAAACATTATCCTTAGGATTAGCTGATGGAAAACCAACTTCCGGAGCTGGAACTGTTCAACCAGGTGAACCAAGTATTGATAAAACGGATGTTTCTGAAACTGATCTAATTGGAGTTTCTAGAGTAACAATATTAGCTGCTGGTGAATTGCAAATTGGCCAGGATGATTCAAATTGGTTAAATTATATGATACCAGGAGATTTTATTACTTCACCGTTACAATCACAAGACTCTGATATTTTTGTAAGTTCGTCATTATTCCCATTAAGAAGAGGTAAGACTGAGCGATTTGCAGTTGCAGTAACGGCAGTTCAAACAAAAGGTCAAACTCGAACAAATGACAGAAGAGCTACCAATAATAATTTGGAGCAAGCTACAAAAGCTTATGAGTCTGATTATCAATTTGCTACAGCTCCAATCCCACCAATTGTAAAATCAGTTATTGGAGATGGTTTTGTAACTTTATATTGGGATTCTAATTCAGAGCAATCTTTTGATCGTTATTTACAGAAATTAACTGGTAATGGATTTGATTTCGAAGGTTATAAAATTTACAAGTCCACAGATGATGCATTTGAAGATGCTAGAATCATAACAGATGCTTATGGAAGTCCTCAATTTATGCAAGAAATTGCAGTTTTTGACAAAGTTGATGGATTATATGGTTTACATCCAGTTGCAGTCAACGGAGTCCAATATGATATGGGTTCTGAATCTGGCTTGCAATATTCATTTACAGATAGGAATGTAGTAAATGGGAAAAATTATTATTATGCAATAGTAGCTTTTGATTTTGGTTCTACAATAGCAGGTATAGCACCATCAGAATCTCCCATTCAAATTAGTAGAAACCCAAATGGATCATTAACTCTTGGCTTAAATGTAGTTAATGTAAGACCCTCAGATGAACAAGCAGGATTTATTGATCCTGAACAGCCTTTTGTAACTCTAATTTCTGGATCACCTGGTGGTACGGTTGAATTAACAGTTACTGATCCGTATGCATTAAATGAAAATGGAATTTATAATGTTGTTTTTGAAGATACACTTATCGCATCGTCAATAGTTGGAAGACCTGATACAATTAAAACAAAGAATTTTAGTCTGTTAGATGTTTCAGGTTCTATTGTTGATACATTAATAAATAGATCAACTGACTTTAATGGTCAATATCTACCAATTACAGATGGATTTACTATAAAACTTCAAAATAAAGATGTTTTGGAAATTAATAATAGTTTGACCAGATGGATTCCAAGTGATACTACTATTACAATTCACACCACTGAAGTCGTAATTCAATCGAGACCCAAAGTAAATGATTATAACATTATTATTGGCGATCAAGTTGGATATGGACAATCGACAGAAGGAAAATTAGGAAATACTAACTTACCATCTGTTCCAACAAATTTTAAGGTGTTTAGCCCATATGAAAACATTGAGGTTCCATTCATCTTTCTTGATAGAAATAAATTAAATAATCCTCGTGATTCATCTTCCGAGCCTGATACAACAGAACCGGGGCAATTAAGTTCTTTTGTCGGAAAACTGGGTTCAGCTCCTGATGCAATTTATTTTTATGAAACTGCCAATGGTATCCCTAATGTTTACACATATAGAATTCAATTAAATGCATTACGTGAAGAAGGAGTAGTTAAAACTAGAA
>CAZNTR010000173.1:0-8297 GCA_964575925.1 uncultured Chitinophagales bacterium
ATCTAGCCGTTTCCAAAGCCGCGTAATTATCTCGATAAGCTTTCAAGCTTTGATCGTACAAAAACCTATCAGATTTGCTTAGTTTTCCAACTTTTGCTTTCTCCATTACACTCATAAATATGCTTTCCTTTAATTGTATTGGGATTTCCTGCAATTGACCAAGATTTCGAATTAGATACAGCCATTTATCAAAATGTGTTTCTAATTCTTCTTCTGTTTTTGTGAATTTACCTATTTTGAGATAAACTAGCAGTAATTTTTGGTAAAAGATGTTACCCGATTCTAAGTCTGTTAATTGTACATAATTCAACAGCTTATCGGTCAGTCCAAATTCTTCTTTAAACGCAAAATCCATTATCGCAATCAAATAAACTGGCCTTAGTTGATAATTCCAATCTTTGCGTTTTTGTGTCTGTTTTTGAATAGCTGCCGATGCATAAGCAACTGTTCTGTCCTTAAAATAAAGTTGCGAAGCTCTTTGTATTTCCACAATGATATCTTCGCCTTCAGAGGTTTTGCAATATAAATCAAAAAATACGGAACGAACCGAGTCTTGTTTTCCAATGAGTTCTGTATTCTGATAATAAATCGAGCTTAATTGTATTCCTTTAGGTCTAAGTATTTCATTTAAGAAATCAATGAGTATCTCTTTGCTGTTTTCTTCACCAAAAATTTTCTTGAATCCAAAATCGGTGAGGAGATTTAAATAAATGGGTTCTGAATTTTCTATTGTTGTCATTTTAGGTCTCTTTTTTATTACTTTTTTTAAGGAGACGCATGAAACCCAAAAATCTTCCCACTTTTTTTAACCTTTTTGAAATTTTTATCTCATACTGTCATTATAAGCATTTTAAAAATACCCTTTTAAGGGGATATTGCTTCCTCTTCATTTTCATTAGATTGAACTACACCTTTAACTAACTCTATAGGATATGAAGTACGTTTACTTAATTTTTGCTCTTCTCTTTTTGAATACAACTCTTTCAAATGCTCAATGGACTAATACTAATGGACCCGATGGAGGTTATGTAATACACATTTCTGGTGATGAATCAACACTTTTTGGTTCAACAGGAAGCATGATTTATCAATCTACAGATAAAGGTTCTGTTTGGTCGAAAATTGATTTAGCGGCAACGAAAATCTATGTAACCTCGAATTTAGTGTATGCTCAACATGCAACTTTGGGAGGATTTGTTAGCTCAGATGGTGGCAATACATTCGAATTAATTGAAGATGGAATTCCTGCGTATAATTATTTCCCGTTTATTACCGTTGCACGTGATAGTATTTTTGGAATTGCTGGCGATAAAGTGTTTCAGTTAGATCCAACAGCAAAACGTTGGAATGCAAAAGGGAGTGCAACTTATGGTAACACTTTGTCTGGTACAAGTTCCGAATTGTTTGCTCTAGGTTTCGGTTCAGTAAAATCTTTATCGCCTTCTGGTACGTTTAGTACCTATGGAACTGGTTTTCCTGCAGCTGAATTTCCAACTTTTGCTTTTGAAATAGGAAATTCAATGATTGTGACGACTTCTGCTGGTGCTTGGAAATCTGGAGCTGACTCTGTTTGGACTAAAATATTCACAAATATTGGAGGCTTTAACACCTTAGTAGAACACGATGGAGCTGTAATGGGGATTTCTTATGGAAAGTTGATGACTTCTCCCGATTCTGGTTCTACATGGGCAGAAGTTAGTGTAGAAAGTGAACTCAAACCGAGTTTGAATTATCCAAATCTTTATAAAATTGGTGCAACTCTCTACGCTGCTGGTATTCAAATTCCAATAAAATCGGAAGATGGAGGTTTAAATTGGACTGAAACTGGAATTGAAGGTCTTAAAAATCCCATTTTGAGTGGCATTTTTGCAATTGACGATTTTGTTTTTGCTACTTCATCAGCTGCTCCAGGCGGAAATGGGGGTTTTGGAGTTTATAAATCAACTGATAATGGATTAACATGGGAATTAAAAACAGAAGGCTTAGTTTCCACAAGAGTTTTTAGAGTGCGTAAAATTGGCGCAAATCTCTATGCAGCAACGGTAGATGGCCTTCATGTTAGTACTGACGAAGGTGAGACTTGGGCACAAATTGCATCCACAAAAGGAAATACGATTAGCGATGTTTTTGCTGTTGATGAAAACAAAATGATAATTGCAGGATCAAAAATCTGGACAACTACTGATGGCGGTGAAACGCTAACTGAAACAACGTTACAAGCCACTTTAACAGCATCATTACCCATGATTCACAATATTACTGGTCGCCTTTTTTATGGCATTTATATGTCTGAAGATGCCGGTGATACATGGATTGCAACACCTAAATTTAACAACACTTCGCGTGGAGCTGATGTAGTTTTTGATGATCAAGCTTATTCTTTTTGGGCTGATAGTAGAGGTGCCGTTTCCATTTATAAACTCACCTCTACCGCAACGGAGTGGGAAAAAGTTCAAATTACAGGACTTACCGGAGTTGGAATTACTCATCTGTTCGAACTAAACAACGAAATTTATATTTATGGAAGTTCGTATGCATTTATTGATGGTGCTTTTGTTGTTTCGTACAAACTTTACAAATCTACCAATGGTATCGATTTTGAAGAACACTCTACTTTTGATGAGGCGCCAACGGGAACAGTCTTTTTGAGTGGAAATGATTCCTATTTATTTATGGGTTCCGTTCATTCAACTGTTTATAGATATTCTTTGGAACCAACTTCTATTCAGACTGAACAAAATCCGAGTTCTTTCACTCTTTTGAAAAACTATCCGAATCCATTTAACCCATCAACTACGATTTCCCTTGAATTGGCTAAAAGTGAGCAGATTAAATTGGAAGTGTTTGCTCTTAATGGTCAACGTATTCAAACGTTAGCAAATGGATTTCAAAAAGCGGGTTCGCATTCTTTTCCGTTTGATGCGTCTAATCTATCAAGTGGAGTTTATGTACTTCGGTTGACTAGTGAAAGCCAATTGGCAACTCACAAAATGACTTTGATAAAGTAAGAATGGTATTTTAGTAAAAATCTTAAGAACCCTAACAAGAAAATCCATCCTGATATTTTTGGGATGGATTTTTTTTGATTTTTTCTTTTCTAATTTGAAGAAATAAATTGACAACGAATACTTGATTAGATTTTTTCGTCAATCAACCAAAAATTTCTAAACAACCATGTTGATTATCGGTTTCAATAAAATTAATTATCCTCATTTTATGTTTTATTAACAATTGAGAAATGCTTACTGAAGTTCTATTACCTGTTCTAATCCAAATTATTTTTGGTGGAAAACCCAAAGAAATCATTAAAATCCGAGTCTTGTGTGAGTATCGTATAATCATTCTCTTTAGCAAATCTCCATATTTCTACATCTTTAGCATGTAATAAACCTAATTCTTGCAATGATTTTAAACCACTCAATTTACCATCTAATTGCTTGATAACCCGATAGGAAAATTCTGATCAATCAGAATTTTCATGCAACTAGAATGATACTTTGATGTTCTTTTTCCAATGCAAATGCCAATGTTGCCAAAATGTCTTCATGGGTCAATTCTGGAAAATCGTTTAATATATCTTCATGATTCATACCTGATGCAAGGCAAGCTAAAATATCCCCAACAGAAATCCGGGTATTTTTCACACAAGGTTTCCCGCTTCGTATTTCCTTGTCTATTGATATGTATTTGCGATAATCTATCATCTAAGTAAGGTAAACATTTTTTTAGTTTACTCAAATTCTCCCTTTTCCTCAAAAAAAAACCAATAAAAACTAATTTTTAGAACTCAGTTTGAATTCTAAATCACCAATTTTTTGAATTACGGTTTCAGTTTAAGATTAGCGATTATTTTTAACATTGAAAACTGAGTTAAACAGAAACAAGCTCCGATAGTTTTTTTAAATAATCAGGCGCAAAATTAGTATCGTTTGACCATATTAAGGTTTTGCTGATGGGATGTAAAAAACTTGCTATTCTTTAATTTTACTACTGTTTAGAAAAGAGTAACCCTAAACCCTACGCACTTATCAACTGATGGCGAATTCCAAAACGTATTAAACTAACAATCGATTTTGCTTCAATTTTGCGAAGCATATTTTTCCGATGTGTGTTTACGGTGTGATGACTAATGAACAATTTTTCCCCAATTTCATTAGCAGAATATTCCTCCGCAATCAATTGAAGCACATCAATTTCACGATCACTAAATGGATTTTCGGAATACTCCAATTTTTCGCGACTACTTTTATTTAATAATTCTTTTACCCTTTTCCCGTAATAAATTAACCCTTCGTTCACCTGATTTACAGCTTTAATGAGCTCTTCAGCTGGTGATGTTTTTATTAAATAGCCGTTCGCATTAGCATCTAGTACATTTCGAATCGTTTCTGGCTCATCATTCATGGTAAGCACCAAAACTTTAACTTCTGGCAGATGTTCTTCTGCCCATTTTACTAGCTCAATCCCATTTCCATCTGGCAAATGTAAATCACAGATCAATACATCAAGTTTTTCGGTGAGTTTTAACAACAGTTGTTTTGCTTCTAGAATAGAATTCGCTTCCCCGATGACTTGCATTCCTGGATTTTCATGTAATAATAGTTTCATTTCATCAATCACAAATTGATGATCATCTACAATCACTAAATTCATTTCAATTATCATGTTAAGTAAATTTCATATTTTTTGATACGAACGATAATCTGGTAAAACCTACTTTTGATACTAGATTTGAACAATGGTACTATTCGAAAATAAACATATAAATTAATCATCTATTTTCGATTTTAATTTAACGCTTTTAAGTTTTTCTCAAAAACGATTCCTACCTAAAAGTCAACATGTAACCTAATCTATTTTAACTTAACAACTATTAACAAAAAAACAATTTTGTGAATTAATTTAAAGTATGACTGTACTCCGAAAAGTAGTTTTTAGCAAACTATTCGTTGAATTCGTAGGATTTGGAAGGGTGAAAATCGAAAGAATCGACTCTTAGGAGTGGACTCAAGTATGAGTTTAACTCAAATTAAAACAATGTGATTACTCAAAATGTAGTTTTCAGTAAACTCAACAGCGATTTAATTCGATTTGTTTGAGAAAAACAGTCTAATCAGACTTCTCGTAGTGGGCTCAATCTCTAGAATTTGAAAAATTCTTCGCAGAATTTCAAGAATTGTATAAGTGTGACTAGTGCATAACTAGCTTTTTTAGCAATTTAACGTTGTTATTTACAAATTCGAATACACTTATGAAACTAAAAGGATTGAACTAATTCAGGCTTTTTATTCAACCTATGGAGACCGAATTTGAGTAATCTTGTGCTAAAGATTTGTTTTAAAACTAAACGGAGATGATAAACAATTTGAAAAGATGACAACAAACAAACATCATTTTGGGCTAGATTCAATCAAAAATAGTTTTAACATTTTAAGAGCAAAGTACAATAATTTTTTTCATCATTGCGCACGTAATTACATGCTATTCCCCAAAATTTCATTCTAGTTTGAATATTTTTCAGGCCAATTCCTTTAGCATGAATTTCATCAAAAGGGTTAAAACAAACTCCATTATCTGAAAATTGAATGTTCAATAAACGTGGGTTTTCTTCTGTTAGTTCAATAGCCATTTTTGTTGATTTCCCATGAGAAATGGCGTTTTTAATCAGTTCTTGCAAGATTCGAATTACACTAAGTTTTTGTTCTTGAGACTGAAATTCAAAGTTTTTTCTTTCACTAACAATTGACAAATCAACACTGCTGAACTTCTTAATTTCTTCAAGTGCGTCTTCAATACTTAAATCGGCCCATTTTGAAACCGAAAGAGAATGAGACAAAGAACGAACTTCATAAACCGTTTTGGAAAGAATATCGATAGCCGCATCAACCCATTTCGAATCCGGCTTTTTTGATGTTTTTAGCGCTTCTAAATAAAAATGAACTCCGGCTAACAGTTGCGCAACTCCATCATGTAATTCCATTGAAATTCTACGTTTTTCTTGTTCTTCACCGTCTAAAAGTGCTTGTGTCTGAACGCGTTGTGTCTCTAATTCGGTTTCAAATGTCAATTTATCTTGTCGATTTTTTAAACGTATATAATATAGAGTTGCAGCAATCAAGACTACAATTAATGCTAAAAATAAAAGCACTTTTTCTTGTCGACTTTGATTGATTTGGAGTTCTTGAATTTCAGATTTCTGTTTTAAAGCTAAATTCTGCGCTTGAACCAATTCTGTTTCATATTCCACTTGCTTTTGAGCGATAGCTTCTTCAACCGTTCTTTTCGAAATCTCAAATTGCAAAGAATACGCTTCTGATAATAATTCATACGCTTTCGCGCTTAAACCTCTCTTATTTAACTCACTGGAAGAAACAGTTATGGCAAACAATCTTCCATAATCGGATTGATTTTTCCTCATTCCTGAAACAATTCGATCAATAGTAGCCACTAACTCTTCATCTGAAATCTGATACGTTGGCAATTGAATCAAGCTTAGAAAAACAGATGTTTCTAAATTGATGTCATTCTCTTTTCTCGCATAGTCAAGTGTTTTCAAATACATGCGTTCTGATTCTATATACTCCTTCCGATCTGATAACAATGTGGCAAAAACTCGATAGCATAACATTAAAAATGGCTGATTTGTCTCTGCGTATTGTTCACGAATTTGAATGGAATTACTTAAATAATATTCAGCACTATCGGGTGTTTCGTCTTCAACATACATACTTCCCAAACTGTGATAAATAGCCGCTCGTGTTTCAAATTCATCTTCTTTTTTTAATTCACTCAATCCTCGATAAAAAGAAACAAACGCTTCTTTTTTTTTGCTGATTTAAATATTGATTGATGCCAAGAACACGATAATATCTGGCTTTTATTAATGGAAATTTACTAATTGATGAATCTTTCAAGCCAGAATACAATAAATCTGCACTAGCACTCAATTCAGATTTTCGCATCAATGCGTAAGCCATTTTCAACTTAAAATCTAATTCCTCTTTATGTGAATAATTTGTTTTGTTTAATGAACTCAAATAAGAAAGTGCGGAATCTGGAGTAGCATAAGCCAAAGAATCAAATCTAGTAAACGAAAGCTCTTGTCCGATTGCCGCGGAACCAAACGACAAAAGTAGTAGATGAAATAAACAGGTTTTGAGATAAAAATCTTTCACAAATACGAACGAGATATTTTTTGAGCCACATTAATATGAAACTACATTTTACCCTAAAGTTTTATGCTTTCAAAATGGGCAGGGTTTTTAATTATCAATTCTTTGCAGTTTGCGAATTCTCTTTTCAAATTCATGTGTCTATTAGTTTAAAGAAAATCATTTTACAATTTGAATTCAATTCTGAGATAAAACCGCTTTAGTTTGTTGTTTATAACTCACCCCGATTGGCTTATTTCCATCCATTTTTTGAACATCATTCAGATTTTCAAAAGTAATTGGTATTTAGCAAAATTGAGTTCACTTGTGTAAACTCTATTCCTTTTTTGAATAGAATTGTAGTGAATTCACCTCAAAACAAACTAAAACATCTCATGGATTCGTGGATATTGAACAACTATTAATTTATTGATGGCTCAGTTTGAATAGTTTTTGTTGAGTTGGTTAAATTCATTAAAATAAGAATTATCATTTCACTTCCATTACAACCAGTAATTTTACTTAAATTCTTGAAAAAGGAATCATTATGGAAAAAATCGTTTTAGAAGTATCTGAACAAACAGCTTGGCAATGGCGAAATAAACCAACGATGGTTAGAAAACGCTTAGCTGAACAGATGAACCTTATTTACAATCAGCTTTAGATAAAGAGCAAGACGATTTATGGCCATTTTTAGAATCAATTCGCACTAAAGCAGAAAAAAAAGGGTTTAATGACGAGATTTTGGCTGCTATTTTAGATGAAGCGTAAGTTTATTTTTGATACAAATGCTTTAATTAGTAGCGCACTTTCACCAAAATCGACCAATGCCGAAGTTTTAAAATTAGCTCTTGAATTCATTTCTAAGTATCAATAAACCATAAAAGTTGAAACTCTAAACTTAGAAATCTTTGCCTTAGAGATTTCAGTCCAAAACAAAAAAGCAAGGATTCTTTATCTGAGTATAACCAAGTCTATTCCATCATACTTGAAATAATTGTTATTAATTAAAAATCCTTCTATTATAATTGAAGGATTTGTATATTTAACACAATCCTTCCATTATATATAACAATTTGCCAAATCTATCTCGTCCTCTTTACTTAGACCGAATCAAGCCATTTATTGGTAAATCACTCATCAAAG
>CAZNTR010000174.1:0-8211 GCA_964575925.1 uncultured Chitinophagales bacterium
TATAAATAAAGGTTATTTGAAAATGGTGTACACGAATTCGTAGAATAGTCTATGATATAAGAATTAATCCTTGAAATCTCGTATAAAGCGCCGTTATTTACTTTAATTAGTAATAGTGAAACATATAATATGTCTGATTGAATATCAATGAAGAATTTTAAAAAAAGACTTTGTATTCTGAAATACAATTCGTTTTTCTCTGATGTTGATAGTTGACAATAGCAAAAAATTGATACATTTTAGCACCAACTATCTCAAACAGAATTAAGGATTATGAAACATCTACTTTTAGAACTTTGCCTTTTTGCCTTTTTAGCACATTCAACTTTTGCACAAACCGTTGACTCACTAATGATGGAAGGTATTGAATTAAGAAAACAATATAAAGACTCAGAAGCGTTAGCGATTTTTGAACAAGTTTTATCTAATCAACCTGATAATTATGAAGCTCTTTGGAGTGCATCATTAATGTCGGCATGGATTGGGAATAGAGAAGATAATAAAGACCAAAAAAAACTTTTCTTTAACGCATCCAAAGACTATGCTGTAAAAGCAATGAATATAGATAGTGCTGCATATTTCTCGAATTATGTAATGGCTGTTGCAATTGGTCGTATGGCTCTCATCTCTTCAACTAGAGAACGAGTCGGTTCTGCAAAAATAATTAAATTCTACGCCGATAAAGCCATTTTAGCTGATTCAACCGAACCAGGTGGTTGGGGATTACTAGGTCGTTGGCATCACAAATTACTCGTATTGAACTTCGCTGAACGAGCAGCTGCAAAACTGTTATTTGGAGGCTTACCTGAGGGTGCTTCTAAAGAAAAAGCGTTATATAGTTTTAGAAAAGCCATTGAAATAAAACCAAATTTCATTCTTTATAAAAGAGATTATGCAAAAGCTTTGTACGATTTTGGGTTTGAGAAAGAAGCAAGTAGTATGGCAAAAGAAGTAATTGCTATGCCATCACTAACTCGCGATGATGATAAGTACAAAAAAGAAATGAAAGAGTACCTTTAATGCTAAACAAATATAAAATCCCATTACCTCTAAACGGGATTGTACATTTTTAAAAATTGTATTGGAAAATTTTGTGAATCAGAATCATTTAAAATAATAAAGCCGAATCAGGGAACAGTTCTGATTCGGCTTATGTACTTGTAATTGCTTACAAGTTGTTTTTAGGGTAATGCATTTTGATGATGGTTGTATTTCTATTTGTTTATTAGCCAGCTACATATTTAAGAAAGAGATTAATTTCAATGTGACCATAAGCTTTCGCAAAATCAATTGCTTGTAAACCTATTGTATTGGTAAGTTCTATATCTGCCCCTTTTTGAGCCAAGAATTTTACAGCTTTCGTGTGTCCATATTTTGTTGCAAACATTAATGCAGTTGCTCCGCTATTATTTTGTGCATCTAAATCTGCCGATGCTTCAACGAGTGCATAAATTGCTTCAAAATTTCCAACTTTTGCTGCTAACATTAGTGGGGTGAAACCCGCTTCGTCTTTTACATTTACATCTGCACCAGCTTTTATAAAGTAACTGATTACTTTAAAATCGCCTTTTTTTGCGGCTTCTAACAATGCGTTAGTTGTTTTGTTTCCCGCGAATGCACTTGAAACAGATAAGAATAATGTAAGTATTAATAAAGTTATGGTTGATTTAGTTTTCATGTGATGACTCCTGGATATGGATGAACTTAGGTTGATTATGTTGTTTGTTAGGGTACGCCCTACGCACACAAAATTTAATTCGTTTTGTTAATGTGATAAGTAGGACTAAAACTTTGATAATCCGATATGATTATAGAAGATTTGCTTTTCTAGTTTGTTTAAACAAGCTTAAAGAAGATGCCTATTTCCTATTATTTAATGCTTAAGTTCATTGGAGAAACTATTATTCCACTTTTTTAAATCATGTATTGATCTAAATTTTTGTAACATACATTGTTATCTATTGATTGTAAACTTCCTTAAACCACCCTTTTTATTTAATTTTTAAATTTGACAACTTAAATCAATGTAATACTTTACTTTTCAATTGAATACTTAGTTTAATAGTATCAAATATGAGCGTACGTAGAAAAGTAGTTTATAGCAATAGCATTTTCGAATTCGTAGGATTTGGAAGGGTGTAAACCGAAAGAATCGACTTTGGAGTGGACTCAAATATAGAATTGTGAGAAAATTTAGAACACGGCTACTATAAAAAAAGAAGAGATGAACGGGTCAGGTCCATCTCCTATTTTGGGGTTATGTGCATTACTATTTAATGCACACTCTCTTTAGGGTTACAATATCGTTGAATTTTGATTAGTCTTTAAAAGATTATCTTGAATTTTTAAATCTTATCAAAAGTAAAGCTTTTATAAGAACTTTGCAAGTGAAAATTCAAATTTTCTAAAAAATATTAACCAATCTGAAATGATTTATCGAAAATAGAAAATTCATTTTACACACTTACCTATATCAGTAAGATATAAAAGACTTGAAAAGGATTCAAGTAAATAAAAAATTATTAATATTTCTTTTATTTTGCTTTTCATTAATCATTGTTCAATCTTCACATCACCATAGGTAATTAGTCGATCATTAATGTCGTAAAACAATAACCTATGCAGACCCTGAGCACCTGAGATTGTTCCTGCATACGCAAATAAGCTGGGATCTAATTGAACTGAGATTAAACCTGTCGGTAATACATCATTAGAATTTCTGTAAACTTGACTCAAACTTCTATCTTGCCTTAACACATAACAAACTAAACCTGAAACAGATTCAATTCCTGAAACCAGAAATTCTACTGTAATATATTGTACCACTGTTGGATTCGGATAAGCTGGTCTAAAAACTTCAACAACATTTAAATAGAAAGGACTCACTCTCCAATCATCTTTGTCCTCTGAAATTATTTCGCCAGCATTATTCGTTTCTGTAAATGATTCAGGAGTTTTGAAAGCATCTTTTTCAAAACTGATTTGTTCATCTGAATTTATACAAGCACTAATTATCCATATTAAGACTAAAAGAATAAAATAATTCCGAATCATATTAACATTTAAGGTCGAGCGTTTAAAAAATGCATTCACGAATTTAACGAAATTGTTACTTATCAATTCAGTAAATTGAGTAAAAAAATTTTCCAAACCGAATTGCGACTTAACAATGACAGTAAAAATTTACGGTATCAAAAATTGTGATACCATGAAGAAAGCCTTTAATTGGCTTAAAGAGCATAATATTGAATTTACTTTTATCAATCTTAAAGAGACTCCAATTGAAATAACAGAAATAGAGCGATTAGCTTATTATGTTGGTCTCGATACATTGGTAAATCGCAAAGGTACAACGTGGAAAAATCTAAATTTAAAAAATAAAGAGCTTAAAGATGAAGATCTCATTCTACTTACATTTGAAAACCAAAGTATGATTAAAAGACCAGTTCTCGAAGTTGATGGAGCCATTTTGGTAGGTTTTGATTCTGATGCATACGAGGCTTTCTTTGAAGATTAGAATCAACTTACTATTCGTATTTTTTTTAGTTGTATTTCCGAATTTAGGAAATTGTCAGATTGATGACAGTACTGATGTTAATGCGTTGAACTATAAATTACTTCATTGCAAAGAAACATTTCGATATGAAGTTCATTATGGGCCATTTCTTTTAGGTCATGTAGATATTAGTGAGATTAGAGATACTGTTTATAAAGGTGAACCATCTTTTCAGTACAAAATGATTATGCATTCCAATCCAAAGCTTTGGTTTATTGGAAATAAGGAAGAACATCATTTTGCCGTTTTTCGCCCCTATCAAAATAAAAGTTATGGATTATTTTTTTGGTCTGATGATATTGATTCAAAAGTACTTGAAGAAGTAAAAATTGCTACTGATTATAAAAAAAATATTACCGTAACCGAGTTTAGAGATAAATATCAGAACTACAAAAAAAAAGTTATTCCATTAACTCCGTATGCATTAGTTGGTCCCGATATTTTTCTTTTTACTCGTTTTTTTGCAGGTAAAGATACTTTAGTTGAAAGTCCAATTTATGTAGATTCACTAACTGAAACTATTTCATTGGACTATAAATCAAACCAAGAGAAACGATTTTACTCAGCTTTTAAAGACTCAATCGAAGCAACTCGAATGTACGGAGATGCCCCTTTTGAAGGACCATTTGGTTTCAGAGGAAAATTTGTGTCATGGTTTGGCTCTGATGACTACAGAATACCTCTTGAGGCACATGCAGATGTCTGGATAGGATTTGTGAAAATAAAGCTAGTTTCCTACCAACGAGTTGAAGAAGTTACTCAATTAGAATAGATATATACTTTTTATGGATTCATTAAAAATCAAACGCTTAGTACATGCTACCGATTTAACCTTGCCATTTTATGCTACACCTGATTCTGCAGGAATGGATGTTCAGGCTGCGGTAGAAACTTCAATTGTATTAGAACCTGGAGAGCGAGATCTAATTCCAACAGGTTTAATCGCAGAAATTCCAAGAGGGTTTGAAATTCAAGTTCGACCTAGAAGTGGGTTAGCGCTAAAACATGGAATTAGTTTAGTTAATAGTCCTGGCACTATCGATTCTGATTACAGAGGCGAAATTAAAATCATCATGATTAATCACGGTAATGAATCTTTTACGATTAAACGAGGTGAGCGAATCGCACAATTAATCGTTGCACCTGTTGTTCAGCTCCCTATTGTTGAAGTAATTGATGTTAGTGATACCGAGCGTGGAATTGGAGGATTTGGAAGTACTGGAGTCTAAAAGTCTAAACAGCTACTTTTTCAAATTGAACCATATCATCTCCACAAATTGTTCTTAATTCTGATATAAAATCTTCATTAGGATCAATTACATATTTACGCACATTCATTCGAATTGGGCGTTCGATGGTAGGAGTAGATATATCAAGAGAAACAGGAACTTTACCTTTATTCTCCTTCATTAAACTTGTGATATATTCTAAATCCATCAAAGAGATTTCATCTGTTTTTATTTTTAGACGCAAACGTATTTTACCGATATTATTATCGCGCAAGGAATCTAATCGCTCAACAGTATTAACATAAAACCGTTGATTCCCATCTCTTACGGCTACTTTTACGTTTAGAAGAAGCAGATTATCCTCTACTAATAAATGCTGATAGCTATCAAATAATTTATTGAAAAAGCCGAGTTCTATAGAATCATTATCATCTTCTAGAGTTACAAAGGCATAATCTTTACCTTTTTGAGTTTTATTTCTGCGAACTAAGGTTACAATTCCTGCAACGGTAATTTCCATTCCGTCTTCCAATTTAGACAACACTTCTTTATTCAAAGTATGTGAAGTAAATAATTTGATATCGTCTTTATAACGATCCAATGGATGTGCGCTCAGATAGAAACCAATTAATTCGCGCTCGCGTTTTAGTCGCTGTAAATTTGTCCAAGGACTGACTTCTCTCAATTTCGGTTCTTGCATAACCGAACCGTTTGAATTTCCACCGAATAAAGAAGCTTGTGACATTGCTTTTTCATGCTGAACTCGTTGAGAATAGTTCATAATGTCATCCAAACTTTCCATTAACTGAGCTCTATTCATGTGCATTTTATCGAAAGCACCGGCTTGAATTAAGGATTCTATAGTTTTACGATTCATTGCACGAAGATCATTTCTTGAAACACACTCGTAAATACTCTTGAATTTTCCATTTTTTGTTCGCTCTTCAACTAAGCTTTCAACTGCATTTGCTCCAACGCCTTTGATAGCAACTAAACCATATTGAATTCTTCCATCAACGGCTGTGAATTCTGCATCTCCTGTATTGACTGATGGAGCATCCACAGCGATTCCCATTCTTCTTGCTTCTTCCATAAAGAAAGAGACTTTTTTGATATCGCCCATATTATGCGTTAAGATTGCTGAAAGATATTCAGCTGGATAATGCGCTTTTAAATATCCTGTTTGATAAGCAACAAAAGCATAACAAGTTGAATGAGACTTATTAAATGCGTAAGAAGCAAATGCTTCCCAATCCGTCCAAATTTTCTCTAATTTAGCTGCGGGATGACCTTTTTCTGAGGCTTGTTTAATGAACATTGGCTTTAATTTATCCAATGTTTTTCGGTCTTTTTTACCCATTGCTTTACGCAATACATCGGCATCCCCTTTTGTAAAACCTGCCAACTTTTGAGATAATAACATCACCTGTTCCTGATACACTGTAATACCATAGGTATCACTTAAGTATTCTTCCATTTCAGGTAAATCGTAACTTATATCTTCCCTTCCATGTTTTCTGTTAATAAAGTTGGGAATATAGGCGATCGGACCCGGACGATATAAAGCATTCATCGCAATCAAGTCTTCGAATTTATTTGGTTTTAAATCACGCAAATATTTCTGCATCCCAGGACTCTCAAACTGAAACGTACCGTTCGTTTCACCTCGCTGATACAATTCAAACGTTTTTTGATCATCTAATGGAATGTAATCAATGTCAATTTCGACTCCATGGTTTTTCTTGATGAGTTTAAGTGCTGTTTTTAAAATTGTTAGGGTTTTAAGACCCAAAAAGTCCATTTTAATTACACCAGCATTTTCAATTACTTTCCCGTCGAATTGAGTAATTAATAAATCGATATCTTTGGTTGTAGCAACTGGCAAAATATTGGTTAAATCATCAGGTGCAATAATAATTCCAGCGGCATGAATTCCAGTTCCACGAACAGAACCTTCTAAAATCTCAGCTTCTTTTAAAATGGTTGAGCGAGGATCTGTATCATCATCATAAATGGCGCGTATTTCTTTAATGTGTGAAATCTCTTCGTCACGAACGCCTTCTTTTTCGGTAAGTGATTTTGTTGGATTACCCGATTTTTTATCCTGATCAGTTATTGGAGCGTGCAATACACGTCGCAAACTAATTCCAGGTTTTTCTGGAACAAGTTTAGCCAAAGCATTTGATTCCGAAAGAGGTAAATCAATAACACGGGCAACGTCTTTAATACTCATTTTAGCTGCCATTGTGCCATAGGTAACAATATGCGCTACTTGATTTTTCCCATATTTCTTAACTACATAATCAATTACTTTTTGGCGACCTTCATCATCAAAATCGGTATCAATATCAGGCATTGATTTTCTGTCTGGATTTAAGAATCTCTCAAACAGTAAACCATATTTCAGGGGATCTATATTGGTAATACCAATACAATAAGCAACTACACTACCTGCGGCAGAACCACGACCTGGGCCAACAAAAACGCCTAACTCTCTACTAGCTTGAATAAAATCAGACACAATAAGGAAGTAACCAGCAAAACCCATAGTTCGAATAGTATGTAATTCAAAACTAATTCGTTCCTCAATTTCTGGTGTTATTGTACTATAACGAGAACGAGCGCCTTCCCATGTTAAATGAAATAGATAATCATCTTGAGTTAAAAAATTTTGTGGAATTACATAATTCGGTAATAAAATATCACGCTGAAGTTTTAGTGTGTTTACCTTATCAACAATTTCATTCGTATTGTCTAAAGCTTGAGGTAAATCACCAAAAGTATGCGCCATTTGCTCGGTAGTTTTAAAGAAAAACTGATCATTGGGGAATTTAAATCTTCGATTTTTAATTTGAAGTTCATCATTTACAAAATCATCAAACCCAGGAGTACTTTGCTTTTCACCCGTATTTATACATAATAAAATGTCGTGAGCATTCGCATCTTGTTGATCAACGTAATGAGAATCGTTACTTGCAATTATTTTAACGTTATATTTTTGAGCGAATTTTAATAAGGTATGATTTACGGTTTCCTGTTCACCTATTCCATGGCGTTGAATTTCAATATAATAGTCTTCGCCAAAGAGATCTAACCACCATTTAAACTCTTTTTCTGCTGCTGCTTCTCCTTTGTTTAAAATCGTTTGAGGAACTAAAGCACCAAGACAACAGGTTGTTGCAATTAAGCCTTCATGATATTGTAGAACGAGCTCTTTATCAATTCTTGGGTATTTTGAATACAAACCTTCTATGTACCCTAATGAAGTTAATTTTACTAAGTTTTTATACCCAATCTCGTTTTTAGCTAAAAATAATTGGTGATGCCTTGGGTCTTTATCTTCTTTTGAAAAGCTTTTTCTGTGTCTGTCTGCGGTTATATAGAACTCACAACCAACAATTGGTTTAACTAAGGGTTCACCTTTAT
>CAZNTR010000175.1:0-8093 GCA_964575925.1 uncultured Chitinophagales bacterium
CCTTCTTCAAAGCAACTAGATTCACTTTGCAAAAATCGGCAATACTGTGCTAATTCGGCCTCAAATTCCCCAAAAGCCAATGCACTTCAACGTTTCGATGACATTCTTTTTCTAAACGACGAGATGAACGAATCCCATTAAAATAACCATACAGATACAATTTAAGAAAAACCGAAGACGCAAACGCAGGACGACCTTCCACTGAATCCTGAGCCAGAACAAAATCAAGCTCAGCCAAATCGAGGGAATCTACATAAGCATCTAAAAACCTTACTATATTCTCAGAATCGCCAAAATCGATGAGAGAAGAGAAACTTAACTGATAACAATTGCAAGCAGAAATAAATGGTATAAGTACAATATATTTAATTACTTAAATATATTGTATTATAACTAGTCTAAATCCTGTTTAATTTAGGATTAATTGGTATTTTATAAGGTAAGTTTTTTCACAGACTGACGTTACACACAGTTAGAATTAATTTCCGTAATCTGTAAATATTTCATTGACAATTTCCAAATTATGTAAACTTTTTCTATATTTGTAGAATGAATATTATTGAAATATCAACAGGAGAAAAACATCTGGTAGACATTTTACCTGTTGAAATTGATGACTTTAAAATTTTAAGAAAAGACAGGTATTTTTTTGACTGGAAAATTGAGAAAAATCATGAGGTATACAAATTGCAGATTAAGGGTTCAAGTGATATTCTTGGACTAGTTTCCATCGAAAAGATTCCTCAAGAATGGAGGATACATATCAGGCTATTAACAGTTTCAAAAGAAAACAAAGGAAATGAAAAAAAATACGATAAAATTGCAGGAAACTTAATTGCATTTGTAGCAAAAATTGCAATTCGTGAATTTGGAGAACTTGCGTGTGTTTCTCTTAGACCTAAAAGCCAAATTGCGCAACACTATATTGACAAATACAGTATGAATATAACAGGCATGACTTTAAGCATAGAAGTTCCTGGGATTATAGACTTAATAAATTCATATGATTATGACTGAAAAAAAAATAAATATTATGGATACAGAATACGGTTTAGATTCAAGATATAAATCAAATATGGAGTATGAATCTGAAGCTACTGCTTTAATGGAGGCTCGTTTAAGAAGGATGAAAAATCTTTCAAAAGACCAAATTACTAAGGCTAAACTTTTGCAGTTGAAATTGAAAATGGAGGAATATATTAAGCATCCAGTTTATGATAATCATAATTATTTTTCAGACTTTCTAAAATTATATATAGATTCAATATACTCCAAAAGAAGTACTTTCGCAGAAGATATAGATGTTGCTCCAGTAAGTTTGAGTCAAGTAATAAATAACCATAGAGAACCAAACGAAGAATTTATAATGAAATTAATGATACATTCTGAGAAAGTATATAAGAATGTTTGTGAGTTTCATAAGAAAACTTGGTTTCAGGTTTATTTTCACGAAAAGATTTGCGATACAATGTCAAATCAAGACCAATGGCGACCAGAGATAGAAAAAAATATTCGGATAAGTGTAGCTATTTAAGGAATAACTGTGGGTAACACGCGGTCATAAAACATTGCGCTGATATTGCTATATTTGAATGAAACAACATTTAATCAACGACTTAGCGGGCTGATAAGTTTGTATTTCAAAATGCGCAACGTTTCATACCGCCACCGTCAGGTTGTGAAAAAACTCACAATTGCTCAATTTCTAGCTTCCTAATCGCATTGTATTCGCTCAATGTTGCCCTTGGTAGCGCCCCGATTTTCCTAACGGTTTTTCAGTTCTGTTTTTTTCATGAGCTTAAAACTCAAATTCGGAACGATCTTTTCACAAAAAGAGAGATTTTCCCTCATTTTTTAGACTTTGCCTTGTAATTTGGCGATCAAATGCTGTATCCCGAGCAGATTTATGGCACATTTTAGATTATAAACGGCGCCTAATTAAGGTGATTTCACCGTTCACTTTTTCCAATCCTCGCAGATTAGTGTGGTCGTAATCTATTATCGTTTTATTGAACCGAATAGTTGAGCTCTTTTTCCAAACGGCGAGACGATCGAATCCCGTTAAAATACCCATACAAATACAATTTAAGAAAAACCGAAGACGCAAACGCAGGACGACCTTCCACTGAATCCTAAGCCAGAATGAAATTAATCTCAGCCAAATCGAGAGAATCCACATAAGCATCTAAAAACCGAACGATATACTTCGAATCGATAGAGTCTTCCAGACAAGAGAAGGTAAACTGATGACGATTAAAGGCAGGAATAAGCGGCATAAGTAAATTATAAATAATTACTTAAACATCCTAAATTAACCAGACTAAACCTAGTTAATTAAGGATTAATTGGTATTTTAATAAGTGAGTTTTTTCACAGACTAACGTTGTACAAAAATGCAAAAAGAGCATTGTACTAAAATATCCGCTAAGAAATGTTTCCTTTAATGAAACTTATTTCGTAATATTTGCGATAAGTATATGAAAGTACATTTGATTAAAAAACAATCGATAGAGGATTATTTCCTAAAAAATGCCAAGGGATGTGCATCCTTTGAGATTTGGTTGTCGATTATAAAACGAGTTGATTGGAACGAACCAAATGAGATTATTTCGACTTTTAATAGTGCAGATATTCTTGGTAAAGGTTCTGACAGAGTGGTGTTTAATATTGGTGGCAATAATTTTAGACTGATTTGTAAATATCACTTTTGAAATACGAGAGTTCATTTGTTTATTAAGTGGATTGGCACTCACGCAGAGTACACAAAACTTTGCAATGAGGGAAAACAATACGAAATTGATGTTTATTAATTATAATCGAAAAGAAAATGGAAACATTAAAATATAAAATAATAAGAGATGTAAGGCAATATAACGAATATTGTAACATCCTAGAAGAATTGATTCTTAATGATAATAAAGCAACTATAGACGAGATTGAGTTGCTTACTCTTTTGATAGAGAAATGGGACAATGAACATAACACATTTAATGATTCTGACCCGATTGAATTGCTTTACGCTTTAATGGAAGAGCATGATTTAAAAGCAAAAGATTTAGTAGAGATTTTAGAATTATCAAAAGGAACAGTCTCAAAGATTCTAAACTATCATAAAGGACTTTCAAAAGATTCGATAAGAAAACTTTCTGATTATTTTAAATTATCTCAAGAAGCATTTAATAGACCTTACAAATTAATTCATGAGGTGAACAGACATTTTCGAAACACACGTCTGACGAATACAAGAAAAAATATGATAGAGGCGTAATAAGCAACATTTGCACAACACGCAATTTGCGTAAGCTGGGCGATGTGGGTAATTTAAACTTTTGTACATTTACTCAAAATTGAAGCGGTTTGACAGGTTGGTGTTTCGAAATCCCGGCCTCCGCATATTGCCAAAACGTTGTGAAAAAACTCACAATTGCTCAATTTCTCGCCACCTAATCGCTTTGTATTCGCTCTATGTTGCCCTTGCAAGCTCCCCTTTTTTCCTAACGGTTTTTCAGTTTTTCTTTTTTTTGAGCTTAAAACTCAAATTCGGAACCCATTTTTCACAAAAAGAGGGATTTCCCCTCATTTTTAAGATTTTGCCTTGTAATTTGGCTATCAAATACTGTATCCCGAGCAGATTTATAGCGCGCTTTTAATTATTAACCGAACCTAAATAAGGCGATTTTGCCGTTCACTTTTTCCAATCCTCTCAGATTAGTGTGGTCGTAATCCATTGTCGTTTTATTGAACCGAATAGTTAAGCTCTTTTTCCAAACGGCGAGATGATCGAATCCCGTTAAAATACATATACATATACAAATACAATTTAAGAAAAAATGAAGACTCAAAAGTAGGACGAACTTTCACCGAATACTAAGCAAGAAACAAAAACAAGCTAAGCCAAATCAAGTGAATCAATATAGGCATTTTAAAACCGAACGATATTCACCGAATCGATAGAGTCTTCAAGGCAAGAGAAACTTATTTGATAACGATTAAAGGCAGATATAATCGACATAAGTAAATTAGAATTAATAACTTAAATACGCTAAATAAAACCAGTCTAAAACCTTGTTAAATTAGGATAAATTGGTATTTTGGAAGATAAGTTTTTTCACTGACTACCGTTGGCTGTAATTTAACCATAGAGAATGATAAAAAACTATAAAAATTAATGTTAGGCATAGTAACAGCTTTAATTATTTCTTGGATAATTCTCCATTTATTTGATAAAAAATCAATTCTTTCTTTAGGATTTTTACCTTTATCTAGAAGAATGAAGCAATTTGGGATTGGATTTATGATTACAGCTTTTCTCTGTCTTAGTGTAGAACTTATTGAATTGTTATTAAAATCATCCAACCTATACTTTAATAAAGAATATAGTTTTCGATTATTTACTTCTATGTTTTTTTGGGACTTAAAATCCGTAATAACAGAAGAATTAATTTTTAGGGGTGCTATTTTATTAATTCTAATCGAGAGAATTGGAATCAAAGCTGGCTTATTGATTTCAGCAACGGCATTTGGAATTTTTGGTAATATTTTTCCAATGATTGTAGTTTTAATTGGAACAGGAATAATGGGATATGCCTGGTCTTTATCCTTTTATAAAACAAAATCAATCCTTATGCCAATAGGACTTCATTTGGGATGGAATTTTACCTTTAACACAATTTTTTCAAAGGGACCGCTAGGTGCGGGATTTTTAATTAGCGAAGGTGGGCGTACATTAAGTGACTGGTTTTCTTTAGTCGGACTTTGGATAGTCCCAGTAATCGTATTGCTGATTATTAAGTATTGGATTCCAACAGAGACAAACTTATCAAATAATGAAGATTTAAAAACCTCCACCAGCAATAGCTAAAAATGAATTGGCCGTTTTGTGGGTTTGGCTCTTTCAGTAGTTATTTTTACTATGCTATGGGGGCAGTGACTCATTTCGATGAGCCTAATGTTTTTAGTTTTAACTGTCAGGTTGTGAGAAAACTCAATCGTTAAAATTATCATTAAAAAAAGTTTAAGAAAAACCGAAGACTCAACCGTTGGACGACATTCCACTGAATCCTGAGCAAGAATAAAAACAAGCTCAGACAAATCAAGTGAATCAACACAAGCATCTAAAAAACGAACGATATTCTCCGAATCCATAAAATCATTGAGGTAATAGAAACTTAATTGATAACGATATATGCAGAAATAATCTGAATAAGTAAAATAGAATTAATTACTTGAATATAATTGTGTTACGCCTAATAAGCTCTTGCTAAATTAAGATTAATTGGTATTTTTTAAGTTGAGTTTTTTCACAGACTGACGTATGCGGTCATTGTAGAACCGATTCAATTGACAAAAATTGAAATAGAAATTAGCACTAAATGAAAATAATTGAAATCACTTTTGGCAACTTTACAATAACGACAGACAAATCAAAAATGGATATTATTGCAATTCACGACTTTCTTTCAAAATATTCTGGTTGGAGTGATAACATTCCTTTTGAGTGAGTAAAGACATCTATTGACAATTCCTTAAATTTTGGACTGTTTCATAATAACAAACAAATTGGATTTGCAAGAATCATATCGGACTTTTCGACTATTGCATATCTAGGAGACATTTATATTTTGGATCGGTATCGTGGACAAGGGCTTTCAAAAAAACTAATGGACGCTGTAATTGAACACCCAAACTTACAAGGGTTAAGACGTTGGATTTTATTGACATCGACAGCAGATTGGCTTTATGAAAAGTATGGTTTTACCAAATTACCAAAACCAGAATTATATATGGAACTATTTGATCCTAATGTATATAAACTAGATTGACAAAAGCTTTTCAAATAGAAAAAAGACACTATAACAACGAACTGCTAACAGCATGTATAAGAAATTGCGAGTTTATTGCTAAATCAAAGGTTAGTGATTTTAAGAAAAGTAATTATAACACTGAAAGGGAAGTGCTTTAAAATCCGTTACTTCTCAAACGCGCCAACTGTCATATTGTGAAAAAACTAGCATTAGCTTTTTTCTCGTTTCCTAATTGCTTTGTAATTGTGAATGTTGATCTTTGAAGCTTCCTGTTTTTCCTAAAGATTTTCATTTCTGTTTCTAGACGTACTTAAAACGCTTTTTTGGAACCCATTTTTCAAAAAAAGAGGGATTTCTCCTCATTTTTTAGATTTTGTCTTGTAATTTGGTTATCAAATGCTGTTTACCTCGCAAAGTAGTTTTATATAAAATATTCAGCGAATTTGAAGGATTTAGTAAGGTGTAAACCTCAAAAATTGGGTTTTCAAAGTGTATTCATTTAATAAAAAATGAAGGTCCTAAAATTTCCAAGCTATAAAACGACTTGTTTTTTGGCCTTGCTTCATTTCTATAGTTTTAATCTTTACGGCTTCCACTTCATCGAAAATGTTGTACAATTCAGGCAAATTGGATTTTTTTGAAACTAAACAGGTAAACCAGCCGACTTGAGTCTTAAATTCCAAACTTTCACGAATTAAGTTACTAATAAAGGTTAATTCTCCGCCTTCACACCACAATTCACTCGATTGACCACCAAAATTTAAACGATCTTTTTCGACTCGGCCTTTACCAACGTGTTTCCATTTTCGATTTGTTCCTCGTAAAGATTCTTCCAAAGAAGTATGAAATGGAGGATTACAGATCATGGCATCAACAAACTCATTTGGGCGAAGAATTCCATGAAAATAATGATTGGCATCAGCTTGATGACGAAGAGTGATGCCATGAATGTCATTCTTTCTAAGAATGTTTTCAGCGGATTCTAACGCTGTTTTGTCGGTTTCTGAACCAATAAAACTCCATCCAAATAAGGATTTCCCGAGAAGAGGATAAATGCAATTTGCTCCACAACCTACATCTAAAATTCGGACATGTCTTTGTACTTTTTCGTTCGAATGAGTTGCGGTATCGAAACCTACTAACTCCGCTAAATAAAAAATATAATCAGCTCTTCCTGGAATTGGTGGACACAAATAACCTTCTGGAATATCCCAAAATTTTATACCAAAATCGGTTAAGAGTAAAGCTTTATTTAAGGAAATTACGGCTTTAGGATCTGCAAAATTGACGGAGTTTGATCCATCCGGAGTGGTGTAACGAAACTCAGAAAGTGGTGGAAAATGATTTATCAATCGATCAAAATCATATGATTGATTATAAGGGCTGTTCGGGTGCATGATTGGATTTTTTAAGAAATGAAATGTCAGAAAATAGAAAAATTGATAGGTGTTACATCTTCTGTATTTCAACAGAATACCAAAAAGCTTAACATTTACCCATCAAATAGATAAATAAAACAGCGGGTTATAACTTAATTAAATAGTTAGATTACTTTTTTGCAGCCACAAAAGAATGCACTTCAATATCAAATACAAGTGTATCGTTTTGAAGCAAGTTTCCCGTACCAGCGTAGCCTAAATCAGGAGGAATTACGACCACTCTTTTACCACCTTTTTTCATTCCAACAAACCCTTGGCGAAATCCTTCAATAAAGTTAAACGTTCCTGAATTTACATTAACACCACCCAAATTCAGGCTAAAATAGCTAGTGAATCCGTCTTTGAAGGTGCTATCAAATATTTCATCATCTTTAAGTTTGCGTCCGGTATAATAGCCATTTATTACATCTTTATTTTGAACGGTAAATGGGCCATCACCGAGTGCTACTTCATAAATAATTAAGCCATTTGGCATTACAGTTTTTTTTGCTTCATCTCTAGGAAAAGCATCAGGAACATTAGTAAAATCAGGTTCATAATAATAAGAGCTAGTCGAATCGCAAGAAAAAAGGCTTAGAGTCGAAAGGATGAAAAAAAGGACAAGTACGTTCTTAATCATGTTAGTTTAAGATAGAATCTATGTTTTTAATAAAATGTTGTTTTTCTTCAAGATGATAAACACCTGTTCCAGGACCTTTAAATCCAGTGTGAACAGCGGTGATAAAACCTTCACGGTTTACGAAAAACGAAGTAGGGAAAGATTTTATTTCTTTCACAAAAGGTAAAAGTTTTGATGCTTCTTGTTTATCGTTAGAACCACCAATTAACGTTGTCCAAGGAATCTGAAAAC